>DASZJB010000114.1:0-10775 GCA_035948615.1 Candidatus Dormiibacterota bacterium
ACCCGCGCACCGAGCGTATCTTCGCGGGCCGCAGAAAGAAGAAGCGGACGTGATCCGCTTCCTGATCCGTCGCATCGTCCTGGGTCTGATCACCCTCTGGGTCATCATCACCCTGGTCTTCGTCCTCTACTACGCGCGGCCGGGTGTCGATCCGGCACGCGAGCTCGCTGGACGGGCGGTGACGCCGGCGCTGCTCGCCAACATCAACAAGGAGTACGGGTTCGATCAGCCGGTCATCGTCCAGTACTGGCACTACCTCGAGCGCCTGGTGCCGATCCCGGGGCACTTCGACCTGGGCATCTCCAACAACAACCGGCTTCCGGTCACCACCATCATCGCGCAGGCGGTGCCGATCGACCTGTCGCTCGCAGCGGGAGCAGCAGTGCTGTGGACGGTTATCGGGATCAGTGTTGGAGTCCTTGCCGCACGCCGGCCACGAAGCCTCATGGACCGCGGTGCGACCGTCTTCGTGCTCACCGGGGTCTCGATGCCGGTCTTCATCCTCGGGCTGCTGCTTCTTTACGTCCTCTACTACCTGCTGACCATCCATGGCATTGCGATCTTTCCCAAACCGGGAAGCTGGACTCCGATCACGACCAACCCGCTGGAGTGGGCGCACGATCTGATCCTGCCGTGGATAACGGTCGCCCTCGTCATCGCCGCGACCTACTCACGGCTGACGCGCAGCTCGCTGCTCGAGACGCTCGGTGAGGATTACATCCGCACCGCTCGCGCCAAGGGGCTGAGCGAGCGGCGCGTGGTGTATCGCCACGCGCTGCGCAGCTCGCTCACACCCATCGTCACGCAATTCGGCATCGACCTTGCCGGCGTGATGGGAGGTGCCATCGTCACGGAAAGCATCTTCGGGTTGCCCGGCCTTGGACTCGCCGTGGTCCAGGCGATCCAGGTGCAGAACCTCCCCGTGGTGATCGGCATCGTGCTCGTATCGGCGGCCTTCGTGGTGGCCGCAAACATCGTTGTCGATGCTCTGTACGCGGTCCTCGATCCCCGCGTGCGAGTCAGTTAGGCGCTGCCTGCGCTCGTCGGCCGCTTCGGCCCGGCACACAACCACGGCGTACCCGCCCCGACAGGCCATCTCAGGGGCTAGGATCTCGACCGACACGCGTGAAGCGGGCTGCAGAGACCGTCGCGCGCTGTACGTGGGGAAGACCAGTGCTGGCTCGAGAGAACCTGGCGGAAGGGAGCGAGCGTCAGGCGCCCGAGGTCACGATCCCGGCGGCCGTCTCGCTGGTCGGTCTCACAAAGCGGTTCGGCGACCAGGTGGCCATCAGCGGCATCTCGCTGGACATCACCGACGGCGAGTTCTTCTCACTCCTGGGCCCGTCGGGATCCGGGAAGACCACGACCCTTCGCCTCATCGCGGGATTCGAGCGACCCACCAGCGGCAAGGTCTGGCTGCACGGTCGTGACGTCACGAAGGTGCCGCCCTTCGAGCGGGATGTCAACACCGTCTTCCAGGACTATGCCCTCTTCCCGCACATGACGGTCGGCGACAACGTCGGCTACAGCCTGCGGGTACGCCGCGTGCCCCGCCGGCAGCGCGCCGCGAGAGTGGCCGAAGTCCTGGAAACCATGCGGCTCGGCGGGTTCGAGTCGCGCAAGCCGAGTGAGCTCAGCGGCGGCCAGCGGCAGCGCGTCGCCCTCGCACGCGCTCTTATCAATCGTCCTCGCGTGCTCCTGCTCGATGAACCTCTGGGTGCGCTCGACACCAAGCTCCGTGAAGAGATGCAGGGCGAGCTGAAGGATGTGCAGCGCGGCGCCGGCATCACCTTCATTTTCGTGACCCACGATCAGCACGAGGCGCTCGCGCTGAGCGATCGCATCGCCGTCTTCGGTGCCGGACGCATCGAGCAGGTGGGCACGCCGTCGGAGATCTATGAGCGCCCGGCGACGCCGTTCGTGGCGGGATTCGTGGGTGCATCGAACCTCATCGAGGATGACCTCGCAGCTCGCATCATCGGCGAGCATGGCCGTTTCATGATCCGTCCGGAGAAGATTCGCATCGTCCAGGTCGCGGATCCGGTCGGGAACGACGAGTGCACCGCGACCGGTACGGTTCGAGACATCGTGTACCTCGGGGCCCAGACGGTGTATGTGGTGGCGGTGTCAGTTGACCGCACGCTGAGCGTCGTCGCCCAGAACGTCAACGCCACGGCGACAGACGCTCAGGCGCAGAAAGGCCGTGAGGTGCGACTCGTATGGCTACGCGATCAGACCATGGCACTCAGCTCGGGTACACCAGGAACGCAATTGGAGGTAGGAGCATGATCGGTCGCAGGTCACGAATATGGATCACCGCGGCGTGCGCATCCCTGGGGATCGCCGCGTGCGGCTCGGCATCGACCGGCACGACCGGCACCGCGATGCTGACCAAGATCGGTCCCGGCGAGGGTGCGCTCAATATCATCGTCTGGGCCGGGTACGCCGAGGCGGGACAGGACGACCCGACGGTCGACTGGGTCACGCCCTTCCAGAAGCAGACGGGTTGCAAGGTCAACGCGAAGATCGCCAACACGTCCGACGAGATGGTGGCGCTGATGGATACCGGCCAGTACGACGGCGTCTCGGCGTCGGGAAACGCCACCCTTCGTCTCATGGCCAGCGGCACGGCCGCACCGATCAACGTGAACCTGCTGAGCAACTACCCGGACATCAATCCGAGCCTCAAGGATCAGCCGTACAACACCTACAACGGCGTGCACTACGGAGTACCCCATGGCTGGGGCGCGAACCTGCTGATGTGGCGCACCGACATCGTCAAACCCGCACCGGACTCCTGGGGCGTGGTCTTTGACGCGAACTCTCCGTACAAGGGAAAGATCACCGCGTACGACGATCCGATCTACATCGCGGATGCGGCGCTCTACCTGAAGTCGACGCGACCGGACCTGCACATCACCGATCCCTATGAGCTGGACACCGCCCAGTTCAACGCCGCCGTGAGCCTGCTCAAGGTCCAACACACCGTGATCGGCACGTACTGGTCGGACTACACCAAGGAGCAATCCGCATTCGCGAATGCGGACTCCGTCGTCGGCACGACATGGCAGGTGATCGCGAATCTCCTGCTCACCGACAAGAACCCGACCCCGGTGTCGGTGACCGTTCCCAAGGAAGGATCGACCGGGTGGTCCGACACCTGGATGATGTACTCGCACGCGGCGCATCCCAACTGCATGTACCTCTGGATGAACTGGATCACTACACCAGCTGTGCAAGCGCAGGTCGCCCAGTGGTTCGGGGAGGCCCCCGCGAACCTCAAGGCATGCGACATCATCGCCAAGACCGACCCGACGTTCTGCGCGACGTACCACGTCGGCGACGCGATCTACCTGCACGACCTCGCGCTCTGGAAGGTTCCGCTCACCAACTGCGGGGACAGCAGGGGCAACGTCTGCAAGGGATACGCGGACTGGCTGCATGCGTGGACCGACATCAAGGGATAGACATCAGCGCCGGGTGTTGACATGAGCGCCGGCCAGCCGTCGACCTACCGGCCGACGCTGACCCGCCGCGTTGCCCGGATCCTCGCACTGGTGCCGAGGATCCGGGTCGCCGGCTTGCTCGCCGCGCCGGTGGGGTGGCTGGTGGTGTTCTACCTCGGCTCGCTCGCCGTGCTGTTTGCGGCGGCATTCTGGCACTACGACGCGAACATCACCTTCGCCATCACCAAGACCTTCAGCTTCGAGAACTTTGCCGCCCTCATCTCCGACCCGGTGTACAGGACCATCGCCGGCAGGACGGTCCTGATCGCGGCGCTGGTCACCATCACCGACTCCGTCCTCGCATTTCCGATCGCCTTTGTGATGGGCAAGCTCGCCGGACCGAAGCTCCGGTCCCTCCTGGGTGTGCTGGTGTTGATGCCGCTCTGGACGAGCTACCTCGTCAAGATCCTCGCCTGGCGGCTGATCCTCTCTGACGGCGGTTTCCTCAACTGGTTGCTGAAGCCGCTCCATCTGTCCGGGCCGGGATTCGGCGAGGTCGCCGTCTACCTCGTGCTCGCATACATCTGGCTTCCGTACATGATCCTGCCGCTCGCCGCCGGCTTCGAGCGCGTGCCCAACTCGCTGCTGGAAGCGTCCACGGATCTTGGGGCGCGGACGTGGCAGACGTTCCGCTCGGTGGTTCTTCCACTGGTGTTTCCGGCGCTGGTGGCGGGATCGATATTCACCTTCTCATTGACGCTCGGGGACTACATCGCGGTGAGCCAGGTGTCGAGCACGCAGTTCATCGGGAGTGTCATCTACGCCAACCTCGGCGTGGTCGGTGACCTCCCGCTCGCCGCGGCGTTTGCCACGGTGCCGGTGCTGGTGATGGTGGTGTACCTGCTGCTGGCACGCCGTGCCGGCGCCTTCGAGGCGCTCTAGCCATGCAGCTCACGCGGCGACTCCGCTTCATGCTCATCGGCTCCTCGGGTTGCCTGCTCGTGGTCATCTACGTGCCGATCCTGCTGATCGTGCTGTACGCGTTCAACCCGTCCAAGAGTCAGAAGTGGCCGGTGACAGGCCTGACGCTGCAGTGGATCCAGGCCGCCATCGGGAATCCCGGGGCACGGAGTGCGCTGGTCCTCTCGGTTCAGGTGGGTCTGATCGCCACCGCGATCGCGCTCGTGCTCGGCAGCCTCCTCGCAGCCGCAGTGCATCGGTACCGCTTCTTCGGTCGCAACGTGGTGTCCTTCCTGGTGATTCTTCCCGTTGCGCTCCCAGGCATCGTCACCGGCATCGCGTTGAACACGACGTTCAGGACGCTGTTCGGCGGTCTCAGCCTGTTCACCCTGATCGTCGGACACGCGACCTTCTGCGTGGTAACGGTATACAACAACGTCATTGCTCGGATGCGCCGCACTCCCGGTTCGCTGGTCGAAGCCTCGGCCGACCTCGGCGCTGATCCGTTGCAGACCTTTCGTTTTGTCACGCTGCCGGTGATCCGTTCGGCGCTGATCGCGGGGGCGTTGCTCGCATTCGCACTGTCCTTCGACGAGATCATCGTGACCACGTTCACAGCCGGATTCAACGAGACCCTCCCCATATGGATCTTTGCCAATCTCTCCCGGCCGAATCAGCTCCCCATCGTCAACGCGGTGGCGCTGGGCGTGATCATCGCGTCTGCAATCCCCGTCTACCTCGCCCAACGCGTTGCGTCCGATGCGGCCGGCTACGGTTGAGTCGCCATCGTCACGGGTGCGACGCCTGACGACAATGCGTGGTTCGCACCGGTTGCATTTCGGGTGACAGCGCGCGCAGGGTGAGTCGTGGGCCAGCTGAGATATTCGGCGCCCGACACAGGAGGACAGTGATGCACGCATATGACTTCACGATCGTCATACCGCACAGCAAGGGCAGTCTTGCAACGCTTGCGGAGGAGTTGGGCCGCGAAAAGATCAATATCGAGGGCCTCTGCGCCGTCGAGCAGAACGGGAACGTCATCTTCCATCTTCTGACCACCGACAAGGACGCAACCGTGCGCGTCATCAACAAGGTCGGCTACAAGGTCAGCCGCGAGACCGAGGTCATCATGGAGCGCATCGAGAATCAGCCCGGCGCGCTCGGCAAGGTCACACGTCGCCTCGCCGATGCCGGCATCAACCTGACAACGGTCTACGTCGCCACCGACACGCGCCTGGTGCTCGGCTCCGAGAACCTTTCGGCGCTCGAAACCGCCTGGAAGGACCTGGCGGCAGCGGCGTCCCGCTAAACGGATCATGTGGACCGGTCGGCCTTCGGGCCGGCCGGTTCTTCGCGCGCTCAGGCGGGGGTGGGTAGCGCCGATTGCCCTTTGCTCATGAGCATCGAGCCCAGCCGATCCGGATCGACCGGGCGGCTGAAGTAGAAGCCTTGGTAGAGCGGGCAGTGCATAACCGTCAAGGCGCGGAGTTGCTCCTCGGTCTCGACACCCTCGGCGACGACGGTCGCCCCGATGCTGGCGCCGAGGTTGATCAGCACGCCGGCGAGCGACGGTTTGTGGGCGTCGAGGCTCAGCTCGCTGATGAAGGAGCGATCGACCTTGAGCATGTCTATGGGGAAGTCCTTGAGATGAGCGAGCGACGAATACCCGGTGCCGAAGTCGTCGAGTGCAACCCGGCAGCCGAGCCGCTTCACCGCCCGAAGTCGGACCCCCGCCGCCCGGTTTGACTCGACGAGGCTGGTTTCAGTCAACTCCAGCACCAACCGGTTCCCCTTCAACATCGACGCCTCGAGGGCACGCCGCACCACATGCGGGAAGTCGGTGCGAGAGAGCTGCCGCCCGCTGACGTTGACATGGATGTCGAGGGCCACGCCCAGCGATTCTGTCCATGTTCGAGTCTGCGCGCAGGCTGTGCGCAGCACCCACTCACCGACACGCACGATGAGGCCGGTGGTCTCGAGGTCGTCGATGAATCGGTCCGGCGCCAGCAGGCCGTAGCGAGGATGCTGCCAGCGGAGCAGCGCCTCCACGGCGACGATGCGCTGCGAGACCGACTCGACGACGGGCTGATAGACGAGCACGAACTGGTGCTCCTCCACCGCACGTTCCAGGTCACTCGTCCACGCAGCGGCCTTCTCGTCGGTCGACTCGAGGCGATCCTCCCAAGCGACGGCGACACCTTTGTACGCCGCTTTGGCCGCGTACATGGCCACGTCGGCCCGGCGGAGCAACTCTTCCCCACTGAGGATTTCGCCCCGGTTTGACGCGGCGATGCCGATGGAGGCGGATACCTCCACCTTGCTGCCGTTCAACTCGGCGATCGGCAGTGCCATCTCGTTGAGGATCCGTTCTGCGACCTCGCTCGCCTGACTCTCCCCGGAGATGCCGGTGAGCAGGATCGCGAATTCGTCACCGCCCAGGCGCGCGGCCAGGTCATCTTTGCGCACCGATGCTGCGAGCACGCCCGCGACCGCGCGAAGCACGGTATCGCCACCGGCGTGTCCGTACTCGTCGTTGATGACCTTGAGGTCATCGACGTCGATGAAGAGCAGCGCCGACTCCCCGGGTGCGGATGATGCGAGGTGGGCGTCCAGCACCCGCAGCAGGCAGCCCCGGTTCGCCAGGCCGGTCAGCGCGTCGTGGTCGGCCTGGTGGCGAAGCTGGTCTTCGCGAGTGGCGAGGTTTCTGACCAGGTCCACGTTGTCGGAGAGCGCGAGAAACTGCCGGAGCAGCACCGCGGCGACGATGACCGTGACGCAGCTCAACAGGAAAGGGTCGAGACGGTGCTCGTACTCCGCGATCAGCGCGAGCACCAGCGCGGCCAGGATCGGGAAATATGGGAGCACCAGAGACAGCCTGGTGCGAGGTGGCACAGTCGCCCTCGTGCTGATCGGATTGATTGCCGCGCTCATGCCGGCGAGCCCGATGAGCAGGTAGCCGGCCCAGTACCCGACGTCGATGATGTTGGTCCCGCCATACGTGGTGGCCGCGGAGAGATAGGCAAAGCCGCTGTCCGAGAAGGCCGTGACGGCGACGCCGGCGATCAGGAGCACAACCGGCAGACGTCCTCCCGGCGGGACCTTCATCGCCAGCATCACGAGCATGCTGAGCAGGAGCACGTCGCCGGCCGGGTAGGCGAGGCTCAACGCGAGGCTGAAGCCCGTGGTGCCGCCTGCTGCCCAGACGGCGCCGAGCACCGTGACCCAACTCACGGCCAGCAGGCTCACCGCGATGAGCACGCCGTCGACCAGTGCCCGGAGCCGGCTGCGGATGGAGTCGGACGCAGGCCGGAGCAGCAGGATGCCGGCGGCGGCAATGGGCACGCCACCGAGGTAGAAGGCGTCTGCCAACGACGGGAAGGGGATCGCCTCACCCTTGATGATGGCCAGCCACGACCAGATCGCCTCACCCGCCGTCCAGCTCAACGCCCCGAGACTGAGCAACCACCACGCCCAGCGGAGGTGGCCGCGATGACGCAGGGCCGCGAATCCGCAGCCGGCCGCTGCAGCCAGTGCGGCAAGCAGGTTGCCGATATCGTCGACGTCGGTGGCGAAACCATCGCCCGGCTGGGTGCGGAGCATCAGTACCAGGAACGCGAGGGTCACCGCGGCACTCGCTGCCGCAGCCGCGATGAACCAGCGCGAGGAGAGCGGTGAAGCCGGGCGAACATGCGCCATGGCTTCAGTCTGTGCGCTGACCCCGACGGCGAAGGTGATCGTCAGGTCACGTTCCGACAACACGCTGATGTGGCGGAGCCGGAATCACCAGCGCGTCGGCGGCGATGCACCCCTGCGGCCCCGCGATCAGCGGGTTGATGTCGACCGCTTCCAGAACGTCCCCGAGCTCCACGGCGAGATGCGACAGCGCCGAGAGTGCCCCCGCGATCGCGTCCCGATCGACTGCCGGCCGCCCGCGCGCGCCGTCGAGGATTCCGCTGATGCGCAATCGGTCGATCAGGGCACGAGCGTGGTCCGGGGTGACCGGTGGCAGGGCAACCCCGCGGTCTTCGAAGGTTTCCACCAGGACGCCGCCTGCCGCGACCACCACAAGTGGCCCGAATTGCTCATCGACCACGACACCGAGGTGCATCTCGACGGCGCCCGGTGTCTCCGGGATCATGGCTGCGACCGTCATGCGCGGCCCAAGCCGGGAGTCGATGTCGCGGTAGGCCCGGCGCAACGCGGATTCGTCGCCAAGATCGAGCCGCACGCCATCGCGATCGGTCTTGTGTGCGACCCCGGGTGACGCCGTTTTCAACACGACCGGCCAGCCGGTCGCCGAGGCGGCTTCGAGCGCGCTGTCGAGACCCTCGACCTCGACGCAACGGACGGTCGCGATCCCATACGCGGCCAGCAGATCCATCGCCTCGGCTTCGCCGACTGGGCCGGTGCTGATGCGGGTGCGCCAGCGTTCCGCCCGCTGCCAGTCGACGCGAGTCGGGGGTGCTTCGGCGAGGCGGCGGAGTCTGAAATCACGCCGTGCCAAAAGATGGCCGATGGCGCGAACACCGGTCTCGGTGCCCTCCAGAACAGGGACGCCCGCGTCGCGGAGTGCGCGTGCCTTGTCCGCGTCGATTGCCGAGCGGAGGTTGCAGAGCACCGCGAACGGCTTGGTGGTGATCGCGGCCGTGTGCAGCGCGATCGCCGGGTAGACGTCGTCGCGTTCATCGGCCACCAGGTCGACGGCGAATGCGACAGCCGCGGTATCGGCGTCGTCGTGGAGGGCTCGCAAACAGGCGATGAAGGCGTCGCGGGCGGTGCCCGAGGTATCCCATGCATCCAGCGGGTTCACCGGCGGCAATCCGGGACCGAGGACCGTGGCGAGGCGCTTGCTGGTTGCGTCGCTGATAACCGCGAGAGGCACATCGCACGCTTCCGCGACGTCGATCAGGTGGGTGCGCTCCCCACCGGAGTCGTGCAGTGTTGCCAGGCCGCCCGCGGCGGCGACACGCCCGGAATACAGCAACTCGACCGTATCGGCGAGCTCGTCGAGCCCGCGAACACGGAGCACACCTGTGTGGTCGAAGAGCGCTTCGTACGCGCCGTCCTCGCCGGCGATGGCGCCGGAGTGTGCGGTCACCATTCGCCGGGCAAAGTCACCGCGTCCGACCTTGAGCGCGACAACCGGAATATCGCGTGCCGCGGCCAGTTCGAGCGCTCGGCGAAAACGTGCTGGCTCGCGGATCGTCTCCATGAAGATGGCGACCACCCGGGTGCTCTCCAGCGCAAGTGCGTACTCGAGGTATTCGGCCATGGTCGTGATCAGCTCGTCCCCTCCGGACACGGCAAGGTTGAAGCGGATTCCACGGCGGTTGCGGAGCAGCGCCGAGAATGACGACCCCGACTGCGTCAGAAACGTGACCGGACCGGGTGCAAGGTTCGGATCCTGGCTGTACCCGGTGGCGCGCAGCCGGCGCTCGAAATTGATGAACCCCATGCCGTTGCCGCCGCAGACCGCCATGCCGAACTCGCGAGCGATCGCCTGCAATCGCTCCGGCAGCGACGGGCCTTCTCCCTCGTCCGGCCCGTGGCCGCTCGCGCAGATCAGCGCCGAGCGCGCGCCGCTTGCGCCGGCACCGCGCAGGATCTTCTCGAGTGAGGCATTGCCAACGCCGAGAATTGCCAGGTCGACTGGCTCAGGAACGTCCTCGATGGCAGCAACGCAGGTCAGGCCGTCGATCTCTGTGTAGTTCGGGTTCACCGGGTAGATCCGGCCGTCGAATCCACCGACACGAAGCTGACGGAGCAGTTCGGCGCCGAACGATCCCGGTTGTGCACTCGCACCGACCACGGCGACGCTGCGCGCCTCGAGCATCGCCTCCAGGGCCGGCGCCACAGCGCTGTGCGCGCCGGTCACTGCGTACGGCGAGACCAGCGAGCGTTGCGGCGGTCGTGGAGCACGGCGCGCGCGGCCTGACGACCCGGGATGCCGCACACCCCGCCACCGCCATGGGTCGCAGAGCTCGCCTGGTACAGGCCGCGAATCGGGGTGCGGTAGTCCGCGTAGCCGGGTGCGGGACGCATGTGGAAGAGCTGTTCTGCCGACAGTTCGCCGTGAAAGATGTTGCCGCCGATCAGGCCGTATTCCTGTTCCATCTGGTACGGACCGATGACGTCGCGGTGGAGGATCGCGCCCTTGATGTTGGGCGCGAATTCCGCATAGCAGTCGATCATTCGGTCCGCATACGCCTCCAGGTCCTCGAGGTGCGGCTCGTCCGCCCACTCATGCGGTACCCACTGCGTGAACAACGACATGATGTGCGTGCCCTCGGGGCACAGGGTGCGATCAAACGTCGTGGGGATGACGCTGTCGGAGAACGGTCGTGTCGCGGGACGCCCCTGGCGCGCCTC
>DASZJB010000115.1:0-6611 GCA_035948615.1 Candidatus Dormiibacterota bacterium
GTCGCGGAGTTGCTGGTGGAAATGATCCCGTGTGCCGAGGGAGTGCGCTTCCTGAAGACCGGCTCGGAGGCGACCACGGCTTCCGTCCGGCTGGCGCGGGCTTTCACAGGGCGTGACCGTATCGCCCAATGCGGCTATCACGGATGGCACGACTGGTGCATCGGGCACAGCCCGCGAAACGCCGGCATTCCTGCGTCGTCACGGGCGCTGACACACCAGTGGATCTACAACGACATCTCCTCTCTGGAGATGATCTTCGACGTTCACCCCGGCGAGGTCGCGGCGGTGGTCATGGAGCCGATTGGGGTCGAGGGTCCGGTCGAGGGATTTCTCGAGACGGTGCGTGACGTCGCGCACCGTCATGGGGCGCTGCTTATCTTCGACGAGATCATCACCGGATTCCGCCTGGCACCCGGAGGTGCTCAGGAATATTTCGGCGTGATCCCCGACATGGCTGCTTTCGGAAAGGGAATCGCCAACGGTTATCCACTTGCAGCAGTCGTCGGCCGCGCGGACATCATGGAGCAGATCGCAACCACAACCTTCATCTCGAGCACCTTCGGTGGCGATGCCATATCGTTCGCTGCCGCATCCGCGACGCTCAGGCGCATTCAGGGTGGGGGAGTTTGCGAACATCTCTGGCGCGAGGGCGGCCGCCTGCAGATCGCGTTCAACACCTTTGCCGCGCGCGAGGAGCTTCCAGTCCGCATGATCGGACTCGCACCACGGCGCGTGCTCCAGTTCGATCGAGACATCGACATCGATGCGAATCTGCTCAAGGGGGCCATCTGGCAGGAGTGTCTCGATCGCGGCATCCTGATGGGCAACGCCAACTTCATCTCCGCTGCGCACGACGCGGATGCGGTCGACATCACCATCGCGGCGTTCGACGAGGCGCTCGCAGTCGTCGGTGATGCGTACCATCGAGGCGGGGTCGAGCAGATGCTCCGCGGCAAACCTCCAGGGGAAGTGTTCCGGCGCCCGTAGCCGGCGCGGTTTCGAGGTCAGGTTGGCCGCCACTCGTCCTTGAGCAGGCGGTACCAGACGTGATCCTCCCAGCCGGATGGTCCGAGCAACTGACCGTGCAGTACGGCATCACGGATGAAGCCGGCCTTCTCGAGCGCGCGCGCCCCCCCGACGTTGCCGGAATAGGTGCCGGCCTGGAGACGGTGGAGCCCCAGGCGTTCGAAGCCCAGCCGGATGGCCAGCTGGATCGCCTCGGTTGCATAGCCGCGACCCCAGAAGTCACGATCCCCGATGAAATAGCTGAGGTCGGCGTAGTTGTGGTGTTTCCTGATGGGACCGATCTTGATGTTGCCGATGTGCCGACCGCTCTGCGCATCGGTGATGGCCATGAGATGCGAGGCGGGATCCGCTTTCACGCCGGTCACGAACGCCCTGACGCTGTCGAGCGTTTGCTCGACCCACCGGGTCTCCAGATACTGATTGACCTCGGGGTCGCGCAGCCAGGCGACGTAGCGCTCGGTGCAGTCGTCCAGCGATATAGCCCGCAGGCTCACGCGCCGGCCGGTGAGGGTCATCAATGACGGTGCTGACACGTGTGCGGATGCTACCTTCAAGCACCGGCTCGCTGCCCAACGCCGAGCCGGATCGACTGAATGACGTGGTGGAGGAGATCGGTGACCAGCGGGACAACGCGATGAGCTTTAACTGGCGGCGCGTCCCCCTCGGTGTCCGCAATGCGACGCGCCGCATGCGCCTGAGCGCCGGTCGCAAGGAAGTCTCCGAGGACGTCTGGCGCAAGCGTGGTGGCGAAGCCTGGGTCGAGACGTACTGGAGCGACGATCGATCTCCCCGGCGCGACTGCATCATCGAGGCGATCAGGGATTCGTTTGGGGCACCGGCAAGCGTGCTCGATGTGGGATGCAACGCGGCTCCGAATCTGCGACGTGTTGCCGCGGAGTTTCCAGGGTGCCGGCTCGTCGGGTTCGACATCAATCAGGAGGCGATCGACGGCGCGGCCAGGCGGTTCGCTGAGCTCCATATCAGCGCGGAGCTGTCGGTCGGCAGCTACTACGACGTCCTCCCATCCATCGAGACCGCGTCGATCGACGTGGTGCTCTCGTCATACGCACTCGCTTACGTTCCCACTGCGAATCTGCAGCAGGTTCTTGCCGACATCGTCCGTATTGCCCGGGCGGGTCTTGTGCTCGCTGAACCGCTGGCGTTCGGCGGCACACGGCCGGCAGGTGTTCTCACCGTCCCCTGGTACGACTGGAGGCACGATTACGCCGCGGTGCTCGCCGCTCTGGGCGTTGCGCCCGAGCGCATTCAGACTTTCGACCTTCCAACACCGGGCGCTGCCGAGTCAGGCCTGCTCGTCGCAGACCTGCGCATCCATCCGGCAGCGTGACCCCGGGTCGTGCGCGGGTCGTGAATACGTAGACTGCCGGAGATGACCCCGGTATCGGAACGTCGCATCCCGACCCTGCAACGACATGCTGTGGACCGTGTCCGGGAGTGGTCATACGCGCACCCGCGAGCCAAGATGCTCCTGCGCGAGAGCTGGGGCATCAGCCGCGAGGCGGCGCGTCTGGCCCATCTCCCGGCGCCATTCGAGCCCGTGGAGCTGGATGATCTGCGCAGGCTGCGCGACACCGCGGTCGCCGTTCCGACCCCCCCGGCGGGCCGTCTGCTCGTGCTGTCCACCCGTGGATGGTCGACCCACGCTGTGATCGAGACGACCCTTGCGCACGCGGCGCGGTCTCGCGGGTGGGAGCCGATCTTCGCGACCTGTGGCGGACGGCTGCCGATCTGCGACGTGGCGCCGGTCCATGCTGCGCCCCCGATGCCCTGTCACTCCTGCGCCGGCTACGCGACTGATGCGATACAGGCGGCGGGATTCGACCCGATCCTCGTGCGTGACCTCGTCGACATGCGGGCGACGGCGGCGCGGACGCGAGAGGAGGTTCGTCAATTGCGGTCTGTTGCGGAATGCGAGGCGTACAGCGTTGACGGTTTTGCCATCGGGCTGTTCGTGCGTATCTCGGTGGCGTGGTTTCTTTCGCGCGGCACGCTGCTCGACGACGATGAGACGCTCGACGCATATCGTTCCTTCCTGGTCAGCGGAGCCATCCTTCGCGCGGCATTCGAGGAGCTTCTCGCGCGGACTCGTCCTGATCGGATCTTCATCCTCAACGGTGCCTTCTTCCCCGAACGGATCCTTGCCGAAATGGCCACTTCGCGCTCGATCCCGGTGGTTCGTTATGAGAAGGGGTTCCTGACCGATACGGTTGTTGCGTGCCACTGGCGGCCCGGTGCAAGCATCCTCGATTTCGGCCAGAAGGCATGGGAGGAGGCGCTCACGACACCCCTGTCGTCCGAGGAGGGTCGCGAGCTGGACGCGTACCTCGAGGAGCGGGTGCGTGGTGGGAGAACTCTCGACAACTTCTGGGCGAATCGCATCGCGGACAACGACAGGATTCGCAAGGATCTCGGTCTTCGCGATGACCGTCAGCTCGTGCCCGTCTTCCTCAACGTCGTGTGGGACAGCTCGATTCAGGGACGGGACGTCGCATTCCCATCGATGGGCGAGTGGTTGGTCAATGTGATCCGCTGGGCCGATACGCGGCCCGACGTCGACGTGGTCGTGCGACTCCATCCCGCCGAGATCGGTCTCGTCAACCATGTGTCGCGCGAACGCATGGCCGACCACATCGACACCAATTTCGAGAGCCTTCCGGACAACGTCCATGTGGTGGGGGCGGACAGCTCGATCAGCTCCTACTCGCTCATGGAGATGGCGACGCTCGGGCTCGTCTACACCTCAACAGTCGGCATGGAGATGGCGGCGCGCGGGATCCCCGTGGTCTGTGCGGGCGCCGGGCACTATGTCCATCACGGTTTCACCGTGGATCCGCAGAGCCAGGAGGAGTACTGGCAGGCGGTCGAGCGGCTCCTGGAATCGCCGCCGCCCGTTGATGAGCAGGCGCGCTCGCAGGATCTGGCCAGACGGTATGCGCACCTCTTCTTCTTCCGGTATCACCAGTATCTCGACGTGGTGCATGAGGCCGGCCGGAGCCGTCCGCGGGTCACCGTTCGCTCGGCCTCCGACCTGGCGCCGGGACGTCACGCGGTCGTGGATCGACTCATGGAATGCATCCTGCAAGGCGATGGCCCAGCGATCACCCCGATCCCGCAGAGGTCGAACGGGGAGAATCCAACCGAATGACGGCTCGTGTCTACGGCAATCCTGAGTTCCTGATCGGCGACCGCCCGGTCGGTCCCGGACATCCCTGCTATGTCATCGCCGAGGCCGGCGCCAACCACAACCGCGACCTGCCGACTGCGCTTCGCCTCATCGAGGTCGCAGCGGAGGCCGGCGTGGACGCCGTCAAGTTCCAGACGTACACGGCCGAGGGGCTGTACTCGAGACAGACGCCCGACATGCGCTACCTGAAGGAGAAAGGCCTTCTCGACAACCAGGAATCGGTCTGGGAGCTCATCAAGCGAGTCGAGATCCCCTGGGAGTGGCATGCGGAGCTTGCCCGCCACGCCGCGCTGTGCGGGATCACGTTCTTCTCGACGCCGTTCGAGGACGCCGCAGTCGACGTGCTCGAGTCGGTGGGCGTCCCGGCCTACAAGATCGCCTCCTACGAGGTCAACCACTATCCCCTGATCGAGCGCGCCGCACGAACCGGGAAGCCGGTCCTGATCTCGACGGGCATGGCGTCGTTGGGCGACATCGAGCGGGCACTCGACGCGGCGGCCGCCGCAGGCGCCCGCGACCTGATGGTCATGCACTGTGCGGTCAACTATCCACCGCGTTTCGCCGATCTCAACCTGAAGGCGATCACGACCATGCGCAGTGCCTTTGGAATCCCCGTCGGGTGGTCCGACCACACTCCGGGGCATACGGCCGATGTCGTCGCAGTCACCCTCGGTGCGTGTGCGATCGAGAAGCACTACACCCTGAGCCGCGACCAGCGCGGTCCCGACCACCCATTTGCCCTGGAACCTCATGAGCTCGCGGCGATGGTCGGCGCGATTCGCGAGACCGAGGACGCCCTCGGTTCCAGCGTGAAGCGGGTGACCGATGCCGAAGCCGACCTCTTCCGGCTCGGACGGCGCAGCATCGTGGCCGCCCGTGATATCCCTGCCGGCGGCGAGCTCACCCTGGACGACCTCGCCATCAAGCGCCCCGGATTCGGCATCCCGGTTGACGCCCTGGACCAGGTTGTCGGACGTCACGTGGTTCGCGACGTTGCCGGAGACCAGGTGCTCCATTGGGACGACCTGGTCCGCTGAATGCCGTGCTGCCCGGGGGGAGTGACATCGTCCTGCGTCCTGCCACGCACGCTGACGCGGCGCTGCTGCTCGAATGGCGCAACGACCCGGACGCCGTGCGCTTCAGCCTCACCGGGCGGACGGTCGGAGCCTCGCCCCACGCGAGCTGGCTTGCCGCTCGACTTGCCGGTGACACCCCGCGGCTGTGGATCGCCGAAGAGGGGAGAGATCCCGTCGGCCAGGTGCGCGTCGATCTTGACGGCGCAACCGGCACCGTCTCGATTGCTGTCGCGCCCGCCCATCGAGGCAAGGGCGTCGGTACGGGGATCTTGCGTGCCCTCGTGATCGAGATGGAGGCCGACTCGGAGGTCGGAACCCTCCAGGCGACGGTGCATGCGGACAACGCCGCGTCGCTGCGCGCCTTCGAACGTGCAGGCTTCCAGGCCAGGGACGACGGGGGCCACCGGTTCGTCGTGTTCGAGCGATCGGTCGAGGCGAAACGGTGACACCGGGGCATAATCACCGAGGCGCCGACCGTCGATTCCCACGCCATCATGGGGGCCCCGCATGAAGACCCGTCCGTCCTCCACCAGACCTCTCCGAAGCGAGATAACCCGAGCGGTGGCGACCCTCCGGTCGGACCCCGGCCTCCTCGGCATGAAGTTGCGCCAGCGCTGGCAGCAGCGCCGCCAGGAGGCGGCACCCGTCCCCGGCGCGCCTCCGCGGCCGAAGATCGCCTCGATCGACCAGGATCTCGCCACGGTCGCGGGCCAGCTCCGCGAGCGCGGGGTGCGGACCGGCGTCGTGTACGGCGATGCCGAGTTCCGCGACGCGCTCACCGGCGCCACGCCGGAGATCACCTGGGACTGGGTCTCGCACCGGGACAGCGACGTTCTTGCCGGGGCGGCGCTCCCCGCCACCAAGGACATCGCCGGCTTCGACGCCCTGGTGGTCGGCGGCGCGGACGTCAAGACGGCCTACTTGAACGCCCTTCGTTGGGTGGAGCACGCCGACAAGGTCACGCCGGTTTTTTGGGTGGGCCAGGGTTTCGAGTACTGCGGTTCCACGATCCCGATCCCTGCCGAGGTCGAGTCCGCGGACATCTATCTCTTCCACCACTTCGCGGACTTCTTCCCGATCAAGGACCCGCTGCTCGTTCGGGTGACGAGCACCGATGCGCGCAGCCACCACGAGCGCTTCCTGATGATGCGTCCGCAGGAGACGGTGCACTTCACGCTTGACGACCTCCTTCCTGATCGCGAGGGCACCGCGGTCATCGAGGTGCGCACCAGCCACCCCGCATTGACGGGAAACCGCCATCCGCGCTGGAGGGTGTGGGCCGATCTGTTCTGGAAGGACTCGCT
>DASZJB010000116.1:0-2253 GCA_035948615.1 Candidatus Dormiibacterota bacterium
GTCAACGCGGACCGGTACGCGCCGCCGGACTCACCGATCGAGATCCACGTCGCCCCCGGAGCTCGGGGGACAATCGTCACCCGGGTGATCGACCACGGCCCGGGCGTCCCGACGGCCATGAAGGACCGCATCTTCGAGCGCTTCGTCCGCGAGGAGCAGGCGGATTCCGAGGGGACCGGTCTTGGCCTGGCGATCGTCCGCGGGATCGTCGAGGCGCACGCCGGGCGCGTCTGGCTGGACGATCCGGAGAGCGGCGGCGGGGCGGTTTTCGGGTTCACGCTCCCGGCGGCGCCACCGGAGCAGATCCACCCGGAGCCGGTGGCCACCAACCCCGTGACCGCGTCCTAGCCTCCGAACTCAGGCGGCGGCGTCCTCGTGCGGGTTCGGGAGCACGTGGACATCCACGTCGGTGAGCACCTCGATGAGCTTGCGCAGCGTTCCGCGACGGCCGCGGCCCCGGGTGACCACGATCTCGGTGGCAAGGATCTTGCGTGCGTAATGTGCGAGCGCATTCGCGGGGTCACGCTCGTAGAGGGTGACGAAGGTGCCATCGGCCTGGTGCGTGAGGGCAGCGTACGCGCCCAGCAGTTGCATCTCCTGCTCGGAGCGCTTGCGATCTCGGACGGTGACCGCGGTCATCTTCCCGTCGAGCCGTGCAGCGAGCGCCGCGGTGCCGGCGATGACATCTTCCATGCCGGGCCGTGGCGGCACGCACAGCATGACCCTCGGCTTGACCTCCCACGGCGCCTCGATGCCGCGATCTCTCATGTACGCGACCAGGCGTCGATCGGTGTGCTCGGCGAGCATCCGGAATGCGAGCTCGCGCAGCGATGCGAGCACCTCCGGTCTAAACGCGCGAGCGCGAGCCTGCGCCGCCTCGCTCGCCGGAACGATCTCACCGCGGCGGAGCCGTTCATCGAGGAGTGATGGCGTGATGTCGACGATCTCGAGCTCGGTGACCTGGTCGAGGAACTCGTCGTCGACGATGTGCTCCGGACGGGGGCCGAGCATCGCGCCCATGCCCTCGACGGTGCTGCGCAGATCGGTGAGATGCAGGGTCGCGACCAGCATCATCCCGGCGCGCAGCAGGCGAGGTACGGATTCGGTGATTGGCCGCCCCTGCGTGTCCACCCCGGCGAGGTCGTCGAGGCAGGCGACCTCCGGGTTGCGGCGCAGCAGCGCCTCGACGTCGACGCTCCCCTGCGCCGCCGGTGAGCTCGGACCCCCGAGGACCTCCAGGTCGCCGAGAGCGATCTCGCAGCGGTTGTGCCCCGCGGTCTTCACTGCGGCGACAACCACGTCCGTGCCGCGCTGCCGTCGCCGGTTCGCCTCCTCGAGCATCGCGACCGTGGTGCCGCAGCCGCGCGCGTACCCGAGGTAGACGCGCAGCCCGGAGCGGATCGCACTGGCGTGCAGCGCGCGGAGCAGCATCTCGGAGTCGGGTCGTTGGTTGCCGGCGGCCAGTGACGCGTCGCGGCCTGCCGGCGCCGGACGCGCCACGACGTGCACGCTCACGTCTCGGAGCTCTTCGATCAACCGGTCGACGAGCCCCCGCCGCAGACGCCCGCGCACCCCGGGATGAGCCGCCTCACCGACGACAACGTGCTGCACCGCAAGCTCCTGCGCAACGGCGATGACGGTGTCCGCGACCTTACCCTCGCGCTCGATGAACTCGCACTGGAGCAACTCGGCGAGCTCCTTCGACTTGGCCCTGCCGCGGTCGGTTTCCTCATCGTGCCTGCCCAGCACAACCAGGACGGTGCAGAACCCACCGAATCGCCTCGCCAGACGGCTCGCGCGGCGGATCAACGGCCCACTGCTCTGACGTCCGCTGACGGCGACGAGCACCGATTGTGGTGCGGGCCGGACGGCGCCGCGCGCGCGGCCGACGGTCTGTGCCACCAGGCGAAGCGCTATCTCGCGCAGCGCCGCAAGGTTTCCCGGGCGGAAGAAGTTGGCAAGCGCCGTGTCGATCTTCTCGGGGGCGTAGATGTTGCCGTGGCGCATGCGCTTGCGCAGCGCCTCGGGGGAGATGTCGATGAACTGAATCTCGTCAGCGTTGTCCAGAACGCGATCGGGGAGGGTCTCGCGGACGGGGATGCCGGTGATGTGCTCGGCCAGGTCCTTGACCGATTCAAGGTGCTGCACGTTGACGGTGGTCACCACGTCGATGCCGGCCTCGAGGAGTTCCTCGACGTCCTCGTAGCGCTTGGTGTGGCGGACGCCGGGCACGTTGGTGTGGGCGAGCTCGTC
>DASZJB010000117.1:0-33473 GCA_035948615.1 Candidatus Dormiibacterota bacterium
TACGAGCTCCACGACGCGGGTGAGTACGACTGTATCGTGGTCGACACGCCCCCCTCACGCAATGCGCTCGACTTTCTCGAAGCCCCGAGCCGTCTCACCGATTACGTCGGCTCGCGGCTGCTGTCGCTGCTCTCGGGCGGCCCGTCACGTTTCGGCTTTCGTGCCATGAACTTTGCCGCCGCACCGTTCCTGCGGCTTGCCGACCGCCTGCTCGGCGCCGAGGTGCTTGCCGAGGTTTCCGACTTCGTGCAGCAGTTGCAGCTGCTCTACGGGGGCATCCAGGCCAGGGCGCGATCGGTGTACCGGCTGCTGCGCAGTCCCCAGACGGGCTTCGTGGTGATCACGACCCTCGAGCAGGGGCCCTTCAGCGAGGCCGAGTTCTTCTGCACCAAGCTGCGCGAATTCAAGATGCCGCTGCGCGCGATGGTGGTCAACCGCGTGCTTCCCGATGTGTTCCGCGACACCGGTGGCGTCGCCGCCGCAACCACGCTGGTCGAGGATCCGAAGGTGGCCGCGTGGCTGACCGATCATCTCCACACCCGCGTCTCCACCGACACCGCGCGATTCGTCGGCAGGACGTTTCTGAACCGACATACTCTGGCGCAGCGCGAGTCGCGTCAGCTCTCGAAACTGAGCCGGCTTGGAGACGTGCCCATCGTGCGCATTCCGCTCTTCAGTGAAGAGGTCACCGAGCTCGAAGGGCTGGTACGCATCGCCAGGGCACTGTGACGAGCGCTTAGCGCGCCGGCGGCGACTTCGGCGTCAGCCCTGACCGGCGAGCAGTCGCATCCTCGCGCTGTGGCGCCCGAGTGACTGCGCGTCGCCGATCACGTCGAGCACGGGTGGATCCTCGAGGCGCACCACCGAGCAGTCACCCGCGGTAACGCGCGAGACCGCCTCGACCATGGCGGGGTCGGCGGTGCTCAGCAGCACCTGGTGAGTTGCAGACAGGTCGTGCAGAAACTCGATGAACAGGTCGCGACGCACCGGGTCCGAGGTCAAGAGGGGTTCGTCGAGCAGCAGCGGCGTGCGCTCGCCCCCGCCGCCGAGCACCTCGCACAGCGCAAGACGCAAAAGCAGGGCGACCTGGTCACGGGTGCCGTGCGACACCGCGTCGAGCGGCACCATGTCGGGCCGTTCGCGGCCGAGGAGGCCGAGGGCGAAGTGGTCGGTGTCGACGTTCACCTCAATGTAGCGCGCGCCGGTCAGCAGGCTGAGACGGCTTCCCAGTGACTCCGCGAGGCGCGGGGCGAACTCTCGGTGGGTCACGCGCGACGCCGCCTCGATCAGGTCGGCTGCCCGGCGCAGCGCGTTGAGCTGGCGTAGCCCGCGATCGCGTGCGGTGTCGCAGGCTTCGCGCTCATCCTCGAGGTCCGCGATCGCGGGGAGGGTGTCGAGCACACCGCCAAGGCGGGCACGCAGCTCGCGAGCCTGGTCGCCGGCCGACGCGGAGGCGCGTCGTGCCCGTTCGGTTTCGAGGTCCAGCGCCTGGAGGGTGGCGGCATCGGGTGGCGCCGCGGCGAGCGCATCGCCGGGGTCGCCGCCACACTGCATCAGCTGATCGGCCAGCCCGGTCTCGAGGCTCTCGAGCATCGCCGCATCACCGCCCAGCCCGTGGACCGATCGCTGCAGGTCATCGAGACGGCGCCGCGCCGCATCGTGACGGCGCCGGGCGTCACACCCGTGATGGAAGGCGGCCAGCACCGCTGTCGGGTCACCTTCGGGGATCCCGATGCCGGCGGACTTGAGAATCGTCCGGAGGCGGACCTCGAGATTGGCAACCGCGCGCGCCGAACGGTCGACCTCCTCGCTCGACTGCGTGCACGACGCCTCCTCGGCGGCCAGCACGGCGTCCTCGGCGACCAGCTCGTCGCGCCGCCGAGCCTGGAGCACGAGGAAGTCGACTCGGTCGAGGAGGCGCTGCGCACTCGTCATCACGGCGTCCGGCGTTGCCCTCGACTCGTGGCCAGTCTCGACCACACCCGCCTCAGCGGCGAGCGTCCGAGAGCGTTCCAGTAGCGAACCGAGCGCGAGCTGGAGTGCCTCAGCCTCGCCTCGACGGCGGGAGGTGCGCTGCTCCGCGTCGTCGAGAGCCTCGTGCAGGGTGCGGAGCACCGGCAGCCGATCCTGGAGTCGGGCCAGCTCCGCGGGCTCGATGCCCGCATCGCGCGCGAGCGCGGCTGCCGCGGCTCGGGCGCGCGACGCGGATCGTGACCGCACCCAGGCAAGCCAGCCGCAGGCGGCGGTGGCCAGCGTCCCCAGGATCACGGTCAGTGTCGCCGCCAGCGCGAGGTGGGCGTGTCCCAGGCCTGCGACGGTCAGCGCCGCCAAGCCGGCAACCAGGACCGCGCCGACGGCGAAGACGCGCCCGCCACGCCTGGCCGCATCCAGGTTGGGGAGCAGCTCGTCGATGACACTCGCCGGCAGGCTGCGCAGCCCGGTCGCCGCGATCTCTCGACGGAGTCCCGCCTCGCGAGCGTCGTCGCCGCCCGTCCGGCGTGCCGCGCCCGCAAGCGCGATCAGCTCGCCGCGCAGGCGCTGCGATCGCTCTCCGACATCCGAATCGAGCTCGCCCACTGCGCCGATCGCCGCGATCCCGGTGGCGATGGCCGTGCGCCGCGACCGCACCGGCCGCAGTCGGTCGACCGCCGACTGCCAGCGTGTCTCGGCACCCTTGGCGGTCGTCCTCGCCTGCGCGAGCTCGCCACCGAGCGTGGTCACCTCGGTCTCGACGTCGAGCGGGAACCGCCCGTAGGACGCCGTGGCCTCGAGCTCGGCCATCTGGAGCTTGGCCTCTCGCACCATCTCCGCCAGGCGCACGCGACGGGCGGCGACCTCGGCAAGCCTTCCGGCGATGCGCGCGCGCTCGGCGGCGACCCAGTGCTCCGTCTCGGTCGCCAGGGTCGCGTCGAGGATCGCCAGCCGCTCCTGGTCGACGGCGACGGCAGCCAGCCTCGTTCGGGCCTCGGCGATGATGCGGTCGAGCGTTCGAAGCCGCGCGGTTGCGACGCCAAGTGGACTCGCGGTGCGGCGCTCGGATCCCACACGGTCCATCGCCTCGCGGATGCGCACCAGGGCCTGCGCCGCGGTCACGCCCCGGCGGGTGTCTGCAAGCCGCTCGATCGCTTCCTGAAGCTGTCCGGCGCGCTGGCGTGCGCTCTCGGGAGCGTCGATGCGGAGGCCGTCGTCACCAAGCCAAGCGGTGGCGCAGAAGACCGTCTCGTCGATGCCCAGGTGGAAGCGGCCGGGGGTCACCGCGCGTCCGCTGCGCAGCTCGTCGGTCAGCTCCGATCCCCCGAGTTCGAGTACCTGGACGGACTGCTCACGCGTGTCGAGGCGCCGGGCCACCCGGATGCGGCGTCCGTCGTCGAGCTTGTACGTCAAGGCAAGGCCATAGCCGCCTCGCGTCCATGGCTCGTAGCGCGCCCAGTCGCTGCGATCGACCGCGCGACCCTGGCCGCCTGCATCGATGCCGTACAACGCCCCGCGCACCGCGCGGAGCAGCGTCGACTTGCCGGACTCGTTCCGGCCGGTGATCACCGTGACACGCGGGTGCAGGTCGATGCTGAGGTCGTGAAGCGATCCGAAGCCGGTGATCTCGAGACGCTCGAGGATCATCGCAACCCGACCTCAGAGCCGGACAGCGCCATCAGCCCGTAGCGGAGCGCGTCCTCAAGCACCTCGGCTTCATCGGGGTCGGCGTCGGCTGCAGCAGCCGTTGCGGCTCTCACAAACGCGCCTCGCGTGCTCTCCTCCTGCAGCGCGGACTCGAGATCGATGAACGGCGAGGTGAGATCGCGCACCTTCACCGCGGCCAGATTGAGGCGCTCCCGTACCGCGAGCTCGACGGTGAACGCATCCAGCGAAACCGATGCATCGATCGCGCCGCTGAGGTCGACCCGGATCATGGTTCGCTCCGGATCGCAGAACCCCGTCGATGCGCAGTGCATGGTCACCTCGTCGATCACCGCCTCCACCGAGCCGCACTCCTCCGCGTCGCACTGGACGGTGAAAGCCGACCATCGGTTGGTGTCGTGAGCGATGAACTTGACGTCACCGTGGTCGGTGACCTCGACCACCACCGGGCCGCGTCCACCCTCGTCATCGAAGCCGAGCGGTTCCGGGGTCCCGGGGTAGAGGAGGCCCGAGTGCGAGTCCATGCGCCGTCGGTGGTAATGGCCGCAGAGCGCGGCAGCGAAACCGGCTTCGCGGATCCGCTCCGCGTGGAACGGACCGTGGATCGACTTTCCCTCGGGCCGCGAGCCGAGTTCGGCGCCGTGGAACAGCGCGAGATGCACACCCGATCCCGGCGTCGCGGGTGAGCCCGCCAGCGGATCGCCCTGCCACGCCGGCTCGCGGTGCGCCAGCCCCCAGACCGTCAGGCCGTCGATGAGCTCCACGGGCTCGAACTCCGTGCTGGCGAACACGGTGACGTTGGATGGCCACTCGACGCGCCGGTACAGGGACCCCGGGAGCAGCGCGTCATGGTTTCCGGGAGCGATCAGGACCCGCATCGGCTGCCACGACGCGAAGGTGTGGGCGAGGAACCGGCCGGTGTCGACGCCCGCGCGCTCGTGCTCGTAGAGGTCCCCGCCGATCGTGACCGCCGCGCAGCCCAGCTCCAGCGCCAGCCGTCCGGCACCCGAGAGTGCTTCGCGGAGCCCCTGCCGGCGCCGCCGCGCGAGCTCCCCCTGGCAGCCCATGGCGGCGAACACCCGATCGAGGTGGAGGTCGGCGAGATGGAGGAGACGTGTCGTCATGGTGCTGGAATTGAGAGCGCCAACCTGGGGGCGAACGTCAGTTCGCACAGACTATCACAGGTTTATCTGCGGATCTTCTGGCACAATTGATCAGTACCGACGATGGGTGCCCTGGCCGCCGGCACGGGGCACGTCGGATCATCGGGTGGGGGATCAGGTGGACTTTCGATTGCATTTGTCTCGGCGTTTTAGCCAGGCAGGGGCGGGCATCGTCGGCGCTGCCGTGGCCGTCAGGGTTCTCGCGCTCCCTGTCAGTCCGGGCACCCGGTTTGTGGATGCACTGATGGCGGTTCTCGCCGTCTGCATCGGCCTTGCCCTGCTCCGCCTGCCGCCGGCCTGGGAGCAATACCGACAGGCCGCGTCGGTGGCCGGCGCGGTGGCGCTGGCGGTGGTGGCAGCTGTCGGGTTGCGGGTCGCCGCCGGTCAGCTTCCCGATTTCAACGTGTACGCCGCGGTGCTCTTCACGGCAATCCTCGTCGGCCTGGAGACTGACGCCCCACGCAACGCGTCGGCCCGGACGATCGAGTCGCTGACCCGGGCACCATGGCCCTTCGCAGTGGCCGCGGCCGGCGCCGTCATCGCGATCTTCGTCGTGCTCTGGCTCACGACCGCCCCGGGGTCATCAGAGGTGGCGGCGCTGGTCGTGACCGTCGCCGGCATGGCCGGCATCAAGCTGCTCGCTGTCGGTGGGACCCAGCGCAGCCTCGCCGGGCTGGATTCCGAGACGAGGCGCGGCCACGTGTACGCGACCCTCGGGCGCAGGCTCGGTGTCGCTCGCGACGTCACCTCGGTCGCCGCCGCGGTTCTCGAAGCGTGCCGGGAGATCTTTCCCGCCACGTCGACCGGGATGGTGCTGATCAACGACCCGGCGGACGGGCTGCTGAAGTCCCCAGGTGCGTTCCTCTCGGCGGGCGGCGTGGGATCGGGCGGTCCCGCGTACGAGCTCGCTCCGGGGGAGGGCCTCGGCGGCGCGGCCTTCGTCGCCGAGCGTGCCGAGGTGTGGCCGACCACCCTCTCCGCATCGATGGCACAGGCGAGCCTGCGCGAGACAAACCGGGTCCGGCTCCGGCGGTCGAAGCTCGGATTCATCCGATCGGCGATCGGTGCCCCACTCCGAATCGATGGCAGCACGATCGGCGCCATCCTGCTCACCTCCGAACGCCAGGAGAACGCCTGGGACGAGGCGGACGCACCGATCATCGAAGCGCTCGCCGATGAGGCGGCTCGGGCGATCGAGCGCGCCCGCCGCCACGAGGACGAGATGGGCCGCGCTCAGCTCGACGCGGTCACCGGGATGCCCATGCGCCCACAGCTGCTCGCGGTCATCGACAAGGAGCTCGCCCGCGCGTCGCGACGTGAGGGGACGCTCGCGCTGATCATGGCCGACATCGACGGATTCGGCGAGCTCAACGACCGCTGGGGCCATGACGCCGGCAATCAGCTCCTCGAGACGTTCGCCGGGGTGCTGCGCTCCATCCTCCGTCGCGAGGACAGCGCCGCCCGTTTCGGGTCCGACGAGTTCGTCTGCGTGCTCCCGGGCGCCGATCGCGACCAGGCCGGAGCGGTCGCCGCACGCATTCAGCAGCGATTCACCGCCGACACCGCGGCCGAACAGGGTGTCGGCCGATCGGGCGTCACAGCCTCAGCGGGCATCGCCGTCTACCCGGCCGATTCGCTGGAGGTCGGCGGACTGCTCGAGGCCGCGTCGCACGAGCTCGCAACCGCGAAGGCGTCGCACGAGTTGACCGGGCGGTCGCGGCTCCGACGACGCGTTCGGGATGCTGCGCAGGGTTGACGTCGACTGACGAATAGTTCTACACTCAAACTATTCGTCCATCGAACACTCGAGGCAGCTCGTGAGCCAGGCTCCAGCGGTCGATCAGCCGCGCCCTTCCGGAATCAGCACCGGCAACCCTCGTCGTGACGAGCTCGCCGATCTGCTCTTCGGGTACATCGGCGGCCTGAAGCGCCGGCTGATGGCGAGCGTTCCCGAGGAGTTGAAGGGCGAGTTCGGTGCCGTCACCTGGCACCAGGTCGGAGCGCTCGAACAGCTTCGGGCCGCCACAGAGACCTCGGCCGGGGCCACCATGAACGAGATCGCTCGCATGCAGCAGTGCGCGCTGAGCTCGGCAAGCGCACTCGTCGACCGGATGATCCGTCTTGGATTCGCCGAGCGGCTCAGCGATGTCGAGGACCGCCGGATCATCCGCATCGTGCCGTCGCCCCTCGGTCTACAGATGCTCGACCGATTTGATGAGGCGAGAAAGGCGGTGTCGCTGGAGGCGTTGGCTCGGTTGAGCGACGAGGACCTCGAGCAGCTCGTCCGCCTGATGGGCAAGATCGTCGACTGGCCGGAACCGGGACACGCCCCGGGGCATACGAAGGAGGCTGCGCATGACTGAAGTGCTCGACCGCCCCGAGGTCGCCGCGGTCGCCACCGCTCCCACCGTTGGTGGCGCGCGCTCCGGACGCTTCGACTACAAGTGGATCGCCCTCGGCGTCGTGCTGCTCGGCACGATCATGACCATCCTCGACGCGACCATCGTCAACATCGCGATTCCAACGCTGCAGGGCGACCTCAAGGCGGGTTCCTACGCGGATATCTCATGGGTCATCACCGGCTACATGCTGGCTCAGGGAGCGGTTATCCCGATGGCGGGCTGGGCGACTGATCGCTTCGGTACCAAGCGCCTGTATCTGATCACCATCGCGCTGTTCACCCTCGCTTCGATGGCGTGCGGCGTCGCGCAGAATCTCCCGGAACTGGTCGTCTTCCGCGTCCTGCAAGGGCTCGGTGGCGGCATGTTGATGCCGATCGGCATGACCATCATCATGCGAGCCGTCGGGCCGCAGAACATGGGACGGGTCATGGGGATCTTCGGGATCCCGATGCTGCTCGCTCCGGCTGTCGGCCCCGTGCTCGGCGGATGGTTCGTCCAGGATTTCTCATGGCGCCTGATCTTCTACGTCAACGTTCCCATCGGCCTCATCGCATTCGCTTCGGCGTGGCGGTTCCTCACCGAGTCGCCGAAGTCGCATCGGCTGCGGCTCGACACCTTCGGTCTGCTGACGGCCCCACCCGCGGCCGTTGCCGTGATGTACGCGGTGAACCAGAGCGTCGCGATGGGATGGGGCTCGCTGCTGGTGGTCAGCCTGCTTGCCGGCGCGGCGATGCTGGCCACCGCATTCGTTCTCTCGCAGCTGGGTCGCCGTCGCGCTGCGACGCTGCTGATGATTCCGCTCGCCGCGGGTGCCGGACTGCTGGCGCTGCGCAACGGGTTGGTCGATGGCTGGACGGCGCTGGACACGCTGGTCATGCTCGCCGGCGCCGCGCTCGCGGTGGTCAACCTCGTCATCGGTGACCGGGGCAACCCCGAGCCCCTGCTTCAGCTTCGGCTCTTCCGTGACCCGACCTTCTCGTGGTCGATGGGTCTCAGCTTCATCATCGTGACCGCCCTCTTCGGGGGCATGCTGCTGCTGCCCCTCTACCTCCAGGAGGTGCACGGATACAGCCCGCTCGAGACCGGACTCCTGTTGCTGCCGCAGGCGATCACCGCCGCCGTCGCCATGCCGCTCGGCGGGTATCTCACCGATCGCATCGGTCCGCGACCCGTGGTCGCGACCGGCATGGTCATGCTCGCCGGCGGTGGATTCCTGCTTGCGCAGATTCACCCGACTTCATCGAACTGGCTGGTTGTCAGTGCGCTGCTGCTTCGCGGGTTCGCGATGGGATTCTCGATGATGCCGTCGATGGCTGCCGCCATGGCGCGTGTGCCGCATCACCTCAGCGGGAGCGCGTCGAGCATTTCCAACAGCCTGCAACGCATCGGCTCATCCGTCGGCATCGCGGTGCTGGTGACGGTGCTTGCGGCGCAGTTCACGACGGCGATCGGACAGGCGCCGTGCGCGCCGTCGCCCGCTGTGCTCACCGCCGCGTCGACACCCGGTCATCAGGTCACGACCGCGCAATTCTGCAGCGCGCTCAAGGGGCAGTACGCGACGCTCATCCAGAACGGCGGTCAGACGTCGACGACCACCAAGGTCGCACCGGTGGTCGCGCACTTCGGCCGCACCTACGCATCCGACGCACTCAGCACGTCATTCGATCGCACCTTCGCGTTCATCACGATCCTGACGCTGCTCGGGGTGATTCCCGCATTGTTCCTGCGCCGACCTGAGAAGACGGCCACGGGATCGATGCCTCAACTTGATGCCGCGTAAGGTCCTGGTCCTCGGCGGCACCGACTTCGTCGGACCCGCCGTGGTCGGCGCCTCGCTCGCACGCGGGGATGAGGTCACGATCTTCCATCGCGGCCAGACCGGATCAGCACCCGACGGCGTCCGGGTGATCCACGGGGACCGGACCAACCCGCACGAGCTGAGCGCGCTGACACATGAGCAGTGGGACATCGTCGTCGACGCGTGGTCACGAGCGCCGCGGGTCGTGCAGAGCGCGGCGCGCGCCCTCGAACCGCACGCCCGCTGCTACGTGTACATCTCGACGATCTCGGTGTACGCCGACGCGCACGAAGGCGTCATCAGCGAAGCGTCGCCCACCGTCGAAGGACGTCCCGACGCCGAAGCAACCGACTACGCGGCCGACAAGCGTGGTGCCGAGCTCGCGATCGAGGAAGTCTTCGGTGGCGATCGATGCCTCTTCGCACGACCGGGCCTGATCCTCGGGCCGCGCGAGAACATCGGACGGCTCCCATGGTGGCTGCGTCGCGTCGCGAAAGGCGGCGACGTGCTCGCGCCCGGTCCGCCGGACCTCGCCGTGCAGTACATCGATGCGCGTGACCTCGCCGCCTTTGCCATCGACACCGCTCTGCATGGCGCGGTGAATGTGCTGAGCCGCCCGGGCCACACGACCATGGCGGAGGTTCTCGCGCTCTGCAACGAGGTCACCGGTTCAGCCGCGTCGTTCACGTGGGTCGACGCCGGCTTCCTGCTCGAGAACCAGGTTGCGCCGTGGACGGAGCTCCCGATCTGGGTGCCGCCGGTTGGCGACATGGCGAGCTTCTACAGCTGCGATTCCTCACTCGCGCTTCGCTCCGGTCTCACCTGCCGCTCCGCACGCGAGACCGTGCAGGACACGTGGTCGTGGCTGACGGACCACCCTGAGTGGACCCAGGTGGTGAATGCCAACCGCGCCCGGGTCGGCATGGGGCCGGAACGCGAGGCCGCCTTGCTGGCGGCCTGGGCCGGTCAGCCCCCGGCAGCCCGGTAGCGCCGGCGCCGCTCGGCGACCAGCTCCTCCACCGGCACCTTGCAGAGCTCGTCGAGGTGGCGGATCACCGCGCCGCGAATCGCGGCGATCACCAGCGGCGCGTGCGCGTGGGCACCCGGCGGCGGCTCGGGAATGAGCTCGTCGACGAGCCCGATGCGATGCGCGGTGTCGACGCCCGGACGCAGTGCCGCAGCGGCGCGGGCGCGCTGTCCCGCATCGCGGTAGAGGATCGCCGCGCACGTCTCGGGAGGGGCGACCGTGTACACCGCGTTCTCGAGCGCGAGCACGCGATCGGCGAGGGCAAGTGCGAGCGCACCCCCGGAGCCGCCCTCGCTGAGCACCACGCTCACCGTCGGCGTCCTCAGCCCGAGCATGCAGAGCAGCGCGTCTGCGATCGCCCATGCCTGGCCACGCTCCTCGGCGGCGATGCCGGCGTGTGCTGCCGGCGTGTCCACCAGGCAAACGACCGGCATCGAGAACTTTTCCGCCTGGCGCATGAGCCTGACCGCCTTGCGATATCCCTCGGGGTGGGGCATCCCGAAGTTGTGGAGCGCACGGGTCATCGGGTCGGTGCCTTTCTCCTGACCGATCACCATCACCGAGCGACCGCCGAGCCGGGCGGGACCGCCGACCACGGCGCGGTCGTCACCGAAGAGGCGGTCGCCGCGCAGCTCCGTCCATCCACCGGTGATCGCGGCGATCACCTGCAGGGCACGCGGCCGCTCCGGGTGGCGGGCGAGCTCGACCGCCGCAAAGGCGATGCGTTCGCGCTCGGTGGTCTCGATGGTGCTGCTCATGCTCGCCCCGAGTAGATCCGGATCAGCGTCCCCACCGTGTCGCGCAGACGTCCGCGCTCGACGACCGCGTCGACCATCCCGTGAGCGAGCAGGAATTCAGCGGTTTGGAAGCCGTCGGGGAGCTTGTCGTGGGTCGCCTGCTCGATGACCCTGCCTCCGGCGAACCCGATCCGCGCCCCGGGCTCGGCGATGATGACGTCCGACTGGACGGCGAAGGAGGCGGTGACGCCGCCGAAGCAGGGGTCGCCGAGGATGCTGATATACGGCAGGGGCGCGGCAATGACCTCCGCGACCGCGGCCGAGCAGCGGGCCATCTGGGCGAGTGAGGCGATGCCCTCCTGCATCCTCGCGCCGCCGGACGTGCACACCGCGACGAGCGCTCGCCGCTCTGCGACGGCCATCTCGCAGGCGCGAGCGAAGATCTCGCCCGCGCCGCTGCCAAGCGATCCCCCGAGGAACTCGAAGTCCATGCACGCGAGCACCACCGGGTTTCCCGCGAGCGACGCCTTCGCGGTGAGGAACGCCTCGTGGAGCCCGGTGCGCTCCCGGGCCCGGGCGACTCGCTGCGGGTACGGGACACCGTCGTTGAAGCCGAGCGGATCGCGATCGCCGACCTCGACGACGAGCGTCTCAGCCGTGTTCGGGTCGGCGAGCTGCTCGATGCGCTGGGCGGCGCCCACCACGCCGTGGTGGCCGCACTCGGAGCAGACGTTGAGGTCGGCGGCGTAGCGCTCGGCGACGAACCGGCGCTTGCAGCGTGGGCACGCGACGGTCCCGGTGGTCGGCGCCGTCGGCCTGAGCTCGGGTCCCGGCGCCTGCAGCCTGTTTCGCGGCGCATGTCGCCGCGACGTCACCGCGTCGGCGCGGTCCATCTCAGGGCGATACCACCCCACACCACGCCGGACCCAAACGCAATGCAGACCACACGATCCCCCTGCCGCATCCGGCCCGTCTCGACTGCCTCGGCAAGCGCGATCGGGATGGATGCTCCGCTGGTGTTGCCGTAGCGATCGATGTTGATCACCACGCGGTCGAGCGGGACGTTCAGGCGCTTCGCGACCGCCTCGATGATGCGCAGATTTGCCTGGTGGGGGACGACCAGGGTCACATCCTCCAGCGACCAGCCCGCCTCGGCGCAGACGGCGCGCGCCGCCTCCGCCATCCGCTCCACGCCGAGACGGAAGGTCCCTTTGCCGTACATCCGCAGGCCGTTCTCGCCGTCCTCGTCGCCGGCCTTGGGACCGTAGTAGATGAGGTCGGCCTCGGCGCCGTCAGCACCCCACTGCACACCCTCGATGCCGCCGGCATCCGACACGCCGAGCACCGCGGCACCGGCGCCGTCACCGAAGAGCACGCAGGTCGATCGATCCTTGTAGTCGATGAGCGAGGTGAGCGCGTCGCCGGCGATCACGAGCACCCGGCTCATCCCCGACGCCACGATGAGGCCGCGACCGATGGCAACGCCGTAGACGAAGCCCGCGCAGGCGGCGGCGATGTCGAAGGCGGGGATGCCGCCGAGACCGAGACGGCGCTGCACGAGGCAGGCCGTCGACGGGAGGGGCGAGTCGGGTGACACGGTCGCGACGATCAGTGCGTCGACGCTGTCCACCCCAGCGGCGGCCATCGCCCGGCGACCGGCTTCGGCGGCCATCATCGAGGTGGTCATCCCGGACGCGATCTTGCGGCGCTCGCGGATGCCGGTCCGCTCGAGGATCCAGGCGTCGGACGTCTCGACCATCGCCTCGAGGTCGGCGTTGGTGATGACCTCGTCGGGCACGTACGAGGCGATCCCAAGGATGGCGGCCGTTCTGGTGGCGCCTAGGGGGACTCCTGCGGGTGCGGACGCGGGGGCGTGCAGAATCGCCATCTGGACAGAAGCTTAGGCGAGCGCCGGGGGTTACGTCACCGTTGTCCTGATGTACATTTCCCGATCGAGATGCTCGGGAGCCTGATCGCGGTCAACAACCCGTTCCCGTTTTCGATCAGCGGGTTCAACGGGCTCACCACCGCCCAGATCATCTCGTTCTTCATCGTGTTCGTCATCTTCAACGCCTACGTGGTGCTCATGGTGATCGCGCTGGTGGCGTTCTACTTCACGTCCAAACCCCGACACGGGGTGGTTCGCACCGCGGCGATCTGGCACTTCGTGGCGGTACTGTGGATGCTGATGGCGTTCATCGGCACGGTCTGGGGTGCCCCGGCCGAGAAGACCTTCCTCGGGGGCACGGGGCTGGCCACGTTCGGCATCGGCCAGCGAGCCATCAACGAGTTCATCAGCATGGGCTTCGCGTTTATCGCGGTGGTCTGCATGGGGGTCGGGTTCGCTCGCGGCTCCCGGCAGAATCGTGCGATACGCGAGAAGGTGCTCACCGAAGGCGTCCTCGCCGACGAGGCACTCGCCCCCGTCTAGCTGCTTCCACGCCCTGCGCGGACGACTACGGCACAGAAGCGGTAAGGCGACAAGGGGACGGGCGGCACCGGCGAATTTGACCGCTCCCGAGCGAGCGCGACAATCTGCTTGCGCGAACGAGGGAGCGGGCAAGCTGAGCAAGGTGCCGCCCGTGCCCTGTCGCCCCACCACAGAGCGAACGAGACTGCGGAGGCGAAATCCTCAGCGCAAAGAGAAGGACAGGATCGAGGACGGGTTCAGCAGCGCGAAGGAGCGCTGGACGGCATGGGTCTCGTTGGTGATCGCGGTGATCCAGAGGGCGGAGAGGTTGGTCACCGGCAGGAAGTCGCCGGGATGACGCTCGAGGTGGTCCTGGAGGTCGTTCCCGGGCGAGAGATGCACGTCGCCGACCAGCGAGATCGCTGACGTGTTGATCGATGCGGCGTACGGAACGGTCTCGCGCCACATCGCGGAGTTGCCGTCGGGGACCTCCTCGAGCGGTGACACCAGGATCACCCCCGATTTGGCGATGGTCACGCGAGGCTCGAGCCGGCTCAGCACCGGGTAGTTGGTGGAGAGCGGTTCGGCGCGCGAGTTCCTGACCTGAAGGAATGCCCCGAACCGGTTGATGCTGTCGCTGAGGCGTTCGGCGCCGATGACCTCGAGCTCGCCCGTCAACCGGATGAAGGTGCCGTAGATCTCGACCTCACGCCATCCGCTCACAGGCTGCCAAGGCTACTCTCCGGCAGGCGCCACGGGCGTGTCCGACGCAGCACGCGGCGCGGCCCGTGCGGTGACGTATCCTTTCGGCCGTCTGACGCTCCGAACACGATAAATGGAACGCCTCATCGTCGCTCTCCGCACCGACTTCGGATGCTTCGTCATCATCGTGGCATTCGTCGTGATCATGATTTCGGCGATTGTGTTCGCCAACATCCTCACCCCGCCCGCAAGCAATCCACTCCTATAGAACGGATGAGTCTGAGCGCGACTCCCGGTCGGGCGGTGTCCGTCTCACAAGCTCGTAAACTTGGGCCGAGTACGAGCACCCTCCTGAGGACTCAATGGCGCTGAATCCGTACGAAACGACGCGCGGGAGAATGCGCGCTCGCGCCGAGACGACGAGACGTCAGTTCCTGATGATCATGGGCGGGCTGGCTGCCGCCGGCGCGAGCCTGTTCGGGAGCATCGAGGTCCTCAAGTTCCTGTTCCCCCAGGCATCGGGGAACGCGCCGGCGCTCTTCAAGACCGCGTTCACGTTCGACCAGCTGACCGGCGGCATCGTCAACGGCAAGCCGGTGACGCCGGTCAACGTCCTCTCAGAGACCGACAAGCGGGTCACGGTCGTCCTCGACGATGCCGGGATCTACGCCGTGTACCTGGTCTGCACGCACCTTGGGTGCACGCCGAACTACGTCACCGACGTGACCACGGGGTCGGGCGTCTCAGCTTCGGTTGCGGAGGCGCGCGGGGTGCGCGCGACGGACCAGCGGCTTCCCAACGGCTGGGCATGCCCGTGCCACGGCAGCCGGTACTTCATCGACTCGACCAACTTCTATGGACCGGCGCCCCGGCCGATGGACTGGGTGAGCATCTCGGTGACCCCCGACGGGTTCTTCGCGGTCGACCGATCGGTGCTGGTGGCGACGCGTGGACCTGGGAACAACGTTGCGCCACAATGGCGCCTGCTGGTCGACACTCAGAAGAGCAACGGCAAGACCCTCGGGGTCTGATGTGAGGAGGCGGGCTACGCGGATGAGGGGTCTCGGTCGATGAGCGCAACGCCCGGCGAGGCGAATCCCCTTCGCGCCTTTGTCGCGCAGCTCTGGGGATCCGTCTTCCGCCACGGGCTGCCGACCAACGACAAGGTCGCAGCTCGCACCGCGCTGACCAACTTCTTCCTGCACATTCACCCGGTTCGGGTCAAGAAGTCCGCGGTTCGCGTCTCCTACACGCTGTGCCTCGGCGGACTCTCCTTCTTCCTCTTCATCCTGCTGACCATCACCGGGCTGTTCCTGATGTTCTATTACATCCCCTCGGTGGATACGGCCTATCAGAACGTCAAGGATCTGCAGTTCGTCGCGGTCTTCGGCGACATCATCCGCAACATGCATCGCTGGGCCGCGCACGCGATGGTGATCACCGTCTGGCTGCACATGGCCCGCGTGTTCTACCAGGGCGCCTACAAGCCGCCCCGGGAATTCAACTGGGTCATCGGGACCTTCCTGCTGCTGATCACGCTGCTGCTCTCGTTCTCCGGCTATCTCCTCCCCTGGGACCAGCTCGCCATCTGGGCGATCACCGTCGGCACCAACATGGCCAAGTACGCCCCGATCGTGGGCCCCTATACCCGATATCTCCTGCTCGGTGGCGACCAGGTAGCGCAAGGTGCTCTGATTCGCTTCTACGTATTACACGTGATCGCCCTGCCCCTCATCGGCTTCCTGCTGATGGTCGTACACTTCTGGCGCGTCCGTAAAGACGGGTTCACAGGAGGCCTCTGATGGCGACTGTCGTCGAGGGAGGACGCGACCCCCGTGGCACGCTGACGCCACGACCGCAGGCACCGGTTTCGGGCCCTGAGCTGGCGAGCACGCCGCTGGTCATCCGCCGTCGCGAGGAGGAGGAGACCGTGGTCACGTTCCCCTTCCTGGTATGGCGGGAATTCATCGCGGGACTTGCCGCGTTCGTGTTCCTGATGCTGGTGTCGATTCAGGTCAATGCGCCACTGCTGCAGCGTGCCAACACCTCGATCACCCCGAACCCGGCCAAGGCGCCGTGGTACTTCGTCGGTCTCCAGGAGCTGCTCGAGCGCTTCCCGCCGATCATGGCCGGCGTCGCATTCCCGAGCTTCGTGATCATCTTCATGATCCTGACGCCGTACCTCGATCGCAATCCGAGCCGCCGTCCTCAGGATCGCAAGGTGGCGATCGTGCTGTTCACCGTCTATCTCTGCCTCGCGGTGGCGTTCGTTGTCATCGGCGAGTTCTTCCGCGGTGAAGCCTTCAACTGGGACTGGACCCTGATCCTCGGTCACCCGGGCCTGAGCTCCCCTGTATGAGGACGAGGATCCTCTTCGTCGGCCTGAGTGTCGCGTTGCTCGGGCTGGTCGCCTGGGCCGCCTTCAAGGACTCGAATGCCAGGGGCTACATCGGCATCCAGCAGCAGTACCTCAAGGACTATCCGACCTCCGATTTCAACGTCCAGGTGCAGCAGCTCTTCCCGAGCTTCCCGCAGGCGACCATCGAAGGGGATACCTATCGCGTAGAGCGATGCATCTCGTGCCATGTCCCCGACATCGGCACGATCGGGCCGGTCGAGGCCGCGAAGCGACTGGTCGACGGTTTCCTCAAGTACGAGCCCAATGCCAAGCAGCTGATCAGCGAATACCACCTGACCCTCACCCATCCGGCTTACATCAGCGCGACCGGGGGCAACTATCCGCCGTCGATGAGCTACCAGACGTACGGGCCGACCGGGTTCACCTCCTTCCAGTACACGCCCTACACGCCGCCCGGTGCGGCGCCGGCCAAGGCGGTGACCGTGGAGCAGCCCGGGCCCCTGCCATCGTTCCTGGACCCGTCAACCAACTACGGAGGGGCCGGGTCGGCGACCGGTCCTCTTGGCATCGATCAGGTCGGCTGCATCGTCTGCCACAACGGCAACCGCCTCGGCCTCGACGAGACCGACGCGCACCAGAACCTCATCGTCAATCCCGAGTACTCGTTCACCGAGGGTGCACAGCTCTACTACCTGAACTGCGCTCGCTGCCACGGCGGGCAGGGTGAGGGCGGAGCCGGGCCGCCGCTCAACAACCAGGACCGTCTGGGTTACTTCAACGAGGACTATTACTATCGCTGCATCGAGTACGGATTCACCGACTTCGAGCACTACGGCAGCATCATGCCCAACTGGGGTGGGATTGCAGCTGACTACAATCCGGCGACCAACCCTGGCGGTCCTGGTGTCGTGGAGAACACGGCGCCCGTGTTGAGCCCGACACAGATCAACATCCTCGTCCAGTTCATCCGCCACTGGGAGGACTACAACACCCTCCCATGAGAACACGAAAGTGAAGCGCCGGAGCACGTTCGCGCGAGATTTGATCGGCACAATCGCCGTCTTCATCGGCCTGCTCGTGTTCACCTTCGTGCTGATCTACGGCGAGTTCCTGCTCGAGAACTTCAAGGCGCACTGACGATGCCCATCCCGTTGCTGGCGGACCTGTATCCCGGCGAGGCCGGCTGGGGTGATGTGCTCTTCGTCGCCATCTGGTCGTTCGGCACGCTCCTGCTGGCCGCGTACTACCTGTACCGGGCTTTCGTCGGGCGATGACGGGGACTGCGCTGCTGGGCGGCCGCGCCCTCTGGACGTGTCCTCACGCCGGTGATGGCGTCTGAGGCGGGAGGGGTCAGCCCCTTGCGGCGGCCCAACCCCGGACTCGCTGCTGGACTGTCGATCGTCCCCGGGCTCGGGCAGATCTACACCGGGCATCCGAGAAAGGCGCTGTATTACCTCTTCTGGACGCTCTTCACCATCGGCCCCGCGGTCCTGCTGATCATGGCCGGACAGACGATCGGCCATGCGCTGCTCACCCATGGCTCGGGCGCGCTGTTCCTCCTCGTCGCGCTCGTCTCGGTGTTCGCGTTCATCGGTCTCTTCCTGGCCGGGCTCTTCATGTGGGCGAGCTCGATCATCGACGCCTATCAGAGCGCCGTCGCGCTGGGCGCGGGCGACCCCGAGCGGGCCGCACAGCGCAGGATGTTCCGGCTGTGAGCTCGGATGCCCCGAGGTCGCTTCTGGGGCGGCTGCGCCGGCGTCAGCGATCCGCAGCCACCGGCGAGGTCCTGCCGGATCCGTCGCTCCCGCCGGGCAATCGTGGCTCGTGGGATCGCGCCGCGCTCATCAACACCGACATCACCGAGCTCGTGAAACGCCAGATCAACACCAAGACGAAGATATGGCAGCGTTGATCCGGCGCATTCGACCCACGGCCTCGAGCGTCGCGGATTGCCCGGCTGAACGCCGCTATGCGATCATCCTGCGTCGCGGATGAACGTGCTCGCACAGTCCACCTGTTGCGTCAACAATGCCGGAGCTTTCGGCGATGGTGGCGCGATCAGCGACCGAGCGCTCGGCGTCTACACCGCCGTGTTCTGGGCGTCGGTGGTGCTCGGCGTCATCGTGACCGGGCTGCTGCTGTACGCGTTCGTCAAATTCCGCCGCCGCAGCGACGATGACGATCCACCGCAGTTCCACGGCAACACCAGGCTCGAGATCGCGTGGACGCTCGTGCCCCTCGCGACCTTTCTCTCGCTCTTCGGGCTCACCGCGGCCAACATGCCGTTCATCAACAACGTGCATGCCGGCACCCAGTACACGGTGACCGTCATCGGTCAGCAGTTCAGCTGGACCTTCGACTACGGCACGAGCTCGAGCGGCGCGCGGATCCGCAGTTTCGGCACGCTCTTCCTGCCTGCGGGCACCGATGTCGCACTCAACATCGTGTCGACGGATCCTCCATGCAAAGCCAGCCCGCCCGTGTCATCGGGAACCACGCTTGCGCAGGCGATCGCGAACGAGGGCTGCGGGGTCAACCACAGCTTCTTCGCTCCGTCGCTCGGTCAGCAGATGAACGCGATACCCGGCGATGTCAACACGGCGCCGATCCAGGCTCGACAGGGGACCTACTACGGACAGTGCACTGAGCTCTGCGGTGTTGGCCACGCGACCATGGTGTTCATGGTGATCGCGCTACCCATGAACCAGTTCCAGTCGTGCGTGTTCGGCGCCCCAAGCGGTTCGATCGACACGAAGAGCGCGGCCTGCAATCTCGGAGGATCTTGATGGCGGTCATGGACGCGACGCTTCCCCGGGCACGCTTTGCCCGCGTCGACAAGTCGAGGGGCATCCTCGGCTGGCTGACCACTGTCGACCACAAGAAGATCGCGATCATGTACCTGTTCCTGACCTTCTTCTTCTTCCTGGTCGGCGGGATCATGGCGCTGCTGATCCGGATCCAGCTGGCAGAGCCGCAGAACACCTTTCTGACGGCCGAGCAGTACAACCAGATCTTCACGATGCACGGGACGACGATGATCTTCCTGTGGATCATCCCGGTGTGGGCCGGCTTCGGAAACTACATGGTCCCACTGATGATCGGCGCGCGCGACATGGCGTTCCCGCGCATCAACGCGCTGTCGTTCTGGCTCCTCCCGCTCGGCGGCCTGGTGATGTACTCGGGTTTCCTGGTTCCCGCTACCACGCACGCCGGCCTGCTCTGCCCGGGTGGACCGGGTGACGCGGGATGGACAGGGTACGTGCCGCTCACCGGAAGTCACTACAGCTGCAGCATGGGGCAGGACCTCTGGATCATCGGACTCCACCTCGTCGGCATCTCATCGATGCTCGGTGGGATCAACTTCCTGGCGACCATCCACAACATGCGCGCCAAGGGCATGACGTGGGGACGGCTCCCCCTGTTCGTGTGGGCGCAGGAGATCACCGCGGCGCTGGTCGTGCTCGCGTCACCGTTTCTCGCATCCGGTCTCGCGATGAACCTGCTCGACCGCCAGATCGGCACCAACTTCTTCGACCCGGTCAACGGCGGGAGCGCGCTGCTCTACCAGTTCGTGTTCTGGTTCTACTCACACCCGGCGGTGTACATCATGATCCTGCCGGCTTTCGGGATCATCAGCGAGATCATCCCGGTGTTCAGTCGCAAGCCGATCTTCGGCTACAAGGCGATGGCCGCATCCATCGCAGCGATCGCCGTGCTCGGCTTCATCGTGTTCGTGCACCACATGTTCGTCACGGGGCTGCCGCTGGTTGTGCAGACGTTCTTCGCGTTCACGACATTCGTCATCGGCGTGCCCACCGGGGTGAAGATCTTCAGCTGGCTTGCGACCATGTGGGGAGGCAGCATCAAATTCGACACGCCCATGCTCTTTGCGGCCGGCTTCTTACTCATGTTCCTGATCGGTGGCATCGACGGCGTCTACCTCGGCAGCCTGGCGGTCGACCGCCTGGTGCACGGCACCTACTGGGTGGTGGCGCACATTCACTATGTGCTGTTCGGTGGCAGCGTCTTCGGCGTGTTCGGCGCCTTCTATTACTGGTTCCCGAAGGTGACCGGGCGCTTCCTCAACGAGAAGCTCGGCAAGCTGCACTTCTGGTTGATGTTCATCGGCATGAACCTGACCTTCCTGCCCATGCACGCCCTTGGCCTGCTCGGGATGCCGCGTCGGATCGCGACCTATCTCGACAACCGCGGCTGGGGCGACATCAACTCGCTGATCACCTTCGGCGCCTTCGTGATCGCAATCTCCATCACCGTCTTCATGATCAACTTCGTGATCAGCATGCGCGCTCCCAAGACGGCACCTGACGATCCATGGGATGGCAACACCCTCGAGTGGGCGACGTCGTCGCCGCCGCCTGCATGGAACTTCGACGATGAGCAGGAGGTGCTCAGCCTGAGGCCGGTTCGCGACCGGCGACTCGCGCGCAAGAAGGCGTCCGCGGGAGCACCCGCGTAACGCTGGTGGCAGCGTGATCCCCACGCGGCCGTCGGTCGGGTTCCGCCGCCTCGCGGTGTGGACCGCGGTGCTCACCTACCTGCTCATCGTGTGGGGCGGCATCGTGCGCGTGAGCGGCAGCGGCAACGGATGCGGGACCTCCGACCAGTGGCCGCTGTGCCACGGGTCGCTTCTGCCGGCATGGCAGATCAACACGCTCATCGAGTTCACGCACCGCTGGATCGCCTCGGTGTGCACTCTGCTCGTGATCGTGCTCACGGTCGCGACGTGGATCTGGCACCGGCACCAGCGCCGGATCCTGGTCGGGGCCAGCGTTGCCGCGGGTCTGTTCGTGGTGCAGATCGCGCTCGGAGCGCTCGCCGTCGAATACAACCTTCCCGGCGGCGTCGTGATGATCCATCTGGCCAATGCGCTGCTCCTCTTTGCGGTGCTCATCTACGTTGCGGTGATCGCGTGCACGGTGGGAACGCCCGCACGCAGCTCAAGCCTCTCCGCGGCGCTGCTGCCGTCGTTGAAGGGACCGGTGATCGTTGCCGTCGCGGCGACCTACCTCGTCGCTCTGAGCGGCGCATTCGTGGTCGAGACGGGCTCCGGGGCGGGCTGCACCAGCTGGCCACTGTGCGGGAGCGGGTTCTCGCTGCCGTCAGGACAGGCCGCAACCATCAATGTCGCTCATCGTCTTGTCGCGCTGGTCGTGGTGCTGCTCCTCGGCGGGCTCATGGCCATGATTGCGCGCCGCCGGCGCGGCGATCGCGCAGTCCGCATCGGCGTTGTGGCGGTCAACCTGCTCCTCGTCCTGCAGGTTGCCGCGGGCGCGCTGGTCGTGCTTCTCGGCCTCCCCGCCTGGGTGCGCGGTCTCCATATCGCGCTCGCCTCGCTGCTCTGGGGCTCGGTCGTGGCGGTCGCGGTGCTGAGCATGCTGCCCGCCGGCGCGACGGCGCCGGCACCGGCCACCCAGCGCGGTGACGCTCTCCGCCCGCAGGCGAAGGTGGCGCCGTCGTGACCGTCGCCGTCACCGTGGAGGCGCTGGCGCGCCGTCGCATGGCCGACATCGCCCGCGACTACATCGCCCTCACCAAGCCGAGAGTGATCCTCCTGCTCGAGGTCACCGCGGTCGCGGCAATGGTGATCGCCGATCGAGGCTGGCCGGGCTGGCGGCTGGTGCTGCTCACCGTGGCCGGCGGCTGGCTGGCGGCGTCGGGCGCGAACGCCATCAACTGCTGGTTCGATCGCGATATCGACCGCACCATGGGACGCACCAGGAGCCGGCCGCTGCCGTCGGGGCGCATCGAGCCCCGTCAGGCGCTCACCTTCGGCGTCACCCTTGGGGCGGCGTCCTTCCTCCTGCTTGCTACAACGGTCAACCTGCTGTCGGCGAGCCTGGCGCTGCTCGCCCTGCTCTTCTACGTCGTCGTCTACACGATGTGGCTGAAGCGCTCGTCGATGCAGAACATCGTCATCGGAGGCGCCGCCGGCGCGATCCCGCCATTGGTCGGATGGGCGGCGGTGACTGGGAGCCTGAACATCACCGCGGTGTTCCTCTTCGCGGTCGTCTTCTACTGGACGCCACCGCATTTCTGGGCGCTGTCGCTGCTCATCAAGAGCGACTACGCCCGTGCCGGCGTCCCGATGATGCCGGTGGTCCAGGGCGACCGCCAGACCCGATATCAGATCGTGCTCTACACCATCGTCCTCTGCCTGGTGACCGTGCTCCCCCTGCTCACCCGATCGTTCGGGGCCGTCTACCTGGGTGGCGCCGCGGTGCTCGACGGGATCCTTCTGACCGACGCGCTGGTCGCCGCCCGGCGCCCGACGGCGCGCTCGGCACGCCGGCTCTTCTACCATTCAATGATCTACCTGGCCCTGCTCTTCGCGGTCATGGCGATCGACCGGGTCACAGGGCTCTGAGGAGGACGCGCCGATGAACCGAAAGCTCGCACGCAGGAACATGCGCATGGGCGTCGCGATGTTCATCATGCTGCTCATCCTCATGGGGGCAGCGTTCACCTGGGCGGCGATCTTCCTCGCGGTGACCAAGTGAGGGCCGGCCGGTGAGCGACGACGCAGTCGTGACCGCGACCCACGACGAGGACGCCGAGCACGAGCACGCGACCCCGCACCTGCCGCCCCCGAGCTTTGTCCCCATCAACCTCGCGCTCGCGCTTGCGATCACGCTGACGGGCTTCCTGACCGACATCCGCGCGGTCGTCGGACCGGCGATGTGGGGCATCGGTTTGCTGTACCTCATCGTCACGTGTTTCTTCTGGGCTCGCGGCGCGAGAGCTGAGTACCTCGAGCTCCCGGAGGACGGAGGGCACTGACGGCACATCTGGGGTTCGGCGACTGGACCTGGGATCCCACCGTCATCTGCGGCCTGGTTGCGGTCGCCGCCGGCTACATCATCGCGGTGCGTCGCGGCACCATCGGGCCGAACGACGATGTCACCCCGTGGTTCCGCCATCAGCGCTGGCGTCCGGTGCTCTTCTGCGCCGGCCTGCTGCTCACGTTCGTCGCCCTGGAGTCGCCGATCGACCGTGGCGGCGACTACTACCTCTTCTCGCTCCACATGGTCCAGCACATGGTGCTGATGATGGTGGCGCCGCCCCTGCTGCTTCTCGGGATCGCCGGCGCCCGGCCGGCCCCACGAGATCGTCACAGCACGCTGCGCACCGTCTGGTGGGCGGTCACCCGCCCCTGGCCCGCGGTGGTCATCTTCAACGCGGTGCTCCTCCTCTGGCACATCCCATCGCTGTATGACACGACCCTGACCACGGTGCCGGTGCACATCGTCGAGCACCTCAGCTTCATCGGTGTCGGGCTCATCGTGTGGTGGCCGGTGGTCGACCCGATACGCGATGAAAGAACCGTGACGGTGAGCCCGCTCACCAAGATCGCCGCTCTGGGCCTCGCGGGGATTCCGCCCACGGTGCTGGGCATCGTCTTCGCCCTGGCGCCGGCCCCTCTCTACAGCTTCTACGAGCAAGCGCCGCGCCTCTGGGGACTGTCGCCGCTCACCGATCAGCAGTACGGCGGGGTGATCATGCTCGGCGTCGGCAATGTCGTGTACTTCATCGCCATCATCGTCGTGTTCATGCGACTCTTCTCCGACCCGGGCCGGGACGAGGAACTTGCCGCAGATCGGATCGCCGAGGCACTCCGGTGAGTGGCGAGACGTATCGGCGAACCCATCCCTTAAGATTCGTCTGAGATGCACATGAGTCATGCGCGCACGCTTGCAGCCGGCTTGGGAGTGTGCGTCGTGATCGGAGTGTTTGCCTGTGGCAACGGCCCGCCAGGAGGCGGCCCGAACCCTCCGACGGCGTGCAACGGTTCCGCCGCGGTGAGCTCGCTCGGGACCGCGACCATGACCATCCAGGCGACCGACAATCTCGTCTTCGTCCCGGCGTCCTCGAATGCCGCAGTCGGAGATATCGTCGAGTTCAAGAACACCGGCAGCGTGCCTCACACAGTCACGTTCCAGGACAACAACGACTCCTGCCTCACCGACAGCACGCTCGCACCGGGTGCCACGTGGGAGGTCAAGTTCACCCAGCCGGGCACCTACAACTACCTCTGCACCATTCACGCTCCCAACATGAAGGGCGACATCAAGGTCACTGGATCGGCGGCGGCTCCCTCCGCATCTGCTTCGCCTGGTGCGTCGCCGTCGGCGACCCCGTCTCCGGCGACGTAGCACGCGCGCTCCGGCGTCGGCCCATGCCCTTCAGCCGGCGCGGGTCATGAGATGCACGTCGCCGGCCAGGAAGCGATGCGTCTGACCTGAAGCCACAACCAGGAGCGAACCGTCCTCGCCGACGTCGACCGCCAATCCTTCGGTGAGCCCCGCAGGTCCGACGACGGTGACCGCCTCCCCCAGGCCGACCGCGCAGCGGCGCCAGTCGCCGAGGATCGCGGCGATCCCGCCCCGCTCGAGGGTGGCGATGCGGTCGGCCAACGCGTCACTCCACCTGAGGAGCAGGTCTTCCACCGCCGGAGGCTGCTCGACGAGGGTGTGCAGGCTCACCGCGTTGAGGCCCTCCGGAAACCGGTCGACTCGGAGGTTGACGCCGAGACCGAGCACCAGGGCCAGCTCCTCGACGCTCGGCCGTCCGGGTGCGACCTCGCAGAGGATCCCAGCGAGCTTGCGGCGATCGACCAGGACGTCGTTGGGCCACTTCAGGCCGGCTGTCACGCCGCAAGCAGCCCCGAGCACGTCGACAAGCGCCAGCCCGGCCGCGAAGGGAATTCCGGGTGCCACGGAAGCGGAGCGACGAAGCAGCACCGACGCGAGCAGGGCCGTACCGGGAGGAGCGACCCACTCGCGTCCCTGGCGCCCACGACCCGAGGTTTGCTCTGCCGCGAGGCAGCAGAACCCCTCATCGGCTCCGTCCCGGGCAGCTTGGAGCACGACATCCTGGGTGCTTCGCGTCCGCGCCACGCGCATGATTCGCGGCGCTGGAAAACGCGCTTCTTGACCGGGTCGATGCTGCGACATACGATGGAAGTTATTACAGGGATAGAGGTGTGAGGGTGGTGGTCCAATGATCCAGGAGACTTGCGTGGAGATCGGTGAGCTGGAAGCTCGCTGGACCTCCCTGCGCGAAGCGCGCAATGCGCGCCGGCAGAAGATCCGCTACATCGATGAGCTCATCGACCAGTTCGAGAAGCTCAATCTTGCCGACGAGGTCGAGGTGCCGTACGAGCTGGTGGGGCGGGCCGTCGCCCTGATGAGCAACGACTCCCAGCTGGCGGGTCGCTCGCCGCAGGAACTGATGATCTCGGAATGGATGGACGCGCTGTACGACGTCCAGGACAGCCTGATGTTCACCGCCGAGGACGATTCCGACTGAGCCGTATACTGGCCACGGTTGTCCCGGCGAGCCGCGACGGGCGCCCGTAGCTCAGTTGGATAGAGCGCCGGCCTCCGGAGCCGGGTGCGGGGGTTCAAGTCCCTCCGGGCGTACCACGATCTGCTCCGACGTCATGCCCATCATCCTGATCATGCCGATGCCGCCGGTCTGCAGGAACCGCACCAGGAGCAGCGCGATCACAGCAAGCACCGCAATGTTCAGGAATGTCGTCGCGTCCCACGCGATCGACATCGCGTACGCGGCCACGTTGCGGCTCCCCGGCACCAGCCCGAGCACCGAGAACAACCAACCGACCAGCAGCCCCGCGGCGACCATGGTCACGTAGGACACCACCGCCAGGTAGATGGCAACCTGACCGCCGTAGTACTTGCGGTAGATGTTGAGGATGGGCAGGATGATCAGGTCGCCGAAGATGAAGGCGATCGCGCCGCCGAAGCCGATGCCGTTTCGCCACAGCACCGCCGCGAGGGGCACGTTGCCGACCGAGCAGACATAGCTCAGGAGCGCCACCAGAGGACCGATGAGCGCGCTCGAGAGCGCGGGGAGGAATCCGCTCCCGCCGGCGAAGAGATGCGACCAGACTGCCTCCGGCACCCAGGCACCGATCGCTCCGGCGATGAGGAATCCGAGCAGGAGGTCCCACCAGAGGCTGTAGATGTTCATGAAGAAGTAGTGGCTCACCGATGTGAGCGCCCGCGGCGAAACCAGACGCTGGAGCAGCGGGCCTTCGGTGACCGTCATGTCCATCATCCCGTGGCCTTCCATCTTCCCCGGGATCCCTCGATCCGCCTGGCGTCGCGCGCTCTCGACGAGCCCGCCACCCAGGGTGACCCCGAAGAGGAACGCGAGCAGGACCACCATGATCAGTCCGCCGGTGAACTCGGCGGCGACGAACTGCCAGCCGAGCAGGATCAGGAGTGCGAGCCCGAGCTCGAAGACAAGATTCGTCGACGCGAACTCGAAGATGATCGCGTTGGGAAGCGTCGATCCCTTGCGGAACAGCGTTCTGGCCACAGCAACGGCCGCGTACGAGCACGACGAGGACGCGGCGCCGAAGAGGGTGGCGAGGGTTGCCGAGCGGGCCCCGTCGGCGCCAAGGAGCCTTGAGACCGCACGCGTGGACACGAAGGTCTCGACACAGGCGGAGAGCAGGAATCCAACCGCCAGGGGCCACAACACCACCCAGAACATCTCGAACGCGAGGCGCAACGCGTCGCCGGCGTGCGTCAGGACGAAGCTCACAGGCCCGACCTCTGCGCGCGCATGTGATCAAGGGTAGTCAAGCAGGGTCGGTTTACAACTCTGAGCGATCTCCCAGGGGAAGCCCACGCCGTTCTGACGGCCGGGCGGGACGCTGGTCAACGTCAAACGTCAGTCCACCACGGAGGTACACACCATGGACGGCGACCAGTTCATCCCACCGCCCCCGGAAGAGCCGGGAAAGCGAAGGACGGGAGTACGCAAGATCGCGGCGACAGCGCTGCTCTCGGTCGGCCTGCTTGCCGGCACCGGAGTTGGCAGCTTCGTGATAGCGCACGCAGCTTCGTCCACTCCGGCATCGAGCACCGCCGCGAACTTGACGGCAAGCAGCGCCACGCCGTCAACGACGCCGGCGACCAAGACGCCGTCGACCACGCAGTGTCCGAACATGGGGTCGACGAGCACGACCGGCTAGGCATCCCTTCTTCCCTCCAGGCGGCCCGCCTGCCCGGCGGGCCGCCTTCACCACCACTCGAAGGGTCTGCCGTCCCAGTCGTCGAGCACCGGGAAGGTCGGATCCTCGGCCAGCTCGGCGACCCGATGGCCGAAGGCGGTGACCTCCGCCTCGCTGAGCAGTCGGCCGAGCCGGGTGCGCAGCGCGCTCATCCGCACCTCGTCACGGGCCAGATCCTGCACCCGTTTGGCGAGCCTCGGCGGGAGCGGCGATCCACCCAATGAAAGGAGCGCGGTGCGCTGGCGCGGATAGGGGAGGAAGCTCAGGGCGTTGTCGATGGCCTTGACGCTTGGGCCGTCGATGACCAGGAGGTGCGACCGCTTGCGGTCGGCGTTGTTGATGAGCACGTCCAGCACCGCGACCGCACGGAGTTGTGAGTCGAGCTTGGTGGCGCGGTCCGCGGTCAGGGCTTCGTCGAGGACGTGCACGAAGCGCTGCACCGAGCCGGGCCCGAGAGGTCCGTCGCGGAGCACGGTCACCGGCACCCGGTGCAGGCCGAGCGCGGCGTCAACCACGTAGGCCGCGACCTCGCGCAGGTAGAGAGTCCGTCGCGGAAAGTCCCAGAGGGGCCGCTCGCCACGGACCGGTTTGTAGACCGCGCGCAGCGGTTGGGTGGGCAACGCCGGATCCGGCGCGTCGAGCTCGAGGAGGAAGACGCCGTTGCTGCCGTATACGACCTCGGCAATGCCCTCGATGGGTGCCTCGGCGAGAGTCCGCGCGATCTCGGCGTCTCGTGGCGCCGCGCCATCGGAAGGCCCGGGTGCCACCGCCGCCTCGAACCGTGCGCGAAGCGAAGGCGCCGCGGTTTCGTCGTCACCGGCGGGAAGCGCGAGCCCGGGCATCGGGTCGAGATGGGGTCGCCGTGACGCCCGGAAACGCTGCCTGCGGCTCGGCCCTTGGTCGCTCACAGCAGTCCCGACGATGCTGAGGAAGCGCTCAGGTGTTGTGCCGGATGAGGAGCATGGTCACGACGGCGGCCAGCACGAACGGGATTGCGACGACGAGCGTCACCACCACGCCCTGAGGCAAGGCCTGATCACCACCCCAGACCATGCCGGCGACCACCATGACTGTGAGCGCAATCAGGAAGCCGATGAGCCACTGCCGCCGCTTCCGCGCCGGCTGGGCGCGGCTGGTGGCGACCTCCACCATCGGCACCACCGGGTGAGCGTCCTCGTACCAGCGGCGATGCGCCGCGGGCACCGCGGCATCGTCGGGAAGATCGGCTCGGTCGAGCGCCGCCCACCATGTGGGGGCGCCGTCGTTTCGTCTCTGACCGTACGGCCTGGCGGAGCGAGAAGACTCGTCGGACATGGAGCCTCGCAGTACGACGGCTGACCACGACGGCCGCTCAACTGTGATGGAGAGATTGACGAGCGGTGAGGAGATGATATCGCCTTGGGTTGGGCGACGCCAGCCCGGCGAGTCAGAGTCGGGTCACCATGCCGACTCCACCCGCCCGGATGCGCTCGCTGAGATCCCTGCAACGCGCGCAGCGCGCATGCACCCGTTGCGCGGATGCAGGCTTCATCGCGAGTGCGCATCCGGTGTTCAGCGGCCACGCCGGTCAGCGCATCATGCTCGTCGGTCAGGCGCCCGGACCCGTCGAGCATGACCAGACCAGGCCGTTCGCGGGACGAGCCGGTCGTCAGCTGATGCGCTGGCTGACTCGTGCCGGCTTCGTTGATGAGGACGATGTGCGCGATCGCATTTACATGACCGCGATGACGACCTGCTTTCCGGGACGCCGGCCCGACGGCGCGGGGGACCGGCGCCCGAGTCCGGCGGAGGTCGCGTTGTGCGCACCGTGGCTCGACGGCGTCATCGCGATGCTCAACCCTCGTCTCATCATTCCCATCGGATCTCTGGCCCTCGAGCGATTTCTTCCCGGGCGGCGTCTCGACGACGTAATCGGCGGCGCGTTCTCCGTCGACGGGATACCGATCCCCGGCGCTCCCGAGGTCGACCGAGTGCTCCTGCCGCTGCCCCATCCCTCAGGTCAGAGCAGGTGGCTGAACGACCCCGCACGGGTCGCGCTTCTGGATCGGGCGATCGCGAGGTTGAGCAAGCTGGTCGCGTGGGCCGACCCGGGCGGCTAAGCCAATCGCGCGGGGATCGACTTTCTCGAAGGATTGCCGATGCTATCATCGGCTCTCGCACGTAGTGCTGTGACGGGGAGAAAGGTTGCGCGAGCGTGGTATGCGGCGTCGTGATGAGGGCGCACCAGTGATTCGCGACGAAACCACATCTCCCGCTGAGCCCGCCATCAAGAACGCCGAGGATATTCTCGAGCGCATCTTCGCGCCGACGCCGAAGGCAAGTCCCGCGGAGCAGGCTGAGCGCGCGCTGCGCCGGCCGAAGCAGTTGATCTACTGCGCGCTCAGCAACCGCAACTTCTACTGGCGCCAGCACATCACCAAATTCGTCCTCGACGAAGGCCAGGTACCGATCGTGCCGTTCATGCTCTTCGACTACTACCTCGTGCACACGGTCCCGAAGGACGTGGTGCGCGAGGCATTCAACAACCTGATCGTGCGCTGCGATCAGATGTGGGTGTTCGGCAACCCGTCGCTCGGCGTGAAGGTGCAGATCGGCATCGCCAAACGCCTCAAGAAGCCGATTCGCTACTACGACATCACCGACATGCCCTATCGGGCGGTCAGCGTCCCCGAAGCGATGTTGCGAGAAGAGTGAGACACTGAGCGCATGACCGTGCTCGTGATCGTGCTGATCATCGTCGTCCTGATCGCGCTGTATGTCGCCTATCGGTTCAACCGGCTGATCCGGCTGCGCACGCGAACCCAGGAGGCGTGGTCGGACATCGATGTCGAGCTGAAGCGTCGCTACGACCTCATCCCCAACCTCGTCAACACCGTGCAGGGGTATGCGGCCCACGAGCGAGGTGTGTTCGAGGCAGTCACCGCGGCTCGCACCAATGCACTGGCCGCGTCGAAGACCGGGGACCCGTCGGCGATGGCCGGCGCCGAGGACGCCCTGACCGGATCCACGCGGCAGCTGCTCGCGGTCGCCGAGAATTACCCGCAGCTCAAGGCGTCCGAGTTGTTCCTGAACCTCCAGGAGCAGCTGACCACCACCGAGGACAAGGTCGAGTTCTCTCGACGTTTCTACAACGGCAACGTTCGCGATTTCAACACGGCGCTGCAGACGTTCCCGACCAACATCTTCGGGCAGATCATGCACTTCCAGCCGTTCGCGTTCTTCGCGGTGGCCGATTCGGAGCGCGCCGCGCCGACCGTGTCGTTCACGCCGACGGCTCCCCCGGCTGCGGCACCCCCGCCCCCGGCCGCAGCGCCCCCCGCCTGACCGCAGCTCGCGTGGCCGAGCCGACCGACGGCGGCGCGGACCGCCAGCTGTGGCGCCTGCTCGTCGCGATGACGAGCCTGATGCTCGCCGGAGCGCTCGCACTCTGCGCCACGCTGCTCCACCACCCGGGGGTGAGCGTGGTCTTCGTCGTCGCCGCGATCCTGGGGACGATCGTGCTCGCGCGGCCGGCACGGATCGTGCTCGGCCTCGTCGCCGTCTCGCTCGCCGTGGAGATGCTGATTCCGCTGCAGACCGGCGGTGGCCGCATCGGCGACTGGGATCTGCACTACCAGCTCAGCCGGGCATACGCCGGGCTTGCATCGACGGTCGGTCTCAGCGACCTCAGGCAGCGCACGCCGCTGTTCGATGCCCTGGCAGGTGGCGTGATCTTCTGGGGGAAGTCGTACTGGGTGTTTCAGATCGTCAGCGTGGTGCTCAACTCCCTGTGGCTCTGGCCCGCGCAGCGCCTGATCCAGTTGCTCGGGGCGAGCCCGCGGCGTCTGCTCGTGGTCGGCCTCACGCCGATGATCATCATCTACTCCGTCTACACGTGGCCGTGGGGCTTTGTCTCGTTCTTCGTGCTGGCGGCGATATGCGCCGCGCTGTCGCGCGGGCGGGTCGCGGCCATCACCATCGGGGTTGCGCTCGCCGGCGCGCTGCTCACCCACATCGGAGCAATCGGCCTGGTCGCGGGTCTCGGGCTGTGGGTGCTCTTCCGGCGTCCCGACTGGAAGCTGACGGTCGTCGCCGGGCTGGCCGGCGTCTGCCTGATCGCGCCCTGGGCGGCATTCACGCACACGCTCTCGCCCAGCGTGCTCTGGCAGGGGTCCATTCCGGCTCAGTACGCGGGATCGCTGGGTCAGTGGTTGCTGAGCCGGCCCGTGCTCCTGGTTTCGACCTTCTGGGGTATCCCGCCGCTCCGCCTGGGTGCCCCGCTGCTCGACGCGGTGATCTCGTTGTTCTTCTTCTCGACGACCGCGGCGCTGCTGCCGGTCCTGCTGGTCGGACGCCGATGGCCGCGTCCCCCGCCGCCGGCGTTGTGGGCCATCGTGGGTGGGGTGGTCGCGGGCATGCTGCTCCTGCCCACGAACACGTCCCGATCGGGGCTGGCCGAGACTGTCTTCACGGCGAACATCGCACTGATCATCGCCGGCGTGGCGCGGCTCTCACGGCAGCAGGCGAGAACGCTCGGGATGGTCACAGCCGGGCTCGCCGTTCTTGCGATCGCGGCGGTCGTCTGGCGCGCGGAGATCGTCGTGCCCGGCGACCCCAATCTCACGTACAAGGTCGCCCAGGCCCTCGAATTTTTCGTGGCGCGTTTCTCGCTGGTACCGGGGATCCTGCTCGGGATTGCCGGGATCGCTCTCCTGGGACTGTCGTCGCGCCCTGAGTCCAGACCTCACGCAGCAACACCGCAGCTGCGGTGACCGTCGCCGCTGTGGCGAGCAGCGGCGCTGCAGGCGGGATGGTAAAAGCCGGTCCCGCCGACGAGATATCGATGAACAATGTCGCGGGGGTCATCGCCACGCTCAGCAGCGCTGCGATGCGGCGATGACCCCCGAGCAGGAGGATCGCCATTGGCCACATCAGGTACTGGTCCGAGATGGCGGGCGCAAGACCGAGGACGATGAGCATCACCAGCGCGACGATATCCACGACCGCGACATCGCGTCGCGCGCATTGCACGACCAACCAGAGGACCAGCGCCGCGACCACAAGGTCGACCGGAACGATGAACGGATCACCCCATGCGGCTGGAAAGAGCAATGACGTCCCCAGGCCCTGGCGGTGCGGCACGTAGGCGATAACGCCGACCAGGCCCTGCACGATGTGATCGGGGTGGATGACGAAGTACAGCGCGAATGCCGCCACCGACGGAACCAGCACACGAATGACGAACCCGGCCCACTGGGCGCGGCGGATACCGGCGAGCAACGCCGGGACGAAGTACGCAGGCCAGACCTTGACCGCGGTGCCGATGCCCACCAACCACGCCGCGCGCCGCGGATGAGCGGCCAGCCAGGCGACCGCAAGCAGCAGGCAGAGCGCCGGGATGCCGTCGAACTGTCCGTGCAGGGTGGGCACCGCGATCGCAATGGGGTTCAGCGCGTACAGCCACGCGCTGCGCCACCGCCACCGTCCACGGACCAGGAGCGCGAGCACGGGAGCGATCGCGGCGTCGATCATCCAGAAAGGCGCGCGCACCAGCGCTGCGAAGAGGTGCGGGCTGCCGGTTGGCACGATGGTTGCGGCCAGCGACCACCACCAGTAGATGACCGGCGGGTAGTTGGCGAGCGAGGGGAGCCGTTGTGCGTACACATCGCCGCCGCGGCGCAGCTCATCGCCGAGCTTTCGATACGCGAAAAAGATGTCGTAGGTACCGCCGTCGAAGAGCAGCGATAGCGCCGCTCGCAGGCAGAGCGCGACCAGCGTGATCGCCAGGAGCCGCAGCGCGACGCGGCCGGCGCCGGCGCCGGTCGGTGCGGGCGCGAAGGCAATCGCGATTCCGGCGAGGCCGGCTCCGACGAGCAGCACCCACGCCAGCAGCGTGGCCGTGCCCGCCGACAGACCGATGGTCATCTTCGAGGCGTCAGCCTAACTGCCGCGCTCGGGTGCGTCGACGCCCGCCTCATCCGACGATACGAGGCTGCAACGATCCGCCCACCCGCGATCGACCGCTCCGCGGCTCCGCTTAGCGTCGTGCTTCATGGCCGACGAGGATCAGTCTCCCGACAACTCCCGGTTCGATCCTGGCGCGGGCTGGCAGATACGCGTTCGGGAGGCCCCCGTCCCGGACTGGGACGCAAGGCCGGTTCCTGTCCCACCGGCTTTCGTGCCACCACCGGTGTTCGA
>DASZJB010000118.1:0-4682 GCA_035948615.1 Candidatus Dormiibacterota bacterium
GGCACCGCGAGTGGCCAGGGCACGGCGCTCGTCAGTATCAACAATCGCGACGTCGTTGCAGGCTCGCTCATCGACGGAAACGGCGTCTCTCATGGGTTCGTCGACCGATCCGGCCACCTGAGCGGCCTGATTGACGACCCACGCGCTGGACACGTGGGCGGTGAGGGCACACAGGTGTATTGCGTCGCCAACACTGGCGTGGTCTCCGGGCAGTACATCGGTAGCGACAAGGTGATCCACGGATTCACCTTGACGCACGGGAGGTTTGCGACGTACGACGACCCCAGGGGCACGAACACCTCAATTCAGTGTCTTGCCGACACTGGCGAACTCGTGGGGTTCTACACCGACACCAACGGCGCCGCGCACGGATTCATCTTCGAGCCGGACCGTCGCTGACGTCCGACCCTTCAAGGGTCGTGACTACCAGCAGGCGAGGAAGGGGCGGGTGGGCAGCATAACGCGTGCTGCTCACCCCTACGCGCACGGTCCAGATCAGATCCGCTTCAGCAACTGGTGAACGCGCGGCGCTCAGCCTCCTCGTACTCGCCAGGTCGAATCTGTCATCGCCAGCCTCTGTCTAACGCCGACCTGGGTGAAACGCCGGAAAGGTTGCACACCAAAGCTCTGCCTCAGGAACGTTGACGCCGTACCGTGCCAGCGGGGACGATGAGTCGCGTGACCCGGTCACGAGGAGGCACGTCATGACGTTTCAGAGCGATTCGTACGACCGACCGCTCGCACGCGCGGCCGAGCACGCGCGAGCCTGGCTGGACTCCGTGGCCGAACGCCCGGTGGGGCCGCGTGCGACGGCGACCGAGTTGCTCGCAGGCTTCGGCGGTCCACTTCCCCTCGAGCCGTCACCGCCGGAGGACGTCGTCGATCTGCTCGCGGCGCTGGCTGAGCCCGGGCTCATGGCAATGCAGTCGAGCCGCTTCTTCGGTTGGGTTATCGGCGGAACGCTCCCTGCTGCCCTCGGTGCGGATTGGCTGGTGAGCGCGTGGGATCAGAACGCCGGCATGCGCTTTGCCACGCCGGCGGTGGTGGCGGCGGAGGAAGCCGCAGCCGCCTGGGTGCTCGACCTACTCGGGCTCCCCGCGGGCGCCGACGTGGGCTTCGTGACCGGGGCGATGATGGCGAACTTCACCTGCCTGGCCGCCGCGCGTGGCGCGGTGCTCTCCCGGGTTGGTTGGGACGTCGGCCATGACGGAATGACTGGATCGCCACGGATTCACGTGCTCGTCGGCGCCGAGCGGCACGAAACCATCGACCTCGCGCTGCGCTATCTCGGCCTCGGCAGTCCCCAGTCCGTTGCCGTCGACGACCAGGGTCGAATCAGTGTCGAAGCGCTGGCCGAGTCGCTGGAGGCACTCGATCCCGGCGCTCCGGTGATCGTGTGTCTGCAAGCGGGCAACGTGCACTCCGGCGCCTTCGATCCGTTCGAAGCTGCCATCGACGTCGCGCACCGGCACGGTGCATGGGTGCACATCGATGGCGCGTTCGGCCTCTGGGCAGCTGCCGCACCGTCGCTTCGCCACCTCGCGACGGGACTCGCCGGCGCTGACTCGTGGACGACCGACGCGCACAAGACACTCAACGTGCCGTATGACTGCGGAATCGCCATTGTTGCGGACCCGGTTGCGATGCGTTCCACGTTCGGAGCGCATGCCAGCTACCTGATCGCCGACACCTCCGGCCCGGGCGACCCTTTTGAGAAGGTGCCCGAGTACTCGCGGCGGGCGCGTGGCGTGCCGGTATGGGCGGCACTCCGCTCGCTGGGACGTTCTGGGGTTGCCAACCTGGTCGATGGCCTGGCCCGCAACGCTCGGGCGATGGCCGACGGTATCGCCGGCATCAGCGGCGCCAAGGTGATCAACGACGTTGTGTACACACAGGTATGCGTGCGCTTCGGCGACGACGCGCGGACTCGCGCGGTCACCGCGCGACTACTCGCCGACGGAACCGTGTGGATGTCCGGCTCCCGCTGGCGCGGCGAGGATGTGCTGCGCATCTCGGTGAGCAACTGGGCGACCGATGCGACCGAAGTGAATCGTTCTGTGGATGCTGTCCGTCGCGCGGTCGAGGCCACGGGTGGCTGACTGCCCGCGGATAGCACGTCGGCGTTCAGGCTTCAGAGCTCCTTTCTCATCTGCACGGACGTCTCCTGGTAACCGAGGCTCGAGTACAACGCACGAGCAATCGCGTTCTGCCCGAAGACGTTGAGCGCCAACGCGTGGAGGCCGTTGCGTCGCGCCTCCTCCTCAGCGAGCCTCATCGCCGCTCGCCCGTAGCCGCGGCCTCGGAGCGCCTCGTCAATCGCGATGTCATAGATGTAACCGACGCCGGCCTCCGCGCGCGGGTGCCGCAGCGCCAGCCAGAGCCATCCCACGGGTTGCCCATCCACTTCCACCCTGAATATCAATTGACCTGGGGTGGCGAGCCCTTCAGGAAGAAGTTCCGGCCAGTCGCGGCGGGCCTTCTCCCCGGCTGCCTCGCGGCTCATGCTCCCCGATGCAACGATCTCGTCGACGTAGGCGTCGACCGCTGCGGCTGACCACCCCGCGTACTCCTCGGTGCTCGGGCGGCGGAGCCTGGCAGTCATTCGACAATATTGTCGGGTTGGGCGATGCCGTGTGGTGATTGCCCGCCGGTCAGAATCAGGCTGCAGTGAGCGCCCCGAAACGCCCGAAGTCGGACCCAGGTTCCCGCCACAAGCAATCGTGGCTGCGCCCGCGCAGCGTGCAGGCGATTCTCGCGGAGTTGCGTAGGGAGGGACCGGCGTCTCCCCTGCAACTCGCGAACCGGACACGGCTCTCCAAGTCCGCTGTCGACGCTGCCCTGCACACGCTGGAGCGGGCTGGACTGGTCCGCCCGGCAGGAGAGACCGCGCAGGGGCGGAACCCGTCGGCGACGCTCTTCGAACACGACCCCACCGCCGGCTATGTGGTGGGTGTCGACGTGGGTCAGAGTTGGGTGCGCTGCGCGGTCGCGGACCTCGCCGGAGACATCGTCGGCCGTCTCGACATCCGCAACACCTCCCGCACCGTCCCCTCGCTGGTGACCTCGGTGAGCCGCCTCGCCCATCAGGTGGTCGACGGCGCAGGCATCCCGTGGTCTCGGGTGGTGCAGACGGTGGTGGGTAGCCCCGGCGTCTTTGACCCTGGCGACGGCACCCTGCTGCTGGCATCGCGCATCCGGCGCTGGGGCCGCCCCGGGCTCCTCGACGCTCTCCGCGAGGAGCTCGGCGACCGGACCGCGGTGGCCAACGACGCCAACCTGGCTGCCGTCGGCGAGCGCTGGTTCGGCTGTGGGATCGGGGTCGGCACCTTTGTCTATCTGCTGGTGGGAACCGGCGTGGGCATGGGCATCGTCATCGACGGCAAGCTGCACGTGGGCGCTCGCGGCGCCGCCGGAGAGGTCGCCTACCTGCCCTTCGGCGACGAGACCCTGACGTCGTCAAACGGTCAGGGCAGCAGGTGGGGATCCTTCGAGGAGGTGGCCTCCGCACAGGGCGTCATCCAGGACGCGGTCGAGTTGGGCATGTCTCCCCGGCTCTCGGCGCGACGCATCTTCGACGCCGCGCGGCGCGGCGACGGCGCGGCCAGAAGCGCGGTGGATCGCGAGGGCGAACGCCTGGCCGCGGTCATCGCCGCCATCAGCGCCGTGCTCGACCCCGAACTCGTGGTCCTGGGCGGCGGTATCGGCAGCAACCTGGAGCTCCTCCGCGCCCCGCTTGTGCAGCGGCTCCACCAGCTGACCCCATTCCGTCCGCGGATCGTCGCCAGCGAGCTGGGGGATGAGGCGATCCTGCTCGGCGCCGTTGCGTGGGCCCTCGAGGCGGCCCGCGATCACGTCTTCGAGGTGCGCCTCGCTGTCAGCGACTGAGCGTCACGCGGTGGACGCCGCGGCCTCGGCGACCGACGGTGGCTGGGACTGCCAGGAGCGAACCAGCCGGTCGTGTCCGACAGATCGCAGCGCAGCTGCAGCCGCCCCGAGCAAGCCGGCGTCGTTGCCGAGGGCGGCGACGGTCAGGCGCGGCGGGGGCGCCAGGGCCACCCTTGTGGCCAGTTCCTTCGCCAGCGGATCCAGCAACAGCGGACCGGCGGCAGCCATCCCGCCCCCGAAGATCACGAGCTCGATGTCCAGCACCGCGACCGCCGCGGCCAGTGCCACCGCGAGCGCGGACACCGCATCCGACCAGAGGGCGGTGGCGACTGGGTCGCCCTCGACGACCAGGTCGAGCACGGCCTCGGCCGGGAGCCGGCTGCCGGTAGCGGCGGCATAGCGACGAGAGAGCGCCGAACCCGAGGCCACCATCTCCAGACAGCCGCGCCCGCCGCAGCCGCAGAGAGGCCCGTCGGCGTCGAGCTGGAGGTGCCCGATCTCCCCGGCCAGGCCATGCGAGCCCAGCAGCGGCCGGCCATCGCTGACCACCGCGCCTCCAACCCCGGTGCCAAGGACGACCATGAGGAAGTTGTCGGCGTCGCGCCCGGCACCGAGGACGGCCTCAGCCTGGGCGGCCGCTCGAGCGTCCTGGAGCAGGGTCGCGGGGAGCCCCGTCAGCTCCTCGAGATGACGCCCCAGCTCTGTGTTGCGCCAGCGCAGGTTGGCGCTCCGCCGAGCGGTGCCCGAGCTCTCGTCGATGATCCCGGCGGTGGAGACGCCCACCGCCACGGCGGGCG
>DASZJB010000119.1:0-5564 GCA_035948615.1 Candidatus Dormiibacterota bacterium
GCCTACGGCGAGGCCCGCCGAGTCGAGGCGCCAGCGGTCGGGGTCGTTGACCGGGTTGGCGGCGATCACCGGGACCTCGCTCGTCCCGTACGCCGGAAGCCAGCGGACGCCCGAGCGCGCGGTGACGGTCTCTGCCACCGCAGGCGTCACCGGCGTCGCGCCCCACATCACGTAGCGCAGCGAGGACAGGTCGTAGGCCTCGAGGTCGGGGTGATTCGCCATGGCGAGCGCGATAGGCGCGACGGCCATTTCGAGCGTCATCCGATCCTCTTGGATGGCCCGCAGTTCAGCATCGAGGTCGAAGCGGCGGTGCAGGCGGACTGTGGCACCCGCCGAAACCGCGGTCAGCAGGTTCAACAGCCCGAGGATGTGGGAGGGCGGCGTGGCCACCTGGAACCGGTCGTCGTGGCCGAGGCCGAGAGCCAGGCGCCAGTGTGTCATCGCCAACACCATGGAGCGATGGGTGTGGCGGACTGCCTTGGGCCGATCGGTGGTTCCGGAACTGAAGACAAACACGGCGTCGTCGTCCTCGGCCGCGGTGTAATCGGGCGGCGGATCGTTGCTGGTGCGGTCGACGATACGCGCAGAGTCGGCATCGAGGTCCAGCACGCGCTCGGCGCCGAGGCCTTCGGCCAGCAGGACGACGCCGTCGCCGTCGGCCACGCTGTAGCGCGGTGCGGTCAGCGCCAACGCGGTCTCGACCTCGAGCGCCTTCCACGCGGCGTTGAGCAAGACCGGCACGGCGCCGAGCATGCTCGCGGCGTGCACCACCACGACGAACTCGGGCCGGTTGGACGTCATGAGCGCCAGGCGGTCACCGGGTCCGACGCCCTGTACGGCGAGATGGCGCGCGGCGGCGTTGCTCGCCCTCTGCAACTCGGCGTACGTCCAGACGTCGTCACCCGCGACCACGCCGGGATGATCGGGAAATTGGACGGCTGCAGACTCGAGCCCGAAATGCATGAGGCCCCGGGTCATGGTGGAAACATTCTTCTCCGAATTGAGATTCAGCGTCAACACGATTGAAGGGTATGGTTATCGCCATGAGGAAGACGGGACCGGCGTGGTCGGCGTGACCGGCGCCGGGACCGAGGCGGTCGACGAGACCGTCCGCGCCGAGATCATCGACACGGTGCGCAAGTTCGTACAGCGCGAGGTGATTCCGGTTGCCTCGGACCTCGAGCATGCCGACGCCTACCCCGAAGAGATCGTCGCCACGATGCGAGAGCTCGGACTCTTCGGCATCACCATCCCGGAGGCCTACGGCGGGCTCGGTCTCGACCTACTCACCTACGTCGGCGTCATCGAAGAGCTCTCGTACGGATGGATGAGCCTGACCGGCATCGTGAACACTCACACCATGGCGGCCACACTGATCATGGCGCATGGCAGCGAGGAACAGCAGCGGCGTTGGCTGCCCACGATGGCCACGGGAGAGCGCCGCGGGTGTCTCTCACTTTCCGAACCCGACGCGGGGAGCGACACGCGCAACCTCTCGTGCCGCGCCCGGCGTGACGGCGAGGAGTACATCATCAACGGCACCAAAGCCTGGGTGACCAACGGTGAGCGCGCCAGCATCGTGGCGTTGGCTGCGAGAACTGAGGAGGGAATCTCAGCCCTGATCGTAGAGAAGGAGCCCGGGCCGCGCTTCGAGGGCATCTCGGTCAGCAAGAACGTCAGCAAGCTGGGCTACCGCGGCGTCGAGACAGTCGAGATGGCGTACTCGGACCACCGTGTCCCAGTCGTCAACCTGGTGGGGGAGGCCGGGCGCGGCCTACCCCAGATCCTGGGGGTGCTCGAGATCGGGCGGATCAACATCGCAGCGCGGGCCGTGGGCGTCGCGCGGGCAGCATTCGATGCCGCGCTGGATTATGCGCAACAGCGCGAGACGTTCGGCAAACCCATCGCCGAGCACCAGGCGATCCAGCTGAAGTTGGCCGACATGGCGACCCGGCTCGAGGCCGCGCGACTGCTGACCAAGAACGCGGCTGAGCGCAAAGCCCAAGGGCTGCGCTGCGACGTCGAGGCCGGGATGGCCAAGCTCTTCGCGAGCGAGACGGCGCTCGAGCTCAGCATCGAGGCGATGCGAATCCACGGCGGCGTCGGCTACACCACCGAGTTCCTCGTCGAGCGCCTCTACCGCGACGCACCGCTCATGGTGATCGGCGAGGGAACCAACGAGATCCAGCGTCTGGTCATTGCGCGTGGGCTCTTGGCCCGCGCCCGGACTCAGGGCTGAGACGCCCGATCCTTCCTCTCGAGGTCAGACAGCTCGGCGAGCTCCGCCAAGACAGCGTCTGTGTGCTCGCCTAGCTGCGGGGCCGGAGTTGACGGCCGGATGCGCGCATCGGAAAAGCTGACCGGCCCGTTCACGGAACGCTGCTTCGGTCCCCCGCCGACGTCCCCCAGCTCGACGATGCCGTCGTTCGCCAGGAGCTGAGGGTCCTCCAACACGGCGGCTGGGCCTTGGGCGGGCGCCCACCAGACGCCGCCACTATCGAAGCGTTCGGCCCACACCTCCAGTGTCTCGGTGGCGACGATCTCGTCCAGCGTGGCGATGACCTCGACTCGGTTCTTGCGGATGGCACGCGCGTCGGCGAAGCGCGGATCGGCTAGCAGGTCTTCGCGGCCGAGCGCTCGGCAGATGTTCTCGATGTGTCTGTCGGCCTCTAGTCCGGTGAAGAAGAGCCATTTCCCGTCTTTGGTCTTGTACGAGTTCATCAGCGGCGTCTGGTTGGAGTGTCGGGCCTCGGCTGGCGCGACCTTGCCCAGGTTGGCCTGCAGGCTGAGATCCCACCCGAGCACGTAGCTCCCTGTCCGTAGCAGCGACACCTCGACGACGCGGCCATGGCCGGTCTGACGCTGTTCAAGCACCGCCGCCAGCAGGCCGGCCAGCGCGGCGAGCCCGCTGATGTGGTCACCGATGCCGCCGCGAGCATTCAACGGCACGCCGTCACTGTTGGCGAGCTGCACCGACAATCCCGAGCGGGCCCAGAACGCGCCTATGTCGTAGGCCGGCCGGTTGCGGTCCTCCCCGCGGAGCCCATACCCGCTGACGCTGCAGTACACGAGATGCGGATGCCGCTCCACCGTCGCGTCCGGCTCCAGGCCGAGGCCGTCGAGGGCGTCGGGACGAAGGTTGGTCAAGAAGACGTCGGCGGTGGCGAGCAGCTTCTCGAATGCAGCACGGGCCGCGTCCTCGCGCAGATCGAGGACGACGCTGCGCTTCCCGCGATTGTCCTGCGCGAAGGCAGGGTTGGGAAAGTCGTCACCGCCGATGCCGAGCGACCCGAAGGCCCGCCGCATGGGATCGCCCGCGGGCGGCTCGACCTTGACGACATCGGCACCCCAGTCGGCCAGAAGGGCGGCTGCGGACGGTGCGGCCACCCACACGCCCATCTCGACAACACGCAACCCGCGCAACGACGAGAGGCCCGCGCTCTCCGATGTCGTCATGTCGGGCGGCCTGTGGCGGCGGCTCGTTCCCGCAGAGCATCCTTCATCACCTTGCCCGTGGCGTTGAGTGGCAACTCGTCGATGATCTCTACGGCGCGCGGCACCTTGTAGTTCGCCATCTGGTCGCGGCTCCATTCGACGATCTCGTTGGCGGTGACCGGGCCCGATGCGACAACGAAGGCCATGCCGACCTCACCCAGCCGGTGGTCGGGAACACCGATCACCGCGGCCTGCCGGATGGCCGGGTGGCGCAGCAGCGTGTTCTCGATCTCGGCGGGATATGCGTTGAAGCCACCGACGATGAACATGTCCTTGACCCGGCCGACGATGCGTAGGCGACCGGCGTCATCGAGCACCCCGAGGTCGCCGGTGCGCAGCCAGCCGTCTGCCGACAGCACCTTGGCCGTCTCCTCGGGGTCATCGAGGTAGCCCGCCATGACACTGCCGCCGCGCAGGAGCACCTCGCCGGCCTCTCCGGCTTCGGCGTTGCGGTCGCCTTCGACGACGATGCGCACCTCGAAGCCGGGCCGGGCCCTTCCGACGGTCGTCGCGATGGCTTCGGGGTCGTCCCCTTCCGACGTGGCGCAGGCGGTCCCCCCCTCGGTGAGTCCGTACCCGGTGATGATGGTGTCGAAGGGGAGCTCTCGCTGCACCCGGTGGATGAGTTCGACCGGGATGTCGGCCGCGCCGGTGACCGCGACGCGCAGGCTCGAGAGGTCAAGCTTGTCGCGGTCTGGGTGGTCGAGGATCGACTGGTAGATCGTGGGCGCTCCTGGCAGAACGGTCACCCCCTCCGCTTCCACGCGGGAGAGGACAGCGTCGACGTCGAATACCGCCTCAGGCAGCATGGTCGCGCCGGCGACGACGCTGGCGAGGATGCCCGCCTTGAGCCCGAACATGTGGAAGTACGGGTTCACCTGGAGGTAGACGTCGCCGGCGGACAGGCCGCTCATCGCCACCCAATCGCCAGCGACGGTCAGGGTGCGGCCGTGGGTCATCACGACGCCCTTGGGCACGCCAGTGGTCCCCGAGGTGAAGAGGATGTCGGATGCATTCTCCGGTCCGAGTGCGGCGCTCCGGCGCTGGACCTCTTCGAGCGCGGCCGGTGTGGCACGACCGACAAAGGTCGTCCAGTCCATCGCGCCGTTGGTCGCCTGGTCCGCCCGACCTCGGGCCAGCACCACGGTTTCGAGCGCGGGGAGCGGGACGCCGGACCCCTCGAGCATCGACAGGTAGTCGGTACCGAGGAACTCGGTCACGGTCACCAGCGTCCGGGCGCTGCTCCGCCTCAGGATGTCGGCCGCCTCGTGACCCTTGAAGCGCGTGTTCACCGGGATGAGCACGGCACCAGCTGCGAAGATGCCGAGGGCGGCCACCACCCACTCGGCGCAGTTGAAGCACCAGATGGCGACCCGGTCACCCTGACCGACGCCGGACTCGACAAGCGCGGCGCCAAATCGTCGCGCCTCGACGGCGAGCTGGGGGTACGTCAGCGTCGTCGCGCCGTCGAGCATGGCGATCCGCTCGGCATGGCGATCTTCGGCCGCGGCGAGCAGTGCTGGGATCGACGGCCACGCGGGCCCGGTCGCCTCGGTCATCTGCGGCCCAGCTGAGAGCCGTTGCGGGCGTTTGAGAACGTCCCTCTTTCCACGCAATAATGTTACTTTCAGTCGGCGACCTCACAAGAGTGACAATGGGAACGAACGCTCGCCGCGCCGGAGGGAGACGAGATGGCCACAATCGCGCCTGCGCCTTACTACGACCCGTACGACTTCGACATCGATGCCGATCCGTACCCGGTTTGGAAGCGGCTGCGCGACGAGGCGCCGCTCTATTACAACGAAAAGTACGACTTCTATGCGGTCAGCCGCTACGCCGACGTCGAACGCTGCAGCGTCGAATGGGAGACCTACAGCTCTGCCAAGGGCTCGGTCATAGAACTCATCAAGTCGGGCCTCGAACTGCCCCCGGGGATGTTCATCTTCGAAGACCCACCGGATCACGACCTGCACCGCGGGCTCCTGAGCCGCGTGTTCACGCCCCGCCGCCTGGCCGCGATCGAGCCGCAGGTGCGCGCCTATGCCGCCCGGACGCTGGACCCGCTCGTC
>DASZJB010000120.1:0-11388 GCA_035948615.1 Candidatus Dormiibacterota bacterium
GCGCTGCTCACCGCGGCACGCTTCGGACAGCAGACGCTCGGCGCGTCGATGACCACGACCACGCAGCCCTGCTTCGGCTGCCTCAAGGAGATGCTCCAGGCGGGGATCAGCGAGGTGCGCTACCTCCATCCCTGGGACCCGATGGAGGCGTATGACGACCGGGCGCTGGTGCAGCAGTACGCGGCGCTGCGGGCGCGATTCGACGCCTTCTCTCAGGTCGGCGACCCGGCGATGGACACCCCGGAACTCTTCGGAGCGTTTCTCGAGCAGAGCTGATCAGGCTCCGGTCTGGTCGACGAGCTGCACGCGGTCGCGCTCGATCGCCGTGGCAAGGTCACGCACGCGCGAAAGCGTGTCGATCTCCGAAGTCGGCTTGTCGTGCCGCCACCGCGCGATGCGTGGAAAGCGCAGCGCGAACCCGGACTTGTGCCGCGCGGAGAATTGCACCGCATCGAACGCGATCTCGAGAACGATTCGCGGCTCGACGGTGCGGTAGTGACCATGGTCGGAGACCGTGATATCGAGCAGCAGCGCAGTCATCTCCGCGATCTCCGCGTCGGTGAGCCCGGTGTATGCCTTGCCGATGGTCGCCAGCTGATCGGTGCCGTCGACGCGCACGGCGAAGGTCACGTCGCTGAGCACATCACGCCGCTTGCCGTGGCCCCACTCGGCGCCGACGACCACGACATCGAGCGTGTCGAGGGGACGCTTGAGCTTGAGCCAGTTCAATCCGCGACGCCCAGGGGTGTACGGCGATTCGGGTTGCTTCAACAGCAGCCCTTCATTCAGTCGAGCGCGAGCGTCGTCAAACCGGCGGTCGATCTCAGCGACGCCGTGCACCCGCTCGAGGTGCGCGAGGGCAAGGGGCTGGGGCACCTCCAACGCCTCCAGCCGCGCGCGCCGCTCGCGCAGCGGGTGATCGATCAGCACCTCGCCATTCACCATCAGCACGTCCCAGGCGACGTAGATCACGGGCACGGCGGCCATCACCGTCGCGTCCGGCGCGACGCGGCCGAGGCGTGTCTGGAGGGCGTGGAACGGCATCACACGGCCGTCGTGAAACGCGAGGATCTCGCCATCGAGCATCACGTCGCTGCGAAGGTGAACCGCAGCATCGGTGATCTCAGGGAACTGTGCAGAGATGTTCTTCAGGTCGCGGCTGTAGAGGGCAACATCGGCGCCGCGCCGGTGGAGCTGACACCTGATTCCGTCATACTTGTCTTCAACCCAGACGTCGTCGCCAAGACGAGCCACCGCTTCGGTCGCGTCGGCAACGGGTGTCGCGAGCATGGAGCGCAGCGGCACGAACCAGCGCGGCGCCGCATCGTCGAGACGACCCGCCCTGGCGAGCAGGGCGGCCTCGCCGAGATCGCCGGTGAGCATCACGGCGCGGCTCACCGCTGCGGGCTCCGCGCCGAAGGCGACGGCCACGGCCTCCTCCACCAGCCCCTCGCGCAGACCAATGCGCAACTCAGTGGTGATGAGCTTGGCGATGTAGCGCGCTTCGTCTGGGCTCACGCGCGCCAGCAGCGCGCTGAGCAGCGCCGTGCGCTCGCGTGCAGCGCGCGTGCCGGCGATGTTCGCGAACGACTGGTCGAGGTCGGCGATGGAGATCGGATCGGTGTCGCGACCTTCGACCCGCGAGAGCAGGTCGCCGGTGACGTCACCCGTATCCGAATGGCGCCGCCACGCAGCCCGGATGGCAGCATCGTCAGCCCCGCTCACGTTGCGAAGCACCGTCGAGAATGCCGCCCCGCCGACCTGCAGGGTGCGCTCGTCACCCGCCGGAAAGACGCCGCCGCCGAAGTAGCGAGCTGCCTGCGCCAGCTCGGACTCCTCGGTTGTGGCGAGGAACCGCGCCAGCAGGCGCACCTTCTCCGACTTCGAGGATGTCTTCGCGATCGCGTCGCCGGCACGCGCCAGCTCGGCCAGCGTGGTCACGCGCCGATCATCGCCTCCCGCGACCGCCACGCGTCGCGGGAGCCGCCGCCAGAACTTCTACGGGGCCGGGTTGAAGACCGGCGGTGATTGCGCCGCGCAGCCATCGCAGGCGGCCGACCACCACAGGCTGTTGCCGCCTCCCTGCCAGAAGGCGGCGACCGCGTTGCCCCCCCAGCTCACTGCTGAGAGCTGCGAGGTCGCCGCGATCTGGTTCAGCTGTTGCGGGCCGATCCATCCGTTGCCGGGGTTGTAGATCGCGGCGGCAAGGGTGCCGTTGGCCCGCTGCATCACCACAGCCACGGCGCTTGCGGCGGTTCCAGCGGCAGCGGGTCGCCCCATGCTCACCGCCGAGTCGACCTCGACCTGCGCGGGTCCGCCATTCGGCGTCACCGCGGCTGCCCAGACCGAGCCGGAGGTGGTGCGCCAGATGGCATCGACGGTCCCCGGGCCCGAGGTGGCGACGGTCGGGTCGCTCGCGAGCCCTCCGGTGCCGACCTCGTGGGCGCCGAACCAGCCCGACGACGATCCGAGGTCGGTCCAGAGATTGCCCGCCGTGTCGCGCCAGACCAGCGCGATGGTGCCGTTGGAGGTGGCGACCGCATCCGGGTTACCGGCGACCGGGCTGCTGTTGAGCGGCATCGGCGCCGACCAGGCGCCGTTGTACGACTCCGACCACAGCGTGTCGTCGCGCGCTTTCCAGAACACCTCGATCTGCCCTGGCGCCGGGCTCACCGCGGCGGGAGCCGATCCGAGTGCCATCGGACCCACATTCAGCTGCTGAGGCAACGACCACGCCTCGGCTCCGTAGAACCCTGTCTGCGATTGCACCTGCCAGAGATTGCCCGAGCTGTCCTCCCAGAATGCGTCGACCTGTCCCGGCGCCGGAGACACCACGGCCGGGGTCGACGCCTCGTTTGTACCAGCGCTGATGGCCGACGCCACGTGCTGCCAGGATTGGTTTCGGTAAGCGAGGTCGTAGAGCTTCGAGTCGGCGCCGCGCCACAGCACGTCCATGTTGCCCGACTGATCCGAGACCGACTGCGGCGTTCCCGCCACGTTGCTCGACGCAAGCTCGATGGGGGTCTGCTCGGTCTGTCTGAGCCAGCCTATGATCGGCGTGTAGCCGTTGGCGGTCACGCGCGAACCGTTGAGCGCGAATCGATCGGTGCCCGACGAGGTTGCGTTCTGCTCGACCATGTCGACGTAACCAGGGCCGACATCGCGAACGATGGCAACGTGCCCCGAACCGTCCCAGTAGCTGCCGAGCCATCCGGGCGCGAAGATCATGAGATCACCCTGCATCGGCGGGGTGCCGGCGCCGTTCGCGTACTGCGCCAGCGGTATGGGCAGGTTCGGGGCCGCCTGCCACATCGTCGACGCCCCACCAACCGCGCCGTACGGATACCAGTTGGCAGGCTCGCCCCACGCGTAGTACGCATAGCGATCCGCAAGCTCCTCGCACTGGAACTCCGGCCCGAACGCGCACCCGTTCGGCGGCCCGCAGCCGACGTTGTTGAATCCAGAGCCGTTGCCGTAGGCCGTCAGGTTCTGGCAGTTGGTCACCCAGGTCGCCCAGGTGCAGCCGCTGATGAGTGGGGCTCCGTAGTTGCCGGTGCCAGCGACCAGGGCGGTCAGCATGCCGTGCGTCACCGTCGGCGCGGCGTGACCGGTCGACGGCGTTCCCAGGGTCGGCGCAGGCGCCGAATGGGCGATCGTCGCGGCCCGGGGCGCGAACCCGGTGAGGTCGACCACCGCGCCGACGCTTCGCGCCGCCGCCGGGGCCGGCGTGCTCACCCCCGCTGCGCCTGCGCCGACAACCGGAGCCACGCTGGCGGACGCGGCGAGCAACGCGGCAAGCGCAAGTCGATGGAACTTCGAGTGCATGCCGGTCCAGACTGCCAGAGAGGATCTGACGTTGCCGTCACACCATCGAAACGATCGAGTTCGCCGGGCTGTGACGACAACCCGCTTCGATCAGGCCCGGGTGGCTACTGGAACCAGCCCTCGAGATCGAGGATCGCGTTGACGCTGCCGGCACCGTTGTACAGGTAAACGTCGCCATCCTTCGCGTTACCCGAGACCGTGTTGACCTCCACCACGACGAGGTTGGGCACCACCGCTCCCGCACCGGCGTTGAGGTCCGAGACACCTCCGGGGCCTGTCAGATTCGCCGGAAAGAGGGTGAGGAAGGTCGTCGCTGTCGGCGTGATGGCGGTCAGGTTGGCGATGATCGCCACCACCGGGGGGCCGGTGCCGAAGGGCGGCACGCCGGCGTGGCCGGCGACGGTGATCAAGCGCTGGAGAGCGGTGCCGGCGCTGATGGCACCGGTCGCGCAGGATGTCGACGCGACCCGCGTATCGCAGATCCGAGTCGGTCCGAGCGCCTGGTATTGATACCCCGGCGGGGTTGCGGTTGCCGTCGTGCTCCCGTACCAGCCGTTGACGTCGACGAGCACGTTGATCGTGCCGGCAGCGTTGTACACGCAGAGCGCATCGTTCGGACGACCAACGCCGGTGGGCCCGAGCGCCACCATCACCCGGTTCGCGCGGACAACCCCCGGCAGCAGGTTCATCGTCGAGGTCCCAGTCGGTTTGCAGTGTCCGCTTGCGTCAGTCGGGAAGAGGCTGAGATACGTCGAGGCGTTGCCGGCCACGCCGGTGATGTTCACCACCGCTGATCCCGCAGTTCCGTCAGCGGGCACCCCGCCGGCGGTTGGAACCGTCACCACGATCGACTGTCCGGATCCAACGGCTGTATGCCCCTCGCACGACTTGCGCGTGTCGCAGACTCTGACGGGCACAATCGGGTGGAAGAGACCGTCGAAGGCGGTCGCCGGATGAGTCGTGAAGTACCCCTCGACGTCAACAAGCACGTTCACACTCCCGACCGCGTTGTAGATGTCGATCCAACCCTGTCCTGAGCTGGCCCCAAGCGTCACAGTGATGAGGTTGGCGATGACTGTCCCGGGTCCGAAGTTCAGATTGGACGCCGTCGGCCTCACGGTGTTGAAGGGGTAGACGGTGAGGAGGCTTGACGCACTGCCGCTTACCTCGGTGACGTTGAGCACCGCAGCGGTCGCGTTGCTTGGAACCGGGCTCACGGTCACCTGCAGGGGTCGGGTGACACCCGGTCCGAGCGGACCTCCAGTGCTGCGCGTGTCGAGAACGCGGAATGGGGTGACCGGCACGTAGTTGGACAGGGGGATGTACAGGTACGCCGATCCCGGCGTGGCGGTGCTCGACCCCAGCGAGTCGGTCGCGATGACGTTCTCGGGGCCGCCCCCAGCAGGCCCCGGCGGGGTGGTGAACGTGAACGAGTCGGGCGTGACGTTGCTGAGCGTCAGCGGTATGCCCCCAATGGTCGCCGTGGTGGGGTTGGCAAAATCCGAACCGGACACGAGCACGCTCTCCCCGCCACCGGCCGGCCCCGAGGCCGGAGTCAGTGCCGAAACCGTTGGCAACGCGAACGTGTACCGGGCGATGTACGTGTTCCAGCAGCTGTTCGCGTTCGTGCAGCCGGTGCCGGTGTCCCCGTCGTTGTCTTCGGACACCACCCACACGTCGGTTGGATGCGACGGGTCCTGCACCGCCGCTGAATAGTCACCCCAGCTGCACGACGTGCATCCGCCCGGGTTGTATGACGTTGCGCTCGCGTCCACCGTTGCAAAGCTGCTCCACGTGCTTCCGCCGGTGATGGACGCGAGCATCATCGACTCCGGAGTCGAGCTCGACGACTCATCGAAGGTGACCATCACATTGCCGGCCGCATCAACCGAAAGCGAAGGGTCGTATAGGTAGGCACCACTGACTCCCTCGGGGCTGAGTTGGGTCCCACCCGAGACCGCGCCCGCGGCCGTCGCGGTTGCGTGCACCACGTTGAGACAGGCGCGCGTCGCGCTGTCCCCGCCGGGTAGGCAACCTGTGTTGCCCGTCGCCCACAGCACGCTGTTCTGCCAGATCGCGGCGAGGAAGCGATCATCATGCGTCTGCAACAGCGCCGTGGTGCCGGCCTGCGGTGCGGCCGGTGGGGCACTGGTCGGGGTCCCCTCGGAGAACGACGACGTGCCCGAGCATCCGATCGTGACATTGTGCGAATCGGGAGCCCCACCGATTGTGAAGACTGCAACGGTGCTCGCCTGCGCTGCGAGGCAATTCGCGTCGTTGGCAATCTCGTACGCAGTGCTTGACAACCCCAACCCCATCACCGGCTGTACGCCGATTGGCCCGCCGGCCTGGAATGCGACGCTGTTGACGGTCATGGTGCCGTTCATGAGATCGGCGCGCTGGATCTCGTCAGTCTGGCTCGCAACCAGGGCACCGACCGTGCCGGAGCTGCACGACTGGTAGTCGCTCGACTCGACCAGGAGCGTCGACGTCAACGCCAGTGAGACATCGCCGAGCACCCACTTCCCGCTCGCCGGGGGTGGAATCTGCGGGTCGATGTTCAGCGTCCCACGCGCTATCCACGGCAGCGCCGGGTTTGCCTGCGACTCCATCATCACCAGCTGGCTGCCACAGGATGTCAGGTTGAATTCGAGCACGATCATCACAAAGCGACCGGATATCGGGTCGTAGACAACGTGCGGATAGCGCACCGACCATCCGCTCGAAACCGGGTTGTTGATCATGGTGTTGATGCCGAACACCATCGGCGTCCCACCACTGCGCGCATACACGAAGAGCGCGCTGTTGACCGCTTCGACAACGTTGCTCGGGCCCGCGGCGATGCTTGGATCGGCGGGCGTCGTGACCGATGTGTTGCCGGAGGAGCCGACCTGCGCGATCGCGGCCTGCTCTCCGCCACCGGAGAAGGCGCTCAGCTGCGTGGGCAGCGGTCCGAGCGTCGTCGACACGGGACGCGTGCCGACTCCCGCGTGAACGGAACCAGGAACGTGCTCCGAGGTCGCTGAGAACGTTGTGTACACCGGTAGTCCAGCAGCCGCGACGGGTGTTATCGACCACGCGACGGACAGTGCCGCGACGAAGAGGGACGTAAGCGTGAAGCTACGGCGCACCGATTCGATTCTAGAAGCGAATCCCCGCAGTGACACGCCGCTGTCACAGGATCACCGAGTCGTGACATTCGCTAGGCGGTCGCCTGACCACTGTCCCGGCGTCCGGCAGCGGCGATGCCGTATAGAATTGGGTTACCGGACAGCCGGCAGATCGCCCCATTCAGGAGAGCCTCGATGACCGACCTCCGCGGCTGGAAACCCGTTTCCCTCGCTGATGATGACGACGAAGAAGAGGGTGACGACGAGGAAGAGGACGAGGACGAGTAGCTCCCTCGGCGCGGCGGAGCGCTTCCGCCAGGTCAATCTCATCGCCGATCCACTCTATGGCTACATAGAGATCACCAAGGACCGGTTGGGTGAGGCGAGCGAGCGTCAGCTCCTCGACACGGTCTGGTTGCAACGCCTCCGCCGCGTTCACCAACTGCAGTCGGCATGGTGGGTCTTCCCCAGCGCGGAACACTCACGATTCACCCATCTCCTGGGTGCGATGCATCTGGCCAGTCTGTTCGCTCGGCGCGTCGACACGTCCCTGCGGGCCGCGTTCCCCGATGCGCCATCGCCGGCGCTGGTTGAGGAAACCCTCCGGATCGCGGGGCTCCTGCACGATGTCGGTCACGGCCCATTCGGTCATTTCTTCGACCATGAGGTCCTCGAGCAGTGGCATCTCGATCACGAGGTGATCGGACGCCACCTGGTGACCAATCAGCTCGCGGACATCGTCGCCTCACTGCGCGCCAGCCCCACCGACCGTTTCGCGCCCGGCGAGCAGATCGATCCCATGTGGGTTGCGTGGGTGATGGCCGATGCTGACATCGACGGATACGCGCCGCCCCGGTGGCTGCATGCGCTGAAACCCATTCTGTGCGGCCCCGCGACCGTTGACAATCTCGACTACGTGCCGCGGGACGCGTACATGTGCGGCATCAGCCTCGGGGCTGTGGAGGTGCAGCGGCTCATCCATTACACGTTCGTGAGCGGGGACAGCATCGTGCTCCACGCGCACGCCGCCGGCGCCCTGGAGATGTTCCTCGCGTCCCGGCTCTACATGTACCTGCAGGTGTATCACCACCGTACCGGGCGACGCTTCGACCTGTCGATGCGCGAGATCTTCGCCGACACCATCGCGCAGCTCCTCCACGGCAACCCGCTCGAGCATCTCGATGAGTACGAGTTGCTCAACGACTGGTCCGTACTGGTTGCGGTGCAGCGCTGGCAGCGTGAAGCGCCGGGCAGCGAGCGTCGCCGCCTCGCGGACGCGTGGGCGCGCATCGCGGCGCGCGACCTTCCCTGGCATCTCGCGTACGAAAGCGTCGTCCACATGGGAACCGACACGTCGATGCTCCAGGAGCGGCTCGACGCGGAGCTCGCCTCCAAGCACCTCGATGCCCGTGTGGAAGTTGATGTCGCCATCGCGCGCATCGCGCCGCAGAACCCGATGACCGATGACGGGATGGTGAGGATCTACGACCCGCTCAATGACACCATCGAGGCCGCTCGCGCCGCCGAACTGGTTGCACGGTTGCCGCAGCATAACCAGGTGATCCGTGTCTTCATCGACGACATCTCAGCGCTGCGAACCGTGCGCGATGCGGTCAAGGCCGTCATCGCCGGCTAGTCCCTAGGGAGCGACGGGCAGACGCGGACCGCTCGGCATCACCGGACCTGCGGCGGCGCTGAAGTTCTCCTGACTGACCTGCGCGGCGATGTGCGACGCGACGTCACGGAAGACCTCGCCGATCGGGCTCGATGGCGCAGCGGCCATGATGGGGCGGCCGTCACCGTCCGCACCACGAATGCGCGGGTCGAGTGGCACCGCACCGAGGAACGGTAACTCGTAACGGGCGGCGAGGTCGCGCCCGCCACCGGAACCGAAGATGTCGGTGCGCTCATTGCAGTGCGGGCAGATGAAGCCACTCATGTTCTCGACGACGCCGAGCACCGGCACGTTGAGCTTGCGGAACATCTCGATGCCACGACTCACGTCGGCGAGCGACACGTCCTGAGGAGTCGTGCAGATGACCGCGCCGGTCATCGGCATACTCTGCGCCAGGCTCAGCTGAACGTCACCGGTCCCGGGGGGGAGATCGATGACGAGGTAATCGAGCTCGCCCCACGACACCTCGTAGAGGAACTCGCGCAGGGCCTTGGCAAGCATCGGACCACGCCAGATCACCGGCTGACCGGGATCGAGGATGGTGCCGAACGACACCACCTTGAGCCCATGAGCCTCGAGCGGCGCCATCTTGCCGTCGGGAGCGGCATGAGGACGCTCACGAATGCCGAGCATGATCGGCACGTTCGGTCCGTAGACATCGGCATCAAGCAGCCCAACCCGTGCTCCGGCAAGCCGCAACGCGATCGCGACGTTGACCGCGACGGTGGTCTTGCCGACACCGCCCTTGCCTGCGCTGATCGCAATCGCATTCCGGACTCCGGCGATCTCCTGGCGTCCCGGCAATCCTCGCGTGGTGCTGACGTCGGCGTCCCAGGTGATCTCGACCCGCGTGATAGCCGGCACCACCCCGACGACGGCGGCGTCGATGTCCTCGCGGATGCGATCCTTGAGCGGACATGCCGGCGTGGTGAGCACAACTCGAACCGAGGCCACGCCACCTTCGATCGCCAGGTCTCGCAGCATCCCGAGCTGGAGCATCGGCTTGTGCAGTTCGGGATCGATGACGGTGGCAAGGGCGCGCTCGAGGGCGTCGAGCGCCCCGGGATCACTCATCTCGCTTCGAGTATAACCAGCCTCCCCCGCGCCGAAGCTCAGGAGGGCTGAGCGCGAAACCAGTGTTCGAAGAATCCGATGCCGGTGGTGAGGCCTACACGGAGCCTCGGAAGCTGCCACATCGCCGTACTCGTCTCCGTGACGCTGTCGATGCGAAGATCCTGAACTCCGCCAAGGTATCCATAGCTTGCGAGCGTGGCGAACATCGATGCCTCCTGCGCAGTGCCCTGCGTGCCCATCGGCCACGGCCACACCCCGGTGTATGCGATGAACTGGATGGGAGCGCCGGTGAGGTTCTGCAGGACGGTCTTGGTGCGATTCGTCAACACGTCGAGCGTGTGCGCACCCGCAGAGAAGAAGTCGGTGTCGTCGTTGATGGTGTGATCCTCGATCGAGAACCCCGTGCTGGCAAGGTGCTTCAGCTCCGACGCGGTCATATACGTCTGCGGTCCGACCTTTCCGCCGATGAGACCTGTGCACGGGAAGAACACCGCCGTGAATCCGTCCCGGCGCAACAGCGGGACCGCGTTCGTCCACGGGCTGAGCCGTCCATCGTCGAATGTGATGACGAATGGATGGGGCGGCAGTGCGAGCCCGTAGAGCAGGGCATCAGCAAGGTGCTGCAGGGAGATGGAAGTTGCATGGATGCTCACGAGATAGGCCATCTGCGCGTCGAAGGCGCTCGGCAGCGTTGTGAGGCCGATCTCGAGCTGCCATCCGTAGTTCGATGGCTCGATCGATCGAGGTGGAATCTGGTCGACGAGGTGGTACATGAGGATCGGCACGTCGAGACTCACCGTCGGTATCGATGCCGGCACGATGATCGGTGCATCAAGCGACTCCGGGCCTTCACCGAGTATCTCTGCGATACCGGAAGTGGGGTCGAGCGCGACATCCAGCGATGTCATCGAGAAGAGCGCGGCAACGCCTGCAGGACGCAGCGCGGCGGGATCGGCGAAGTTGACCTCGAGCGGGAAGCTCCAGACGTTTTCAACCTGAACCGACGGGTTCTCCGGTGCGGTCCAGGTCGATTCGAGTGCCGGCGCGCCAACGCTGACGCTCATCACCGTGGCGTGCTCGAACTTCCGCGTTAGCATCGCGGCGCGCGCAGCCTCTGACGGCCACGTGGCCTCTGCCTGTGGCGCCAGCTCGCTCCATTGCACCCCGTAGTCGCCCGCGACGAACTGCGCCTCGAAAGCGTTGGCGAGCGCAATTGCCTGCGGCGGCGCGGTGACCAGCCGGACGGGAGCGACGCTGCTGGTCGGTCGAGGCCGCGCCGGCGGCGAACTGCATCCGCTCAGCACAACCGTCGTGAGACAGCCGAGGGCACACGCGAATGCGCTCCGTCGCATCCTTCTATTCAACGCGATCGGTCCCGGGCCCGGGCGGCGGTGGGTGCAACGAGGTGCAGCGGAATTGATGCGCTCTCTACAATGCGGCGGGCATGCTCGATCGCCGCGTGATTCGCGATCTCGAGGGTCAGGTGGCGCCCTCAAACGTGTACACCCGCCCGGCGGATCTCGCTGCGTATGCGTACGACGCGTGGGGTGCCTCTGGCGAGCGCCACCTTCCGGACGCGGTGGTCTTCCCTGCATCCACCGAGGAGGCGGCGGGGGTCGTTAGTGTCTGCGCCGTGCACCGCGTCCCGATCGTCCCCCGGGGCGCAGGCACCGGCTACGCGGCGGGTGCATCGCCGTCACGTGG
>DASZJB010000121.1:0-14648 GCA_035948615.1 Candidatus Dormiibacterota bacterium
TGACCTGGCGGTCGCGACCGTCCGCGCGCGCGGTCTTGGGGTCGAAGTGGTGCCGATCACAACCGCCGAGTACCCGACGCCGGCGCTGCGCCCCGCGTACTCGGTGCTCGACAACCGGGCGTGGCGCGAGCTCGGGGAGCCGCCGTTACCGGAGTGGACGGAAGGCTTGAGGGCCTACCTGGCGAGCCTCGACGCCGGCCAACCCGAGTGACTCAGTCCTCGGGCTGAGGCTTGGTCCGCTTGTCCGCGGTGACGTAGAGGAGGCCACCGAAGAGACCCGCGTTCTTGAGGACCTGGATGAGCTGCGAGCGCCGCTCCTCGGGCTTCTCGGCCTTCCAGAAGGGATGGCCGATGAGCGTATTGGGAATCAACGCGAGCGCGAGGAGGCGAGCGGACGTTTTCGGCAGGATGCCGAGAGCCAAGGTCGATCCCGCTCCCATCATCGTCGCCCCCAGCACCTTCGGCAGCATCGGATTCTCGGGGAGCATCGGGAGCGCGGCCGCCGCCTGTTTGGCGTAGCGCTCGGTGTGGTTGAACATGCCATAGCCCGAGTAGATGAAGATCCCGGCAAGCAGGAACCGGCTGGCGGTTCGGATGAGCGTTCGCATGGTTCAAGACTCTAGGCGAGACGTACCGGCCACCGATCCCCTGCTCGTCGGTCAGAATGCCCCGGCGTACGTCAACCGTCCACGGAGTGTGCTCATGGCTGAGAGCGTCTACCGCGTCACCGAACTCGTCGGAACCAGCGACGAATCCTGGGAGAAGGCCGCCAAGCTGGCCATCGAGACTGCGTCCTCTTCGCTTCGCGATCTTCGTGTCGCCGAGGTGGTCAAGCTCGATGTGACTGTCGAGAACGGCAAGGTGGCGCGGTTTCGCACGCGCCTCAACGTGTCCTTCAAGTACGAGCACGAGTAGCCGGTAAACACCAGCACCAATAGCCGGTACATCAATCAGGAATCGAGAAGCGCCGGTCGCCGACCGCAACTAGCATGACCGTCATGGACAACACCACAGCGACGTCAGGAGTGACCATGACTGACTCATCGACGATGGGGATCAAGACCGTGCTGCATCCCGTGTCCGACCTGGAGAAGGCCAAGCCGGTGTACACCGCGCTCCTCGGCGTCGCGCCGATGGCCGACGCGCCGTACTACGTCGGCTACGAGGCGGCGGGCCAGCAGATTGGTCTCGTGCCCGGCGGCGGACCGCAAGCCATGACGTCACCGGTGGCCTACTGGCATGTCGCGGACATCGAGGCCAAGCTTGCCGAGGTGACCGCCGCCGGTGGCACGTTGAAGCAGGCCCCGAACGACGTCGGTGGCGGCCGCCTCGTGGCCTCGTTCACCGACCCCGATGGCAACGTGCTCGGGCTCATTCAGGACCCCTGAGGCAGAGGCAAGGACCGGAGAGACGGTGACCACGGCCACGAGGAAGGACACGCCGTCGCCTGCGCTACACGTCGCTCGTAGCCACGACGTGATCGGCGTGCACGGCGCGCGCGTGAACAACCTCAAGGACGTCAGCGTCAAAATCCCGAAACGCCGGCTGACTGTGTTCACCGGCGTTTCCGGCTCGGGCAAGAGCTCGCTCGTGTTCGGCACGATCGCGGCGGAATCGCAGCGGCTGATCAACGAGACGTACAGCACCTTCGTGCAGGGTTTCATGCCCACGCTCGCACGGCCCGACGTCGACGTCCTCGAAGGGTTGACCACCGCGATCACTGTCGACCAGCAGCGCATGGGTGCCGACCCCCGCTCCACGGTCGGCACCGCCACCGATGCCAACGCATTGCTGCGCATCCTCTTCAGCCGGCTCGGGAAGCCGTACATCGGTCCGGCCAGTGCGTTCTCGTTCAACACTCCGTCGGTCCGGGCGCGCGGCGCGATCACCGTCGAACGCGGTGCGGCGAAAACAGTGCGTGCAAGCTTCACCCGTCTGGGCGGCATGTGCCCGCGCTGCGAAGGCCGGGGCACGGTCTCAGATATCGACCTTACGCAGCTCTTCGACGACTCCAAGTCGCTCGCCGAGGGCGCGTTCACCATCCCCGGCTACAAGACGGACAGCTGGTGGACAACCGGGGTCTTCATCGAGTCGGGTTTCCTCGACCGGGACAAGCCAATCCGCAAGTACACCAAGAAGGAGCTCCACGACTTCCTCTACAAGGAGCCGGTCAAGGTGAAAGTCAACGGCGTCAACCTGACGTACGAGGGGCTGATCCCCAAGCTGCAGAAGTCGATGCTCTCCAAGGACCCCGAATCGCTGCAGCCGCATATTCGGGCGTTCGTGGACCGGGCCGTCACCTTCACCGCCTGCCCCGACTGCGGCGGGACGCGGCTCAGCGACGCGGCCCGCTCCTCGCGGATCGGTGGGATCAACATCGCCGAAGCCTGCGCAATGCAGATCAGCGACCTGGCGGAATGGGTCCGCGGCGTCAAGGAGCGGTCGGTGGCGCCGCTCATCGCGACACTGCAGCACACCCTTGACTCGTTCGCGGAGATCGGCCTGGGCTACCTCTCGCTCGAGCGGCCGGCGGGCACCCTGTCGGGCGGAGAAGCGCAGCGCGTCAAGATGGTCCGCCATCTGGGCTCTTCGCTCACCGACGTCACCTACGTCTTCGACGAGCCGACCACGGGCATGCACCCCCACGACATCCAGCGCATGAACAACCTGCTGCTGCGGCTGCGCGACAAGGGCAACACGGTGCTGGTGGTGGAGCACGAGCCGGAGACGATTGCGATCGCAGACCACGCCGTCGACCTTGGCCCGGGCGCCGGTGCAGCGGGCGGCACGGTCTGCTTCGAGGGGACCGTCAAGGGACTGCGCGCCAGTGGCACCCTCACCGGACGCCATCTCGAAGATAGGGCCGCAGTCAAGAAAACGTTGCGCACGCGCACCGGCGCGCTGAAGATCCGCGGCGCCACGACGCACAACCTGCGCGACGTCGATGTCGACGTCCCGCTTGGGGTGCTCGTCGTGATCACCGGTGTCGCAGGGTCCGGCAAGAGCTCGCTCGTCCACGGGTCGATCCCCGCCGGCGCGGGTGTGGTCTCGATGGACCAGGGTGCGATCCGCGGCTCGCGGCGCAGCAACCCGGCGACGTACACCGGACTGCTCGACCCGATCCGCAAGGCGTTCGCGAAGGCCAACCGCGTGGACGCGGCGCTGTTCAGCTTCAACTCCGAGGGCGCCTGTCCCACCTGCAACGGCGCCGGCGTCATCTACACCGACCTGGCGATGATGGCCGGCGTCGCCACCACCTGCGAGGAGTGTGAGGGCAAGCGCTTCGAGCCCTCGGTTCTGCGCCACCACCTCGGCGACCGCGACATCAGCGAGGTGCTCGCGATGGCGGTGCTCGAGGCCGCGGAGTTCTTCGGCGCCGGCCCAGCGCACACGCCGGCGGCACACACCATCCTGGAGCGCCTCGCCGATGTCGGGCTCGGCTACCTCAGCCTGGGCCAACCGCTCACCACCCTGTCCGGGGGCGAGCGGCAGCGTCTCAAGCTGGCCACGCACATGGCCGAGGCGGGCGGGGTCTACGTGCTCGACGAGCCGACCAGCGGCCTCCACCTCGCCGACGTCGAGCAGCTGCTCGGGCTGCTCGACCAGCTCGTCGACTCCGGCAAGTCGGTGATCGTCATCGAGCATCACCAGGGGGTTATGGCCCGCGCCGACTGGATCATCGACCTCGGCCCCGGCGCGGGTCACGACGGCGGCCGGGTCGTCTTCGAGGGCACGCCCGCCGCCCTCGTCGCAGCCCGATCCACTCTCACCGGCGAGCACCTCGCGGCCTACGTCGGGTCGTGACCGAGGCCCTCGCGGACAACCTGAGTCGAGTTCTCGCAGCCGGCTCGAGCGGTCCCGCTCGACCCCGACGGGCGCGAGTGCTCAACAGTGTCGAATGGGCCCGACGTGTCACGATTTTGCAGGTGATCAGCACACCCGCCGAAGCGCAACACCTGCGCGACCTCGCGCGGCTGCGACGCGTTCGCGACCGCATCGACCGGGAGTATGCGCGGCCGCTGGATGTCGAGGCGCTCGCCCGCGGCGCGTTCATGTCGGCCGGGCATCTCAGCCGCGAGTTCCGGCTCGCCTACGGCGAGGCGCCGTACGGCTACCTCATGACGCGGCGCATCGAGCGCGCCATGGCGCTGCTGCGACGTGGCGACCTCAGCGTCACCGAGGTCTGCTTCACCGTCGGCTGCTCGTCGCTGGGCACCTTCAGCACTCGCTTCACCGAGCTGGTCGGTGTGTCGCCCAGCACCTACCGCCGTGTCGCGGGGCGAGCGACCGCCGGGATGCCGTCCTGCGTCGCGAAACAGGTGACCAGACCGATCAGGAATCGAGAAGCGCCGCTCGCCGAGCCGCAGATAGCATGACCGGCATGGAGATCTCCATCAACGCGAGCTTCCTTCCGCATGACGACCCCGACGCATCCCTGGCCTTCTACCGCGACACCCTCGGCTTCGAGGTTCGCAACGACGTTGGATATGGCGGACTGCGTTGGATCACGGTCGGCCCCGCCGGCCAGCCCGGCACGTCCATCGTCCTGGAGCCGCCGGTCGCCCCCGGGTGCGGCATCACCGACGTCGAACGCCGCACCATCGCCGAGATGATGGCCAAGGGCAGCTACGCCCACATCCTCCTGGCCACCGCCGACGTCGACGCCGCTTTCGCGCGGCTGGAGGCGAGCGACGCAGACGTCGTCCAGGAGCCCACCGACCAGCCGTACGGGGTTCGCGACTGCGCCGTCCGCGATCCGGCCGGCAACCTCATCCGCATCCAGCAGCAGCGCTGAGCCGGGCGGCGACCGCAGCCGCGCTCGCGCAATCTTTGGGGCATAGTTCACGCGATGCCCGTCGCTCACCCCCCGCCGGTCGTGCGCTCATCGTTTGTGGCGCGGGGCCATCGCCTGGCATATTCCGAGTTCGGCGAGGGCAAGCGCTGGGTCCTGCTCATGCCCGGGCTGCTCATTCCGGCATCGATGCAGGAACACCTGGCGCTGGCACTGGCAGCGAGCGGGGCGCATGTGCTCGCTCTCGACCCGCTGGGGCATGGTCGTTCCGATCGCCCCGGCGGGATGGCTGAGTATTCGATCGAGTCGTTTGCGGGCGACGCGATCGCGCTGCTGGATCATCTCGACATTGACGAAGCCGTCGTCGGGGGGACGTCGCTCGGCGCGAATGTGACGCTCGAGATTGCGCACAAGGCGCCGCGGCGAGTGCGCGGCATGATCATCGAGATGCCGGTGCTCGAAAACGCGTTGGTCGCATCGGTGATCGCATTTGGTCCGCTGCTGGTGGGGCTGCACTTCGGAGGACGCCTGATGCGCCCGGTCGCCGCGGCGCTGCGCGGGATCCCTCGCCGGCTGCTGCCGTTCTGGGGCAACGTGGCGCTCGACGTGGTCCGGCAGGATCCCGTGCCGAGCGCCGCGCTGCTCAAGGGACTGTTCTTCAGCCACATCGCGCCGTACAGCGAGCAGCGACGCAGGATGACCATGCCGGCGCTGGTGATCGGTCATCACATCGACCCCGTGCATCCCTTTTCGGACGCGGGCGTGCTGACCAGCGAACTCCCCAACGCCCGCCTTGTGGAGGCGTCGAACATCCTCGAGCTTCGCTTCCGACCGGAGCGACTCACCGCCGAGATCAGTGAATTCGTCGCGGAATGCTGGTCGCCGCGGGCGGTCGCGAAGCCGCGCCGGCAGCGCCGTCGCAGCGCCTGACGATAGGCTGGCGGCTGCGATGTCCCAGACCGCTGCCCCGCGCCCTCGAGTCCTGAGCGGTATCCAGCCCGACTTCGGGCTGCACCTCGGCAACTACCTCGGCGCACTCCGCAACTGGGCCCGCGACCAGGATCGATTCGAAAACTACTTCTGCATCGTCGACCTCCATGCGTTGACGCAGCACCCGGAGCCGGAGCGACTGCGCTCGCTGACCCTGGAGTTGGCGGCGATGTACATCGCATGCGGTCTCGACCCCGAGCGCTGCGAGATCTTCGTGCAGTCGCATGTTGCGGCGCACTCGCAGCTGTGCTGGATCCTCGAGACGCTCACGCCCATGGGCTGGCTCGACCGGATGACCCAGTTCAAGGCGCGAAGCCAGGCGCAGGGTCGCGAGCGCATCAACACCGGAGTCTTCACCTACCCGGTCCTGCAGGCGGCTGACATCCTCCTCTATGACACGGACTTCGTCCCTGTCGGTGAGGACCAGCGTCAGCACATCGAGCTGTGTCGCGACCTCGCCAACCGGCTGAACGCACAGCGTGGCAATGTCTTCAAGGTGCCCGCGGCGCTGATCAGCCAGGTGGGTGCGCGGGTCATGGGACTCGATACGCCCGACGAGAAGATGAGCAAGAGCATCGCCGCGGAGCGCCCTGGCCACGCGGTGCTGCTGCTCGATCCGCCTGACGTCGTGCGCCGCAAGATCGCTCGCGCCACCACCGACACCGAGCCGGCCGTGCGGGATCCGGTCGGCCCGGGAGTCGCAAATCTGCTCGAGATCTACGCGGCCCTCCACGAGGTGAGCGCAGAGGCCGCGCTGGGGACATTTGAAGGCAAGACGTACAGCGTGCTGAAGGGCGCCGTGGCCGACGCCATCGTCGGCGCGCTCGCTCCGATTCAGACGCGATACGCGGCCCTTCGTGCCGATGAGGCCGGCCTCCGGCGCGTGCTCGCCGAGTCGGCCGATCGCGTCCGGCTCGTCGCCGACGCGACCCTGCTGCGAGTGCAGACGGCGGTCGGCCTGCGCTGACTCGCTAGTCGATTGCCGCGTCGACCTCCTCGAGCATGGCGTGAATCTCGGGCTTCGCGAAATGGATGCGCGCGGGTTCGAGCAGATCGATGAGCCGTGCGGCGAGCGCCGCCTTGGCGTCCATCGGGTGCAGTGACCCCTCGAGGTAGGCCGCGATCACCTCGCCCTTGGTGTCGAACGTCACCCGCCCGCCGTTCGCCTCCGACCGCTCGACCACGAAAGGGCCGCCTGCGATATCGAAGACGAGCTTCTCGATCCAGTCGAGGATGGGGTTGAACTCGACCTCGCCTGGAGGGCAAAACGCCTTTCTGATCTTCCCCATGATCTCGTCAGGACTGTCATGAACGAAGACCGCCGAGCCCGGATCGCTCTTGCTCATCTTCATCGCTGAGAACACGTCGCGTGCCGACTCCGGCGGCACCGGCCACACCGGCGGACGGCGGAGTCCGAGCAGGAGTGGATGATGCAGGGCGACCGGTTTCATCGGCGCCCCGTTCACGCCGCGGATCGCATGGATGCGCATGTGCGTGGCCACGTCGCGTGCGATCACGTGGGCCTTGCGCTGATCCATGCCCGCGTGGGCGATGTGCACACCCAGCGTGAAGATGTCGGCGGCCTGCATGGCGGGATAGATGAGCTTGGCGAAATCGACGCTCTCGCGTTCCTGCCGGCCAAGAATGCTGATGCTGCGCTGCATCCGCGCAAGCGTGGTGTTCTTGCTCACCTCGATGACCGTGGCCCAGTATTCGTCGTCGCTCCCGTACAGGTCTGAGGCGAGCACGAACTCGACCGAGCCGGGGTCGGCATCGACACACAGCAGCGAGGCGCGGAACGCCTCGGTGAAATATCCGGTCGCGATGCGGCGGATCAGGTCGCGGTCGCCGCCGAGCTTGTCATTGATCCACGTGTGCCAATCGGCGAGGAGGACGGAACAGTGCACTCCGGCCGCCGTGAGGTCGCGAACCTTCGCCATGCTCATCAGCCCCGTGCCCAGGTGCGCCTTGCCGGAGATCTCGAACCCGATGTAGTGGCGCAACTCGAGGCCGGCGTCCATCAGCGGCGGCAACTCGTCGGCGCCGATGATCTCGGCGGTGTTGCGCTCGACGAGCGCCATGCGTTCAGCGGTGCTCACGTCCGCTGAGTGTGCCAGACCCGCGTCAGGCGGTGAGGTCAGTCGTCGTGCGTGTCGTCGTACGCGACGCGGTGCGGAGCGACCTTGTCGAGCAGATCCGCTTCCCAGTCGAGCAGAGCGTCATGCAGCCTGGCGGTGTTGCGCGCCTGCCAGAGCGCCGCGGGAGCGGGCACGGGCAGCACCACCTCGAGCTCCTGGAGCTGACGCCACATGTCCGCCGGTACCTGACGGTCACGTTGCAGGTTGTGATGCTCAACGCTGTCGAGGACGCGTTCGAGCCGCTGAATGTGCTCGATGCGAAGGCGCCGCCGGGCCTTCAGGTCTTCGGCGCGGGCCTTTGCCGCGTCCATGTCAGTGATCGCGCTTTGGAAGCTCATGTCGCTCGTTCGTCTCTCGTGATGCCTTCGCTGTTCAGGTTATCCAGCCTGTCATAGATGTAAACGGACCAGGGTTACAGTCGGATTACGGCCTGAGCAGGGTCAAGGTTCCGGATTGGACATCCCTTCGATCTTTTCGCCTTCGATGTGGCGACGGCGCACCGACCCTTGCAGGATCGTGACAGCGCCCGGTCCGACCACCTCCCAGCGGCCATCGCGGAGCACGGCCGCCGTGCGCTCGTCGATGCCGATGACCTGTGTGTCCTGGCGGAGTCCCTCCTGCGCCCACGGTACCCATGCGTCGCCGAGGACGTCGAAGTGGGGCAGGATCGCGCAACCCGGGATCAGGCCCAGGGCATCGACCGAGCGCTCGTCGACCTCGCCGGGCCAGCTGGTCTGCACCAGGCACCACTGGCAGAGTGCCATCGCACCGGCGGATGAGCCGGCAAGAGCGGCCCCGGCCCGCCATGCCGCGGCGATGGCTTTCCACACCGGGCTTGCCCGCAGAACCTCCACCACCCAGCCGGGGTCTCCGCCCGCGATGTAGACAAGACCGGCCGTGGCGGCCTCGGCCACGATCTCCGGGGACCGCGCGTCCTCTTTTGTGCGGATACGCAGCTCGCGAACCTCGAGGCCGAGTCCGGCGAACCAGCGACGCGCTGCCTCGACCGCCCCCGACGCGAAGTCCTGTGCCGCGGTCGCGACCACGTACGCCGGTCGCCCGGCACACGCGTCGCGAAGAATTTCGTCCTGGTGCTCGTTACCTGGGTTGAACTCGTCGCCGCCGACAAGGGCGAGGGGACCGTACATCAGATGACAGTCTCTACCCTTCCGCCAAAAGAGGCGCGCCTTGAGCTTCCCCCTACACTCTCAGCGCGCCATGATGGATCCGGAAAAATACGCGACCGCGACCGTGGTGTCACGTCGCGACCCCGCTCCCGACCTGTGGATCATCCGGATTCATCCCGAAATCGAGCTTCCCTACCGGCCTGGGCAGTACGTAACGCTGGGGCTCCATTCGAACGGCAGGGTCATCGAGCGGCCGTATTCCATCTGCTCGTCGCCGCTCGAAGGCGACATCGAACTGTTCATCGAGCGCGTGCCGGACGGTGAGTTGTCGGATCCGCTGTTCGCACTCGGCGTCGGTGCAGAGCTGATTGTTCGCAAGCGTACCAAGGGATTGTTCCTCCGCGACACACCGCTCGCGGCGGAACCGCATCTGTTCGTTGCCACGGTGACCGGCGTTGCCCCGTTCGTGAGCTTCCTGCGCACCGTCGTCTCTCGGGTGCGAGCCGGTGAGTGGACGCCGCTCCCCGTGTTGCTGCTACAAGGTGCCGCTCGGTCGGTGGAGCTGGGTTACGCGGACGAGCTGGTTGCGTTGGACCACGAGTTCGATTGGTTCACCTATGTGCCGACGGTGAGCCGCCCGTGGGAAGACCCCGAATGGCGGGGCGAGTGGGGAAGGGTCGAGGACATCATGCGCAAGTACGCAGACGCCGCGGGTATGCACCCTGGGTACGGCGGCATCTTCCTGTGCGGTCATCCCGGGATGATCAGCGGAGCGCGCGCGATCATGCGTCGTGCCGGCTTCGACAACAAGGTGATTCGCGAAGAGCAGTACTGGCCGGATTGATGATCGCCTCGATCGACTGGGTGACCCTGCATCAGAAGTTCGGGTTCATCGTCGTGATCGCGGCAGTGGTCGGTGGGCTGGTCGCGCTGATCTCGCTGGTCACGCCGCTCGTGGGGCTCGTGCTCAAGATCTATCTCAGGATCCTGCTGCTCGCGGTGGCAGTCCAGATACTCCTGGGCGCCGCGCTGTACCTGATGGGCAACCGGCCCGTTCACGAACTGCACTATCTGTATGCAGCCGGGATAGCGGTCACCCTCGGCGTGACCCTCGCCGTGAGACGGCGGACCCCGTGGCCGGTGTCGAAGCTCCCGCTGGTGGTCGGTGCCATCGTGGCCGTCGTCTTTTCAGTGCTCGCCCTCACCTCGGGGTGACCGGGGCGCCGACACCCGCCGCACCCTGACGTATTGAATCGAGGACCACGACGTTGAAGCGCGCGCGCATCCGGATCAGCCCGGCGAGCACCGGAGCACCGAGAACGAGCACCGCGAGCGCGTTGCCGCCTGCTCTGAAGCAGTCATACACAAACGACGTCGCGACGTAGAAGCGGCCGAATCGGGCGAGCGCGGCGGCAGGGGCCAGCCCGGGCTCCCATCCGAACCCCGGCGCACCCCTGTAGTACGTGGTCCAGTCCCAGATATCCAGCAGGGCGCCATACGCGAACCCGGTGACCGCGCCGACAGCTGCCAGGATCACGATGTCCCGCCAGGTGACGGGACCGGAACGCCGAAGGGCGGCGATGCCGGCGACCATCCCCACGAAGCCGCATCCCAGCATCTCGTAGGGAAGCCAAGGCCCGATCCCACCCGTCGCCACCGCCGAGGCGAGCAGCGACACCGACCCGGCGAGAAAGCCGTACGAAGGCCCATAGACGTAGCCCGCTGCCAGGATCAGGAAGAAGATCGGGCTGAACCCACCGAGCCCGGTGACCAGCACGAGCCGCAGTCCGGCATCGATGGCGGCGATCGCCGCCAGCAGGGCAAACCGCCGGGCATCGAGTCGCCGTGTCGAGGCTTCCACGAACATCAGCACGGCGACGACCCCGAGGCTCAGAGCCACGGATGTCGCCGCAGGGGGCGTATCGGCTGCCACGAACGGCCACAGGAACAGCCCGAGCCCGGCGACGGAGATGAGGCCGACCCTCATGCCACAGCCACCGGTGCAAGGTCGCGCGCCGTCCGTCCACCCACTGCCACGGTGCGGTCCGCCAGCGCCGCCGTCAAGTTCTTGTCGTGTGTGGCAATAACGATGGAGCTTCCGGACGCGCGCAGCCGCTGAATGGCGCGGCAGAGCGCATCGCGAGCAGCGTCATCCATGCCGCGGGTTGGCTCGTCGAGGAGTGCGATCCGCGGTCTCCCGGCAAGCACGGCGGCGATCGCCGCTCGCTGCCGTTCACCGGTGCTGAGATCGCGTGGGTCTCGGGTCGCGAGATCGGCGAGTCCCAACTCCGCGAGCAGCGTCGCGACATCATCGGTCGGCGGATCGCGGCGCACGGTCCACAGGACCTCGGCGGCGACACTCGATCGGTGGAGGAGTGCCATCGGGTTCTGCGGGAGGAACGCGACTCGACCCGGCTCGCGATGGACGCGACCGGAGAAGGGCGCGAGCAGCCCGGCGATGGTGCGCAACAGGGTGGTCTTGCCGCCGCCGTTGGGGCCGACGAGCGCGACGACCTCGCCTTCCCGGCCATGCAGGGAGACGCCTTCGAGGACGGGCGTGCGCGCCGGGCCGGTCGCGACCCCGGTCAATTCCCAGGCAATCCTCGCCCTTGGAGACGACGGGGTACGCGAGGAGACCGTTTCCACGAGCCGCCCCGCTGTGCGACGTCCCGCGTCGACGACGTGTCCGCCTTCCATCGCCAGCACCCGTCCACCGAGTCGCGCCAGCTGGTCCACACGGTGCTCGGCGATGATCACCGCCGTCCCCGTGGCCGCGAGTCCTCCCAGGATCGTGACCACCGAGCGCCCCCCGTCCTCGTCGAGCTGCGAAAGGGGTTCGTCGAGCACGAGCACCCGTGGTTGCATCGCGAGCACCCCGGCGAGCGCGAGGCGCTGGCGCTCACCGCCGGAAAGCGTGCTCACCGCACGGCCGCGCAGATGAGCGATGCCGGTCCTCTCGAGCGCGTCCGCGACCCGGTACGGCATCGCGGTCGCCGCAACGGCGAGATTCTCCAGCCCGAATGCGACGTCACGCTCCACGGTGGGATACACCGACTGCAGCTCGGGGTCTTGGAAGACGAAGCCGACCTTGATCGCGAGCACTCGCGTCGCCGTGCTGAGGACATCGTGCCCGCAGACCGTCGCGCTTCCGCCGATTGTGCCGCCGTGGAAATGCGGCACGAGGCCGTTGCACACCCGGAGGAGCGACGACTTCCCCGAACCCGACGCACCCGTGACAAGGGTCACGCCGTCACCGATGTGGAGGTCGGCAATGTCGAGTGCGTCAGTCCACGCACCGGGGTACCGGTACGTGAGTCCGGTCAGCGAGACGCCGGATGCCGGCGTCATCGCCGCCATACCAGCGCGGGGAGGGCGAGCGCCAGGCAGCAAGCGACGCCGACCCCGTTGACCGGCGGCAGCGACACGTTGGGAAATGGATACCAGTCGGCGATGGAGCCGCTGACACGCAGCAGCACGAACGCGATCGCCGCCGCGGGCGCGACCACGCACACCACGACATCCGCCCGGCGCCACACCAGGTCGCTGTAGTGACTGCGCGCTCCCGACCCATACCCGCGCGCCTCCATGGCTTCAGCCAGCGCTATCGAACCTTCGAGCGCCGTCAGCACCACCGGCACCGCGAGATCGGGCCATTCGCGCACCCTGCGGGGACGCCATCCACGCATGCGCTGCGCGTCGCGAATCTCGGTCGCGCTGCGCGCGATTCCGGGGATGAGATTGAGTGCGGTGCCGATAGCCGCACCGGTCCGCGCCAGGGCGCTCGGGAGCGCGTCGACGAGCGAGTTCGGTGTCAGCACCAGCGAGAGCGGAGCCGCAGCCAGGACAGCCGCGGCGATCCCGAGGCCGGTGGACGCTCCGAAGAGCGCGGCCTCGACAGTCAGCGAACCGCCGAGCACGGGGATCGCGGACGGCAGCACCAGGAACGCGTGCTCACCGGTGTGACTCGCGAGCGTGGTGACGGCGATCGCGATCAGCCCGGCGACGACCAGCGCGATGCTCAGGCCTCGAAGCGACACCTCGGGACGGCGCAGCGCGACGAGCACGTTGACGGCGCAGAGCAGCGCCAGCGCGCGGTACACAGGGTTGCCCGAAGCCAGCGCGATCGTGATTCCCGAGAGCGACCAGGCGGCGAGAGCTCGTGGGTTCATACGGCGCGCCTCCCCAGGATTCGGATCGCGAGCAGCCCGAGCAGGCCTCCAGACCCTACCGCCGCGAGCAGCAGCCCGACATTGATCCCGGGCGGGGAGTCAGGGCGCCTCAACGATCCGATCGCACCCGGACTCGCCGCCGGTGTGGCAACCCCGAGCACCCCCGCGGTGGGGGTTGCGCTTGGAGGTGTGGGGGCTGAGCGCGATGGAGGTGCCGAGGGTGTCGAGGAGGATGCGCGCGGGGCAGCGGTCGGCCGAACCGAGGCCGCCGGCGTCCGCGCCGGCGGTGGCGTCGATGCCGGGCACGTGCCGGCCGGAGACGCGGGCGGTGGGTCGGCGCCGGTCTGCGGATCGAACCGGAAGCCGATGCCGTCGCCGCCGGCGACCGTCTCGCTCGATACGCCGAGATCCGAGGTGGCCCAGGCACCACCGGCGCGCGAGACGAACAGGACCCAGTAGGAACCCGAGGCAGTGAAGCAGCCTGGTGGGTAGGTCGCGGGCTCATTGTCGATCTGGCAGACCGCTGCGCCCAGACCTCCGCCGTATGACGAGATGCCCACCTCGAGCCCGCTGGCCTGCAGCACGGCCAGCGCTGTCGCTGTGGCGGTGTCGAATCCGACACAGCGGCGGATGACCTGCCCATCCCCGTGCTCCACGACGATCCCGACGTGGTGCAGCGATGCCGCCTGGGCGCACAGCGGTGTGGCCGGTCCCGAACCGGCAACGCTCGTCACGGCCCCCATCCCGGCGCCAAGCAGCGGCAGGGCGAGCACCACCCGCAAGAGGACTCGGATCATGCCGGCCTCACGCGCGACGCCTGCGTCGAGCGGAGAGGGCGACAACGACCACGACGATGGCTGCCGCCAGTGCAGCCCCGAGGTAGACCCCTGCCATCGGGAACGCGTCGCTGTGTGCAGGCGTGGTCGAGATTTGAGGCGGCGCGCTCGCCGAGGGGCTCGGGACGGGCGGCGTAGCCTCGCCGGCCCCGGTTGCCGAGGGTGTCGGGATTGCGCCAACCCCGAGCACCGCCCCGAGCGGCGAGGGAGCCGGCGGCCCGACGCCGTCGACCGGGCGAGGGGTCGCGGACGGCTGGGGCCGGCGGGTGGCCGTGGGCGATGGGGTCGGAGACGTCCCCTGCAGCGTCGATCCCGGCTGGAAGCACCGCGCGCTTCCGCAGCTGAGCGGGTAGGCGGCGCGCTCGAGTGCGGGAGGGACCTGAGCGGTGGTGAAGGGATCGGGGGCGGGGTTGCCGGGGAAGGTGAAGCCGCCATTGCTGTTCTGGGAGGCGATCAGCCGGGCGAGAGGACCGTGCCCGCCGGGCGCCCAGGCGGGCGCCTCGGGGTTCTGGCCGGTGGCGAGCAGTGCCTGGAGGACGAGCGCGGTGGAATCGGGATCGGTCCCGGCACCGGCCTGGTAGGGGAAGCCCCCATCA
>DASZJB010000122.1:0-14276 GCA_035948615.1 Candidatus Dormiibacterota bacterium
GATTGCCAGCGCGGTGCGCCTCCGCCACCAGCGCAGCGGCCGGCCGCGATGCGTGATGCTATTGAGGAGATCGTAGAGCGCGAAGGCGACAAGCCCAACCATGGCCACACCGATCAGGTAGACGACGAACGTTCCGATCCCAGTGGGAGGTGAGCTCACCGCGTCCTGCGCACTGAACCCGATGCCGTTGCTGGTCTGTTCGACGAACCAGGGGAGCAGCCAGCCGGCGACGATGAAGACGAGGCCGGCGATCACCAGGGCTGTAAAGCCGACCGACGACTCTTCCCGCGCTGCTTCGGAAGCGGTGGCGGGCAGTTCGTCCGGTGGGGCTAGGTCGTCATCCCTGCGAGGCTCCTCGGTGGTGGGCCCTGCCGTCTCGGTGACGGCAAGCGGATCAACGATTGGCTCAGGCACGGTCGGCCACCTTCATGCCGAGTAAGCCGACCGGTCTCACCACCCAGACGATGATCAGCATCGCGAAGATGATCGCGTTGTCCCAGGCCGAGCCGATGAGCTGACCACCGAACACCTGGATGAGACCGATCAGGAATGCACCGACACCGGCGCCGACGATGTTGCCGATACCGCCGAGCACGGCACACGTGAACGCGATGATGCCGAAACGGAAGCCGAGGTTCCAAACGATCAGGTCGTCCTTGACGCTGTAGATGATCCCGCCGGCGGCGGCCAGGGCGGATCCGATGAAGAATGTCGCCGATATCGTCCGATTGATGTTCACCCCGTTGAGCAGCGCGGCATCGCGGTCCTGCGCGGTGGCGCGCATCGCCTTCCCCAGCCGCGTGAGCCGGACGAAAGCCTGGAGCAGGAACATCAACACCAGCGCGGAGAAGAAGACGAAGATGTCGTGCCAGCTGATCACAACGCCGCCCACCGTGAAAGCGTTGCCCGGAAGCCAGTTGGCCTTGCCGGTGCGCACGTTCGTCGATCCCTGTGTGGCGAACAGGAATCCCTCGATGATGAATGACACGCCGACCGCGGTGATCAGCGGAGCCAGCCGCGGCGCGGTTCGCAACCGGCGGTACGCGACCCGTTCGATCAGCATTCCGGTGAGGCCGGCGGCGATCATGGTCAGGGGCATGAGGATGGCGAGCGCAGCGAAGAATCCGGGCGGACCGCTCGTGGCCAGCGAGTTGAGGTTGAAGCCGAAGGGTTGAAACTCGGCGATGAAAATCGCGTAGAACGCGCTCAAGGTGAACACGTCGCCGTGCGCGAAATTGATGAGCTCGATGATGCCGTACACCATCGTGTAGCCCACCGCGATCAGCGCATAGACCGCGCCGATGGTGAGCCCCTCACGCACCTCGGCAGCGGCGGTGGTCCCACCGCTGCGGCCGGCCACGAGGCCGATCATCAGGATGAGTACGGCGACGATGATGACCGGGAACGCGCGGTTGAGCAGGCGTCCCACCTCGCGTATTCGAGCCATCAGCGTGGGGCTCGGTTCGGCAGGAACGCCGAGGGCGGTCGCGTCAGCGCTCGCCGGCACGCTCGCCTCCACGTCGACGCGAGTTCGTCACTGCGATCGGTGATCCTCTCTTATGAGGCAAAAAGAAAGGGGGAGCGTGGCGTCCACGCTCCCCCTTGCAACACCTAGGCGCTCAGAGTCGTCTTCCCGACCCACGCCCCATTCTGCGGGACGTAGATGGAGAACGAGTGGTTCAACGTGTCGCCGAGCGAGTCGAATTGTGTGTGGCCGATCGTCCCGTCGTAGCTCGTTGCCGCTACCGCGGTGACCACGTCGGCTCGGAAGGCCGTGGCGCTTGCCGGGATCTTGCCGCCGTTCTGCACGAGGACACTCTTGATCGCATTGAGCAGGATGTTCATGCAGTCATAGCCGTACGTCGAGTACGCAACGACCGGCTGGTTGTACGCGGCCTTGTATGCGGTGAGGAACGCCTGCGCACTGGCCAGCGTTGTGGTGTCCGGAGCGCTGGACGCGTAGGTATTTGCAGCGCTGCCGGCCGCCGTGCCCGCGTCCTTGAAGAACTGAGGATCGACCGTTCCATCACCGCTCAGGAACGTGGCGCTGAGTCCAACGGTCCGCATCGCGGCCCAGAGGACGCCCGATCCGTTCGACGCGACGCCGCCGTAGAACACTGCCTGAGGCTTCAGGCTGGCAACGCCGGTCAGCAGCGATTGAAACTTCTCGGGGCTGTAGTCGGTGGTGTCATCGCGCTTGACGATCGTGCCGCCCAGCTGCTTGACGTCCTGGTCGAAGTAATTGGAGAGGTCCTTGCCGTAGGTCTCGTTGTCGCTGATGTCATAGAAGGACTTCAGTCCCAGGGTCCCGGTGGCGTACGTGGCCATGACCTTGGCCTGGACCGTGTCGTTGGAGATGACCCTGAAGTAGGTGTTCTTGCCATCCGGGTTCTTGTGCAGCGACGCGGTGTCGATCGCGGGGTCACTGCCCGCAATTGTCAACCCGGGGTCGGTTGTTGACGGGCTGATCTGCACCAGTCCCGCGGCGCTGCTGATGGGCATCTCCGCAACAGCGACACCAGAGTTGAACGGACCAACGACGCCAACCACCGCCTGGTTGGCCGCCAGCTCGGTCATGTTCTGGGCTCCCTGCGCGGGATCGTGCTTGCCGAGCGCCACCGAGGCATCGTTCTTCGCGATGTAGGTGATCGTGCAGCCGCCGAAAAGATCGTGCTGCTGTGCCTGCGTGACGGCCAGGTGCACTCCCTGCTCGGTACCACCGCCGATCGCGGCGTCACCACCGCTTGTCGGCAGGTCACTCGCCACCGTGATCGAGCCCTGGCAGCTTGCCAGTCCGCCACCTCCGGTCCCGGTGGTCGGCGTCGTGGAGCTCGTGCCGCAGGCAGTGGCACCGACCATGGCCAGCAGGGCCGCGGTCGAAAGCAGGTAGAAGGGTTTCCGCATGTGTGTCTCCCGCGTTGTGCAGCCGTGAGGGGCCACTATAGTGGTCGCTGGAGCCTGTGTACACACTTCCGGAGAGGTTTGTCAATCATCCTAATGGGGGATTGCGGGGGTCTGTCGGCTTCAGGTAGGCGCGCGCAGAACTTGAACAGTTCCCTTTCTTCGGTCCATGATCCGCACTGATATGAGCCAGGTCGCAGTCGAATCCGGGGAGCCGGCGCGCGCCGCAACTGTCAAGCCGCCGCCGGTCCTCGAATTGCGCGGTGTGGACGTCTTCTACGGGCGCGTGCAGGCTTTGCACCACGTGTCCCTCGAGGTCGGCGAGGGTGAGATCGTCGCCCTCATCGGCAGCAATGGCGCCGGTAAGACGACGACCCTTCGGACCATCAGCGGTCTGGTTCGTCCGGCGCGTGGCGAGGTGCTGCTGCGGGGTAAGCCGATTCACCAGATCGGCGCTGAGCGCATCGCCCGCCTGGGGATCGGCCACGCGCCCGAGGGACGCCGGCTGTTCTCGCGCATGACGGTGCGCGAGAACCTGGAGATGGGCGCCTATTCGCGGCATGATCGCGCCGGCATCCGTACGGACTTCGAACGCGTCTTCACGTTGTTTCCCCGCATGCGTGAGCGACAGTCTCAGCTGGCAGGCAGCCTGAGTGGCGGCGAGCAGCAGATGGTGGCCATCGGCCGGGCGCTCATGAGTGATCCGACTGTGCTCCTGCTGGATGAGCCGTCCCTAGGGCTCGCGCCGATCCTGGTGGACGCGATCTTCGAGGTGGTGCGTGAGATCAACTCGAGGGGAAGAACGATCCTGCTCATCGAGCAGAACGCATTGCTGGCGCTGCATACGGCATCGCGAGGCTACGTGCTCGAAACGGGCAATGTCGTGCTTTCCGGTCCCGCCGAGGAACTGCTGACTTCCGCGGACGTCCAGCGCGCCTACCTGGGCATGTAGCCGAGCCAAATCCAAGGACCCTCTCAACCCCGTTAGGATCATCGGTTATGGTCTTCGCTGCCGTTGCGAGTGGACTGAGTGCGGCGTTTGCCGTGGTCGTGTTTTTCAGGTTCCGGCGAAGCCGGCGTCCTGCATTCGCGGCGTGGACTCTCGGGCTGCTCATCTTTGCCGGCGCAGCCGCGTTCCAGGCGGCGGGGGAGACCGGCGGCTGGTCGCCGGCGGTCTTCCGCGGTTTCTACCTGCTCGGCGGAGTGCTCGGAGTCATCTATCTAGCGCTCGGCACCATCTTTCTTCTCGCCCCCCGCCGGGTGGCCTGGGCGTGCGCCGTCGTCCTGGCTGCGATCACGCTCGTGCTCGCCGTCGACGCAGCCGTGATCCCGGTCGATGCCGCCAAGCTGACCACCGCCAGGGGAGTGCTGGGCGACGCGATCCAGCAGGGATCGCTGCTCTTCATCGGGGTGGTGTTCCTCAACATCATCGGAACCCTCGTGCTCGTCGGTGGATCGGCGTGGTCCGCATATCGCTTCATTCGCGATCATGCCGGGATCGACAAGGTGATCTGCAACGTGCTCCTCACCGGTGGTGCGCTGGTCATTGCCGCAGGGTTCACGGCGGCAAAGACCGTCGGCATCGGCGACCTCGATGTGCTTGGCGCGTACGAGGCCGCGGGGATCGCGATCATGTTCGGCGGCTTCCTCGCCCTGGGAAAGGTCGGGGTGAGGGGTGCCGCCTCATCCTCGTCGGGGCCTGCAAGAGCAACCTCCGGGTCGTGAGCGGGATGCTGGCGGCCGCCGATGCGGCGACGTGGCGTGAGCGTGACGCCGAGTTGATTGCCGGCGCGTACCACCGCTACTCGGACCTTGTTGTCGAGAGCGCCGAGGGTGCGCATCTGCACACGGTCGACGGCCGCGACGTGCTGGACTTCGGCTGCGGCATCGGAGTCACCAACCTCGGGCATCGTCACCCTGCGGTGGTCGCTGCCGTGCATGACCAGGTCGATCGTCTCTGGCACACCTCGGTAACGGCCTTCCATCCGAAGATGATCGAGGCGGCGGCTGCGCTTGTGTCCATCCTCCCGCCGTCGCTTGACCAGGTGTTCCTCACCAACTCCGGCGCGGAGGCGGTGGAAGGAGCCATGAAACTGGCCCGGCGAGCAACCGGGCGTGGCGACATCATCGCGTTTGTCGGCGGCTTTCACGGGCGGACGTACGGCGCGCTCTCGCTCACCGCGAGCAAGGCGGCCTACCGCCGCGGCATGGGCCCGCTGCTGCCGGGCGTTCACCACATCCGCTATCCGTACTGCTTCCGTTATTGCTCGCACTCCGCGGACGACGTGTGCGAGCTGGTCGAGCGCGAGCTCGAGCTTCTCTTCGCCACCACAACGGCCCCGGAGACTGTCGCCGCGATCGTCGTCGAGCCCGTGCAGGGCGAAGGCGGGTACGTCGTTCCGCCGGCAACCTTCCTGCCCATGCTGCGCCAGGTGTGCGACCAGCACGGGATCATGCTGGTGGCGGACGAGGTGCAGACCGGATTCGGTCGCACCGGGAAGATGTTCGCGGTCGAGCACTCGATGGTGGAGCCCGACATCATGTGCCTCGCCAAAGCGCTGGGGAACGGGATGCCCATCGCGGCGATGGTCGCCGGCCACCGGGTGATGAGCGCGTTTCACGAGGGCGAGCACGGCACGACCTACGGTGGCAACGCGGTCGCGTGCGCGGCCGCCGTGGCGGTGATCGAGACCATGACGCGTGACCGGATTCCGGAGCGGGCGGAACGTCTCGGCCGTCGTGTCATGGAGCGCGCGCGAGGATGGCAGGCGGAGATGCCGGCGCTCGCCGATGTGCGTGGCCTCGGCCTGATGATCGGCCTTGAATTCGTCCAGCGCGGCGCTCCAGCCACCAGGCTGGTCGACCGGATCTCGGCCAACGCGCTCGCCCGCGGCCTCCTTTTGCTCTCCTGTGGTATCGATGGGAACGTGATCCGGTTGATCCCGCCGCTCACCATCCCCGAATCCGAGCTGGATGCCGGCCTGGACCTCCTCGAGGCTGCTTTGCGCGAGGAGGTCGCCGCATGAGCGCGGTGGAGGTCGCCCCCGAGGTCGGGAACCTGATCAGCGGCGCGTTCCGACCGTCCGCCTCCGCGCGCACGTTCGAATCACGCAACCCGGCAAACGGCGATGTCGTCGGTGTGTTCTCTCGGAGTGACCGAGCCGATGTCGAAGCGGCGGTCGCGGCTGCGCGCGCTGCCTTCGACGGCTGGAGGCGGACGCCGTGGCCGTCTCGCGCCGCGATCATCCTTCGAGCATCCGAGTTGCTCGAGGAGCGCAAGGAGACCCTGGCGCAGCTCATGACCCGGGAGATGGGCAAGGTGCTCACCGAAGCTCGGGGCGATGTCCAGGAAGCGATCGACATGGGCAAGTTCATCGCCGGCCAGGGTCGCCGCGCCTTCGGCGAGACGGTTCCGAGCGAGCTCCGCGACAAGTGGGCGATGACCGTGCGTCAGCCCTTCGGTGTCGTCGGCTGCATCACGCCCTGGAACTTCCCGATCGCCATTCCGTCATGGAAGATCTTCCCGGCGATCATGGCGGGCAACGCCGTGGTGCTCAAGCCCGCCGAGGACACCCCGCTGTGCGCGTTACGTTTCGTCGAAGCGCTCGAGGACGCGGGGCTCCCCACCGGCGTGGTCAACGTCGTGTTCGGCTTCGGCGAGGAGGCGGGCGCAGCGCTCGTCGAGCACCCCGATGTCGCCGCAATCTACTTCACGGGCAGCGTGGACACCGGGCGGATCGTGTCGGAGACGTGCGGTCGCATGCTCAAGAAGTGCTCGCTCGAGCTCGGCGGCAAGAACGCCATCGTGGTGCTCGACGACGCCGATGTTGAGCTTGCGGTGGACGGCGCGCTCTGGGGTGCCTTCGGCACCGCGGGGCAGCGGTGCACCGCCTCATCCCGACTGATCGTGGAGCACGGCGCGCTCGACCGCTTCACGTCGCGGCTGGTCGAGCGCGCCTCGCACCTCCGGCTCGGAGACGGGCTCGACGAGAAGGTCGACGTTGGCCCGGTGATCAATGAGACCCAGCTTCGGCGTATTCACTCGTATACAGAGATCGGCAAGGGCGAAGGGGCATCGCTGCTCCTGGGCGGCGAGATCGCGACCGAGGGAGCGCTCGCCAAGGGCTGGTTCTACCGTCCGACCGTCTTCGGCGACGTGAAACCAGCGATGCGAATCGCTCAGGAGGAGATCTTCGGTCCCACCACCGTGATCATTCCCGTGGGTTCGATGGATGATGCGATCGCCGCCGCCAACTCCACGCAGTACGGCCTCAGCCTGAGCGTGTACACCAACGACCTGCGCACCGCGTTTCACGCGATCAACGAGCTGCATTCGGGGATCGTCTACATCAACGCACCGACCATCGGCGCGGAGATTCAACTCCCCTTCGGCGGAACTCGGAACACCGGGAACGGACACCGTGAAGCCGGCGGTCATGTGCTCGACGAGTTCAGCGAGTGGAAATCCGTGTACATCGATTACAGCGGACGCCTCCAGCGCGCGCAGATCGACACCGAGTGACGTCTGTCGTGAACGGGCTGGAGGAACGTTTCACGACATTCGAAGGCAAGCGCCTGCGCTATCTGACCGGGGGAACCGGGCCGATGCTCCTGCTCTGCCACGGTTTCATCGGGTCGGCGGAGAACTTCACCGACTGGTTCGACGTGCTGCTGCAGCGCCGAACGATCGTCGCGCCCGACCTGCCCGGTTTCGGGCGATCCGCGCCGCTGGACGGCGGCCACACCGCTCCCGCGCTCGCTCGCGCCGCACTCGCCGCCGCCGAGGATGCCGGCGTGGAACAGTTCGACGTCGCCGGGCTCTGCCTCGGCACCCCGGTTGCGCTTGCGGTGCAACGCGCCCGTCCGCAGGCGACCGGGCGCCTGATCCTGCACACGCCGCTGGTGGCACCATGGCTGGTGCGTCGCGCGTTTCACATCCAGGTCGGCTTCATGCTCGCGCCTATCGTGTACCCGGGGATCACCTGGCTCGCGCACCAGCGCACCATGAGCGATATCTATAAACGGCTGATGGTCGAAGGCAAGAATGTCGATCCCATCGCCGCCAAGACCAACTTCGACAACCAGGTGCTTGCGGATCCGCGCGCGGCGCGCGAGTGGCTGCACGACGCGCTGCAGCGTGACGACCTTGCTCAGATTCGCGGGTCGGGGCGTCCCACGCTAATTCTGGTTGCGGAGCACGATCGCATCGTCAACGTCCGCCGCCTCGAGTCGGCCATCGCCGGTGCGCCGGACGTCTCGTTCGACGTCATCAGGCAGGCGGGCCACGCATGGAGCCCCGAGCTCTCACGTCGCCAGCGTGCGCTCATCACCGCGTTCCTCGACGATCAGCCTCTGCCTCGCGCCGACGGCGCCTCGGTAGCCGCCGCGTAGGCGCCGGGGGTGTGACTAGGGACGCCGGCGTGGACGTGGAGGCGGAGCTCGCGACGCCTGATCCGGTCTCGACCCTCGAACGCCGCTGGCCGCCGCCGGCGCTGCGCGTACGGCCATTCCGCTGGTACTGGGCAGCGCAGTGGCCGACGCTGCTCGGCACCTGGATGCAGGTGGTCGCCCTCGGCTACCTCGTCTACCACAACACGGGCAGCACGACCGCCGTCGCGGCGGTTGCGGCTGCGGACGGTATCCCATCGGTGATTCTCTCGCTCGCGGGGGGCGTGCTCGCCGACCGTCTCCCCAGGCGGCGGATCCTGCTGGTCACTCAGTCGCTCCTCGGGCTGAGCGCCGGGTCGCTCGCGCTCCTTGTCGCCACCAACCACGCGAGCTTCGCGGCGATCCTGGTGGTGGCGATCGTGTTCGGTGCCACCGACGCCGCCGACCTACCCACTCGCCAGGCGCTGGTGGCCGACCTGGTCGAGCGCCATCTGGTGGTCAACGCCGTCGCGCTCGGTGCCGCGGCGATGAGCGCGACCCGGATCGTCGGCCCGTCGGTGGCGGGGCTGCTGATCGGTTTCGCCGGCCCGGCGGTGTGTTTCGGGTTTCTCGCTGTCGCGTATCTGGCGCCGATCGTCGTGCTCCTGACGGTCATCCCCGACGTGGCTCCTCTGCCGAGGCGGGCGGGCGCCACCGCGTGGGGCGAGCTGATCGCCGGGCTGCGTGTCGCCGGATCCGATCCGCTCGTTCGTGGCGTCGTGATCGGGGCATCGGTGCTCGCATTCTTCGGGGTGTCGTACATGCCCTTTCTGCCGGTTCTGGCAAAAATCCAACTGCACGTCGGTCCGCAGGCGCTCGGGGTCATGTACAGCGTCGGAGGAGTCGGCGGCCTCGTCGGCGGGATCGCGATCGCCTCGATGGGGCGAGGGGCAGGGCGCTTGCAGCTCATGCTGGTCGGAGGGGTCGTGTACGCCGCGAGCCTGTTCCTGGTGGCCCACGGCGCGGTGCTCTGGGTCACCCTGCCCGCGCTGGTCGGCATCAGCTTCGCCTTCGTGGCGGTGAGCACGTCGATGACCACGCTGCTGCAGACGGACACCGATCCTGCGTTGCGGGGCAGGTTGCTCGGCATCTACGCGACCATCTTCGCCGGGTTGCAGCCATTGGGGACGGTGGCCTACGGACTGGTGCCACGCTCTGTCGGTCTCTTCAACGCAGTCGGCGTCGGCGCGCTGGTGGTCGGCGCGACCACGGTGATCGTGGTGGCGACGCCGTCCTTCAGGGCCCGGGTCAACGGACTCCCCATCGGCCGAGCGGGGTCCGCAGCCGCCCCCGATACACTGGCCTGAGGATGTTGCACAGGCGGGTCGAGGTGGCCCTTGCGGGGGTGTGCGCCATCGTCCTGGCGGCGTGCAGCTCCGCCGCGCCTGCGCCCCCAAACGCGTCGCCGGTGATCGCGCGTGTGGGACCGGATGCGATCACGCTCGCGCAGTTCAACATCCGGTATCAGAGCGCGTGCACCAGCATCGAACAGGGTGGTGGAGACTGCACGGGAGGCGCGGCGGTCACGCAGGTGCGTGCCGCGATCCTGCGCAGCCTGATCCTCGACACGGTCATCCGCCAGGAGGCAACCAAGCTCGGGCTCGAGGCAACCCCGAAGGAGGTTGCGGCCGAGGTCGCGGCTGATGCGCAGCAGGCCGGAGGGACGAGCGCGCTCCGAACCCAGCTCGCGGGGGCCGGTGGGTCGATCGCCCAACTCCAGGATGAGATCACCGCCAACCTCAATGAGCAGCGCGTCGAGGACGTCTTCGCGCAGCAGCGCGCTGCCCTGGTCGAGCAGATCCTCGCCAAGGGAGCGAATTTCGCCACCACCGCAAAGACGTACTCGGACGACTCCGGCACCACCGGGACGGCCGCGAAAGGCGGAGATCTCGGTGTCCTCGGCGCCGCCGAGCTCAAGACGTACAACCCCGCGTTTGCGACTGCCGTCGAGTCGCTCGCGGTGGGCGCGTACACCAAGGCGCCCGTGCACGACGCGGGCGGCTACGACATCGTGATGGTGTATTCGAAAACACCCAAAGGCTGGGGAGTCCGCCACATCCTGATCTACGCGGGTAACCCGTACAACGTCACCGAACGGCCCGACTGGTTCACCGAAGCGTTGTTCACGGCTGTCGACCAGCTCTGTGCGGCGAACGACATCGAGGTGACGCTGACCAACGCGGGTGGCAATCCATGTACCGCGCCGAGCCCGAGCCCATCGGCCGCCGGCACGACTCCCCTCCCAACCGGCACGGCGAAACCGCCTGGGTGAGGTGTTTCCTCGCAGTTCCCATCGCGGAACCCGCGCTCGCGGCGGTGGAGCGGCTGCAGGCGGAGCTTCGCGAGCGGGTTGCGGGTGTCGGCTGGGCTCGCCCGGAAACGCTGCACCTCACCGTGCATTTCTTCGGGCAGATCGACGAGGACCGAGCCGCGACAGCGCTCAATGGTGTGACCCCGATCGTCGAGCGGACGCCACCCTTCGACGTCGTGCTCGATCGCGTCGGTGCCTTTCCTGAAAAGGGGATTCCCCGCGTGCTCTGGCTCGGCCCGGCGCGTGAGATCCCTCAACTCACCGCGCTCGCCCTCGAATGCCGCGCCGTGCTTGCAGCCTCCGGCTTCGAGGTCGAACCCCGGAGGTATCACGCGCACTGCACGCTGGGCAGGCCGCGCCGTAATTTCAGTTCCGATGCAAGCGCGGCGTGGGCCGCAGCAAGTGCCTGGGATCGAGTCAACGCCACCTTCACGGCGTCGCGACTCGTGCTCTATGAGTCGCGACCCGCACCTGGCGGTGCGCGCTATACCGAACGCTCTTCGGTGGCGTTCGCCTGACACTGAGCGAGTTCAGCGATAGCGGGGGTCAGCGAGCTCGGTGTCGAGTCCGTAGTGCTCGATGGCCGCGGCGACGACGTGACGCGGAAGACGGTCCTGCTGCGCCAGCCCGTCGAGCACCGCGACCGAAATCGACTCCGCATCGACCTCGAAGTGCCGGCGCAACGCGACACGCGTGTCACTGCGGCCGTAGCCGTCGGTACCAAGCGGGATGAACGGAACCGTGAAGAAGCGCCCGATCTGGTCGGGAACAGCCTTCATGTAGTCGGTCACGGCCACGATGGGTCCGCCGTCACCGCCGAGCTGCTCATCCACGAACGACACGCGTGGTTCGCCATCGGGGTGCAACCTGTTCCAGCGCTCGACCTCGAGCGCATCCTGGCGCAGCAGCTGGAAGCTCGTGGCACTCCATACCTCGGCGGCGACGTCGTGCTGTTCGAGAAGCATTGACTGCGCGGCAACGGCGGCCTGCACAGCGCTCCCACTGGCGAGAATGCGAGCCCGGTGCGCGCGCTCACCCGTGGCCGTCTTGTAGAGGTACAGGCCGCGCAGGATGCCGTCCTCGCTGCCCTCCTGCATGGGTGGCATCGGGTAGTTCTCGTTGTAGAGCGTGATGTAGTAGAAGATGTCCTCTCCGTCGACGTACATGCGACGCATCCCATCGCGAATCACCGTCGCCAGCTCATAGGCGAAGGCGGGATCGTAGATGCGTACGTTGGGTATCGCGCTGAAGAGCAATGGCGAGTGGCCGTCCTCGTGCTGCAGACCCTCGCCGTTGAGGGTTGTGCGTCCGGCGGTTCCGCCGAGCATGAAGCCGCGACCGCGTGAGTCGCCGAACGCCCAGATGAGGTCGCCGACACGCTGGTATCCGAACATCGAGTAGTAGATGTAGAACGGGATGACGGCCTGACCGTGGGTCGCGTATGCGGTGCCTGCGGCGGTGAAGCTTCCCATCGACCCCGCCTCGGTGATGCCCTCTTCGAGGATCTGGCCGTCGACGGCCTCGCGGTATGAGAGCACCATGCCCGCGTCAACCGGTTCGTAGCGCTGCCCGAACGGCGCGTAGATCTTCACCTCGCTGAAGAGCGCATCCATGCCGAAGGTGCGTGCCTCGTCGGGGATGATCGGAACGACCCGGTTGCCGATGCCCGGGTCGCGGAGCAGGTTGCGCAGCAGTCCGGCGAAAACCATGGTCGTTGACGCCGCTCGAGTACCGCTGCCGCTCATGAACTCGGAGTAGAGCGCGTCCCCAGGCAGTTCGAGCGGCTTGGAGCGGACCACCCTGCGTGGCAGCACACCACCGAGCGCGCGGCGGCGCATGAGCAGGTACTCGACCTCCTCCGAAGCCGCGCCGGGGTGATAGTAGGGAGGCTTGGCGTCGGCGAGTCGCTTGTCGCTGATGGGCAGCTCGAGCAGGTCGCGGAAGGCGCGCAACTCCGCCTCGCCGATCTTCTTGATCTGATGCGTCGAGTTGCGCGCCTCGAATCCCGTCCCGAGCGTCCATCCCTTGACGGTGTGCGCCAGGATCACCGTCGGTGCGCCGTGCTGTTCGAGCGCGAGCTTGTACGCCGAGTACACCTTGCGGTAGTCGTGACCCCCGCGGCGGAGGTGACGAAGGTCGTCGTCGGAGAGGTGCTCGACCATCTTTCGGAGACGCGGGTCGGGACCGAAGAAGTGCTCGCGAATGTATGCGCCGCTCTCGGTCGCGTACTTCTGGAACTCGCCGTCGGGCACGCGGTTCATCTGATCCACGAGCACGCCGTGGACGTCGCGAGCGAGCAACTCGTCCCACTCACGCGCCCAGATCACCTTGATGACGTTCCATCCGGCGCCTCGGAAGATGCCCTCCAGTTCCTGGATGACCTTGCCGTTGCCGCGCACCGGTCCATCGAGACGTTGCAGGTTGCAGTTGACGACGAAGGTCAGGTTGTCGAGCTGCTCACGCGCGGCCAGCGACAGCGCCCCGAGCGTCTCGGGCTCGTCGCACTCCCCATCGCCGAGGAAGCACCACACCCGGCTCTCGCTCGTGTCCGCGATGTGCCGGTTGTACAGGTATCGGTTGAAGCGCGCCTGATAGATGGCGTTGAGCGGCCCGAGGCCCATCGACACCGTCGGAAACTCCCAAAAGTCCGGCATCAGGCGCGGATGCGGATACGAGCTGAGACCGTTGCCTCCCGTCTCCTGACGGAAATTGTCCATCTGCGCCTCGGTGATCCTGCCCTCGAGATAGGCGTGCGAGTACATCCCCGGAGCTGCATGCCCCTGGTAGTAGATCTGGTCGCCCGAGGTGCCGTCGTCCTTCCCCTTGAAGAAGTGGTTGAAGCCGACCTCGTACAGCGATGCAGCCGACGCGTACGTCGACAGATGCCCCCCGATACCGTCGCTGCGCTTGTTCGCCCGCGTGACCATGGCTGCGGCATTCCAGCGGACGATGCGGCGGATGCGCCGCTCCATCTCCTCGTCGCCGGGGAACCACGGTTCCTCGTCGGGCGGAATCGTGTTGATGTAGGGGGTCGACACCAGCGACGGCACCGGTACCTGCAGCCGCCGGGCGCGCTCGAGGAGCTTGCCGATGACGAAACGCGTGCGGACCGTCCCCTCGCTGGCGACCAGCGCGTCGAGAGACTCGAGCCACTCGCCGGTCTCCGCGGAGTCCGCGTCGGGAAGCTGATGGAGGAAGGCGTCGAACGTCATTCGAAGCGAGGATATACACCCGGGCACCGGAAACCGCCTGTGTCACGGTCGGCGATCTTTGCACCAACCTGTGGTACTGTCTTGGCAAGTGCTCGCGAATCGGCGAGCCATGCCTCTTGGTGAACCCTCTCTCCGCCGTCCATCGGCGGGTCTCAAGAATCCGGCACACGACACTCCAGCGAGGGGATTCTGGGACGGCGAGAATGACTCGGGTCCCGAGGTAACACGGTGACAACGTTTGAATCCATCGGCGTGCGTCCGCGCACGTCGGCCGCGCTCCGTGGGCACGGTTTCACAGAGCCGAACACAGTGCAGCAGGAGGCGATCCCGCCCCTGCTGGCACGCCGCGACTGCGTGATCGAGGCACCGACCGGCTCGGGCAAGACTCTGGGATTCGTGGTTCCGCTGGTCGAGCGGCTCGCCGG
>DASZJB010000123.1:0-21727 GCA_035948615.1 Candidatus Dormiibacterota bacterium
CGGGTCGAGCAGCGGTTGTCCGACCGCGCGGGCCAGCGCCTGCATCTGGTGCGTGACCGCCGGCTGCGTCAGCGACAGGACCTCGGCGGCGCGAGTGAAGCTGCCGTGCTCGATCACGCTGGTGAAGATGCGGAGCTGGCGCAGGGTGATGCTGCGCTCGAGGCTCGTCGTCATTAGGCAATCTTATTGAAGACATAAGAATCATGCATTGGACGGCAGTACAGTCAGCGATTAAGGTCCTTCCATGGTTGACTTCGACACGCGCCACGGACGGCCGGCGACGTGCCCATGAGCGGCGTGCGCCCCGAGGTGTCCCCCATCTTCGTCGGGATCGGCGGGGACAGCGGGAGTGGCAAGTCGACTCTGGCGTCGGCGTTCTGCGAGCTGCTCGGAGGAGAACGGATTACAACGGTGTGCCTCGACGACTACCACTCGCTCGATCGTCGTGAGCGCGCCCTCGTGGGGCTGACGCCGCTCAATCCCCGCGCCAACAACTTCGCCCTGATGGAGGAGCAGCTCTGGGCGCTCAAGCGCGGAGAAGCGATCGCCAAGCCTGTTTACGACCACGCGGACGGCACCTTCAAAGCGCCTGAGCGCGTCACGCCGAACGAGGTCGTGATCATCCAGGGGCTGCACCCATTTCTGCTCCCGGGGATTCGCGAGGCGTTCGACCTCAAGGTCTGGCTCGACCCCGAGACCCAATTGCGGATCAAGTGGAAGTTGCAGCGCGACGTCGCCAAGCGCGGCTACGACGAGTCCGAGGTGCGTACCGCCATCGAGGCTCGCCGCGCCGATGCGGAGGCCCACATCCAACCGCAGCGCGCGCAGGCCGACCTCGTCGTGCGCTTCTCATCGCCCAGCGAGGACCTCTCGCCGGGGGCCACCGATCATCTCAACGTCCGCCTAACACAGCGCCACTCGATGCCCCAGCTGGAGTTCGAGCACGCACTCGACAACGGGAGCACCGTGCGGTTGCGCAACGACATCAGCGATGAGGATGGGCGTCGCTCGGACATCATCGATATCGACGGACGCATCTCAGCCGACGATGCCGCGCGCATCGAACGGGCGGTATGGGACCACGCGAGCGAACGCCACCACCATCTCCACCGGATGCGGCAGAAGGAGCTCGGCAGCTACGACGAGCCGGACGGTCGCCGGCACAGCGATCCGCTCGGGCTGACCCAGCTCATCCTCGCCCACCGGATTCTCAGCGCCCAGAAGTCGTTGCTCGTCCGCGTCAAGGCCGACGACTACGCAGCCATCAGCAACCAGTTGGCGTCGCCGCGCGTCAGCTCCACGGAGACGCGCGAATGACAGCGATCGAGACCCCTCCGAGAGACGCCGCGACCGATCGCTGGTCCTCAGGCGTCATCCCGTACGCCCAGATGGGCTACTGGGAACCTGATTACGTGCCCAAGGACACAGACATCCTGTGCGCGTTTCGGATCACGCCGCAGGACGGCGTGCCCCCCGAGGAGGCCGCCGCGGCGGTTGCGGGTGAGTCGTCGACGGCGACATGGACGGTGGTGTGGACCGACCGGCTCACCGCGCATGAGCACTACCAGGCCAAGGCGTACAAGGTCGATCCTGTGCCCGGTACGCCCGGTCAGTACATCGCGCTCATCGCGTACGCGCTCGACCTCTTCGAGGAAGGGTCGATCGCGAACCTCACCTCGTCGATCATCGGAAACGTCTTTGGTTTCAAGGCACTGCGCGCGCTCCGGCTCGAGGACATGCGCATCCCGCTGCATTACGTCAACACCTTCCAGGGACCACCGCACGGCATCGTCATGGAGCGTGAATATCTCAACAAGTACGGCCGGCCGCTGCTCGGCGCCACCACCAAACCCAAGCTCGGCCTCTCCGCGCGCAACTACGGGCGCGTGGTGTACGAGGCGCTCCGCGGTGGCCTTGATTTCACCAAGGACGACGAGAACATCAACAGCCAGCCGTTCATGCGCTGGCGCGATCGCTACCTCGCATCGATGGAAGCGGTGAACAAGGCGACTGCCGAGACCGGCGAGATCAAGGGCCACTACCTCAACGTGACCGCCGGCGACGTCGAAAGCATGTACGAGCGCGCCGAGTTCGCCAAGGAGATCGGTAGCGTCATCATCATGATGGACCTCACCGTCGGCTACACCGCGATGACCTCGATGTCGAAATGGGCGCGGCGCAATGGCGTGCTGCTGCATCTCCACCGAGCCGGGCACGGCACGTTTACACGCCAGAAGACGCACGGCGTGAGCTTCCGGGTGATCGCAAAGTGGTGCAGGCTACTCGGCGTTGACCACATCCACGCCGGGACGGTCGTCGGCAAGCTGGAAGGCGATCCGAACATGGTGCGCGGCTATTACGACACGCTCCGCGACGGTGTCATCCCGCGTGATCCCATGCACGGGATCTACTTCGACCAGGACTGGGGATCCATGCCGGGCGTTATGCCGGTTGCATCCGGCGGCATCCATGCGGGCCAGACGCATCAGCTCCTCCACTACCTCGGTGAGGACGTCGTCCTCCAGTTCGGTGGCGGCACGATCGGCCACCCCATGGGCGTGGCCGCCGGCGCGACCGCCAACCGCACCGCCGTCGAGCTGATCGTCCAGGCACGCAACGAGGGCCGCGATTTCTACACCGACGGCCCCGAGATCCTCCGCGCGGGCGGTCGCTGGTGCGCTCCGCTGCGCGCCGCCCTCGACGTCTGGGGCGAGATCAGCTTCAACTACGAGTCCACCGATACGCCCGATGTCGCCACCACGCCAACGCCGGCATAGGGAGCATCACCATGCACGTCACCCAGGGAACATTCTCGTATCTCCCCCCGCTCACCGATGCGCAGATCAACGCGCAGGTGCAGTACTCGCTCGACAACGTCTGGGCCATCTCGGTGGAGTTCACCGACGACCCCCATCCCCGCAACTTCCTGTGGGACATGTGGGGCCTGCCGATGTTCGACATGCGCGACCCCGCCGCCATCCTGCTCGAGGTGCAGCGCTGCCGCGACGCGTATCCCACTCGCTACATCCGGGTCAATGCGTACGACCGAACCCTCGGGCGCCAGACCACGGCGCTGAGCTTCATCGTGCAAAGGCCCAAGGACGAGAAGGGGTTCCGCCTGGACCGGCAGGAGGGGCGAGATCGGCAGGTCCGGTACACCATCCACCCCTACGCGCTGGATCGCCCGCCCGGGGAGCGTTACGAACGCTGAGCGATGACGCAGGACTCCCACGTCCCGTTCGGGATGCCGCGTCCTGTGGCGCTCGATCTCGCTGAGGTGGCCCCGGAGACGGTGACCAGGAACGGCGCGCTCGCTGCCGACGAGCCCGAGGCGGCGGTCGCCATCGCCGAGGGCATCAATGTCGAGGCGGCGGCTCGCGAGTCCGGCGTGTTCGAGGTCATTGAAGACCTGGACCGCGAGCTCGTCGGGCTCGACCCTGTCAAGACGCGCATCCGCGAGGTGGCGGCGCTCCTGGTCGTCGACATGGCGCGACGTCGCTTCGGGCTCGAGGCGGAGCGTCCCAACCTGCACATGTGCTTCACGGGGAGCCCCGGCACCGGCAAGACGACCGTCGCGATGCGCATGGCGACGGTCCTCCACCGGCTTGGCTACCTCGCCAAGGGACACCTGGTCGCGGTCACGCGCGACGAGCTGGTCGGCCAGTACATCGGGCATACGGCGCCCAAGACCCGCGAGGTGCTCAAACGCGCCATGGGCGGCGTGCTCTTCATCGACGAGGCCTATTACCTGCACCGCCAGGAGAACGAGCGCGACTACGGTCAGGAGGCGATCGAGATCCTCCTGCAGGTCATGGAGAACCAGCGCAACGACATCGTCGTGATCCTTGCCGGCTACAAGGACCGCATGGACCAGTTCTTCAGCAGCAACCCCGGGATGGGATCGCGCATCGCCCACCACATCGACTTTCCCGACTACGACCTCGACGAGCTGGTGGCCATCGCGCGGATCATGCTCGACCGCCAGAACTACGCGTTCTCGAGCGATGCGGCACCGGCCTTCCGGGAGCTGATGTCACGGCGCATGCCCCAGCCACGCTTTGCCAATGCCCGCAGCGTGCGCAACGCCCTGGAGCGCGCCCGGCTGCGCCAGGCCAACCGGCTCGTCTCGACGGGGATGCTGGTGACCCGCGACGACCTGATGCGCATCGAAGCCGAGGACATCTACAAGAGCCGGTGGTTCACCGAAGCCGGCCGCCAAGGATCCCCCGAAGCGTAGGTCGTGCCGGCCGGTCAGAAGATGACGTTGCGCTTGATGGACGGGTCCACGATGCCGGTCGTCATCCGATCGCACCACTGACACATGAAGCGCAGCGTCCGCATCCCGCTCTGGATCCTGCACGCATTAGGCCATCCGCAGCGGCCGCACGCGACCGCCTGGATGCGCACATCGGCCTCCGGCTTCGCTCCGGTGTCGTCCGGGTCGAGGGGCCCTACCCAGGCCTGAGGATCCATGGTGCGATCACGGCTCGTATGAGGTGGTCCGCACAGAAACCATACGCCTGTTCGCGCTGGTCGTCAGTGCGCTTGCAGACGGTCTCTCAGCAGATCCGGGGCAGGGGATCCCCGATGAGCATGTCGACGACTCGCGTTCCGCCGAAGCCGGTATGGATGAAGACCATGCCCTCGGGCTCGGCCATCACCTCGCCGATCACGGCTGCCTCGGTGCCCTCCGGGCGGGAGCGCATGAGGTCGAGCGCCCGCGACGCATGCTCGCGGGCCACGACCGCGACAAGCTTGCCCTCATTGGCGATGTAGAGCGGATCGATGCCGAGGATCTCGGCCACCCCGCGCACCTCGTCGTGCACGGGGAGCGAATCCTCGTCGATTGCGACCGCGACGCCAGCCGCCTGAGCGATCTCGTTGAGGACGGTCGCTACGCCGCCGCGGGTCGCGTCACGCATGAAATGGACGTCGATGCCGTCGGCCAGCAGCGCCGATGTCAGTCCGTGCAGAGCCAGCGTGTCGCTGCGCAGGTTGTCGGCCTCGAGGTCGACGTCGCCCCGCGCGAGCATGACGGTGGCGCCGTGGTCGCCCATGGCGCCGCTGAGCACGACGACGTCACCGGGGACGATCCGGTGGATCGCCACCCGCTGCGGCAGCGGGACAGTCCCCACCCCGGTGGTCGTGATGAAGAGCTGGTCGGCCTTGCCGCGGGGCACGACCTTGGTGTCGCCCGTCACCACGTTCACGCCGGCGCGATCCGCCGCCCGCCGCATCGCCTCGACGACCCTGCGCAGGATCGCGACGTCCAGCCCCTCCTCGAGGATGAATGCTGCCGATATGCCGAGCGGTGTGGCGCCGCCGACCGCGAGGTCGTTGATGGTGCCGTTGACCGCGAGCTCACCGATGTCGCCGCCTGGGAAGAAGAGCGGGCTGACAACGAACGAATCCGTGGTGATCGCGATGCCGGTGTCATCGACTCCCGGAAGCGGGAGCACGGCCTGGTCACCAAGCTGATCGAGGATCGGGTTGCTGAGGATGTCACCGAAAAGCGCGGTGGTGAGCGTGTGGCTGGCCTTCCCGCCGGCGCCGTGGCTCATCGTGATCGCATCCTCGCGAAGGGTCGGCTTGCGCTTGCGAATCTCGGCGATGCGTTCGAGCACGCGCTGCTCGGGGTCGGCGATGCGTGCGGACGCCGCCTTGATCGCCGCGCCGCTGCCGGGTTGAACGACTGTGTCGGTCATCGTGCCTGTACCGGGATCGGTCGCAGCTCGCGTTCGGCCACCGCGACATTGCCGTTGCCGTTGCCGTTGCCGTTCGGGTGCTCACCCGAGGCAAGGACGCGCTCGCGCTCACGCGCACGGGAGTACCTGCCGAAGTTGTAGTACGCCGCGCACGCGCCCTCCGACGACACCATGCAGGTGCCGATGGGCGTCTCCGGTGTGCATGCGGTGCCGAACACCTTGCACTCCCACGGTTTGAGAACGCCTTTGAGGACCTCGCCGCACTGGCACGCCTTGGGGTCCGCGACGCGGACGCCCGGCACGGAGAACACCTTTTCCGCGTCGAAGTCGGCGAACTCGTTCTGCAGCTCGAGGGCGCTCTGGCTGATGAATCCGAGGCCGCGCCACTCGAAGTGCGAGCGCAGCTTGAAAACGCGGGCGAGCACCTCGAGTGCCTTCGGGTTGCCGTCGTCGTGCACCACGCGCTTGTACTGGTTTTCGACCTCGCAGCGACCCTCGTGGATCTGCTGGATGATCATGTGCACGCCCTGGAGGATGTCCAGCGGTTCGAACCCGACGACGACCACCGGTTTGTTGTACGTGTTGGTCACGAACTCGAAGGGCCTGATCCCGACCACGGTGGACACGTGTCCCGGGCCGAGGAAGCCGTCGAGCTGCAGATCCGGCGAGTCGAGTATCGCCTTCATCGGCGGGATGATGGTGACGTGGTTGCAGAAGACGAAGAGGTTGCGAATCCCCTCGGCCTTCGCCCGCAACAGCGTCAGCGCGGTGGAGGGCGCGGTGGTCTCGAACCCGATCGCATAGAAGACGACCTTCCGATCCGGGTTCTGCTGCGCGATCTTCAGCGCGTCGAGTGGCGAGTACACCATGCGCACGTCGGCACCGGCAGCCTTGGCGTCGAGCAGGCTGCCGCTGCTGCCGGGCACGCGCATGAGATCGCCGAAGCACGTGAAGATGACGCCAGGCTCGTGCGCGACGGCGATGCCGTCATCCAGGCGGCCCATGGGGATGACGCACACCGGGCACCCGGGTCCATGCACGAGCTCGACGTTGCTCGGCAAAAGATCCTCGATGCCGTACTTGAAGATGGTGTGGGTGTGCCCACCGCACACCTCCATGATCTTCCAGTGCTTGTCGCCGGACTCGGCTGCGATGCGCGCGCCGAGGGCGCGGGCGAGGTCGGCGTCGCGGAACTCGTCAGCGAACTTCATGCCGGATGCCCATTGCTCTCGCGGTAGTTGGCACCAACCAACTCCTCCTCCATCGCCTGCCACTCACGGATCTGCTGGACCTCATCGGTGTATGCGGGCCCCATCTCCTCGAGGATGCGCAGCGTCTCGGCAGCCTCAGTCTCACTGACCCGGCTCAGCGCGAAGCCCACGTGCACCAGCACGTACTCGCCCGGCTCGGTCGCGTCCTCGCCGACCAGCAGCGAGGTGTTGATCCGGCGCTGCACACCGCCGAGCTCCACCTTGCCGTACATACGATCCTCGTCGACGTACTCGACGAGGCGGGCGGGAATCGCTAGGCACATGCCGGCTCTCCTTCAAGTGCACGTTGCACCAACTCGGTGAGGAGGTGGTAGAGCGTCATCTGCACCTCCTGTATCCGGTGAACGCTGCTGGATCGAACGATGAAACAGTGGTCGGCGACCTGTTCACGCGCAAGACGTCCGCCGTCGTACCCACAGATCGCGATGGTGTTCATGCCGCGGCGCCGCGCCTCGCCGAGCCCGCGCACGAGGTTCTCCGAGTTGCCGCTCGTCGACACGGCGAGCACGACATCGTCGGACCGCCCAAGGGCGATGATCTGGCGAAGGAAGACGTCGCCGAATCCAACGTCATTGCCGATGCCCGTGATCACCGCGATGTCGTTGGTGAGACACAGCGCGGGAATGGGCCGGCGACCGTTGGCCGGGACGAGCATCTCGGTCACCATGTCCGCGGCCGACGTGGCGCTGCCGCCGTTGCCAAGAGCGAGCAGCCGTCCACCTTTCTGGAAGGCAACGGTCATCTCCTCGGCGGTCTGGACGATCTCGTCGTCGAACTCCTCGAGCAATTCGAGACGGAGCCGGTTGCTCTCGGCAGACTTGTCGAGCGGCGCACGCGCAAGCTCGAGGACGAGGGCATCACCCGCACCGGGCTGCGCGCTGAGCATGGGATAGAGCAGCTGCGAGAATGGGTCGCGGCCGGACTCCGTCATGTGCCCACCTCCGCCAGCGTGCCGCGCTGCAGCGCCACCCCGCCGTGGCAGAGCAGGACGTCGCCGGCGGTCACGCCGTCGAGCAGCTCGATGCCGACCTCGGCATGCGTGCCGTCGATGGTGCCGCGTGCGATCCCGGCGGCTTCGTCAACATCGGTGACCACCATCTCGAGCAGCTGGTCAGAGCACGTGATGCAGACTTCGTCGTGACACTCGGTGCTCATGCGACGTCTCCGATACCGCGGTGGTTGAGGACGATGTGGACGAGCTCCCAGAGCATGTGGTACGTCGCGAGGTGCAACTCGTGCGCGGCGTCGCGATCGGCTCCGTCGGCGTGGAACACAAAGTCCGCGCGCTCACGGCCGGCGCCTTCGCCGGAGGTCAGCGCGATGGTCAGCATGCCGCCGGTCGTGCCGGCATTGAGGCCCCTGGTGATCGACTCGTGCACCGGCGCGTGCGCGAACGCAAGCGCGATGTCACCACTGCGTCCCAGCACCCGCAGTTGATGCGCGTAGACATCGACGGCAGCATCACCCTGCAGGACCCCGGTGACCGTTGCCATGTCGTTGGTGAGCGAGAGCGCCGGAAGCGCACGACACCCGGGGAGCACGGGATGGACGAACTCCACCGAATTGTGCTGGGCGTCGGTCGCGTGCGGTCCGGAACCGAACACCAGCAGCGTGGCGCCCGCGAAGAATCGATCGGCCATCGCCGCCGAGCACTCCGCTATCGCGTGCGCGTAGCGATCGAAAAACGCTTCGCCGGCCCGATTCGAGGCGGCGACGCGCTCGTCGAGGAAGGCACGACCGGCGACGGACGTTTCGCGGTCGGGTCGAATCTGCACACTCACCTCAGGTCACCTCTCGAGTCTTGTGAGGCCGCGACCAGCGCCTGCCCCAGGCTGATGCCGCCATCGTTTGCCGGGACCTGTTGGTTGGTGTACACGAACAGGCCTCGCTCGCGCAACAGGAGCTCCACCCTGCTGAGGAGCAGGGAATTCTGGAAGACACCGCCACTGAGCGCGATGCGGTCGATTCCCTGTTTGCCACCGAGGCGGACGCAGACGTTGGCGATCCCTCGCGCGAGGCTCTCGTGGAAGATGGCCGCGAGCGCGGCTGCCTCCCCGCCTCGCTGCCGCTCCAGGAACAGCGTCCGCACCAGCTGCACGGTGTCGAGCACGGCGGGCTCCCCGTCCAGTCCCATGTCGATGTGGTCCACCGTCGACAGATCACCGGCCGAGCTGGCGAGCGCCTCGAGACGCATCGCCGCCTCGGCTTCGAAGGTGGAGACGTGGGCGACCCCGAGCAGGCTCGCCACAGCGTCGAACAGCCGGCCGGCACTCGTGGTGATCGGTGCCGCGTCAGAGCTCGCGAGGCGGGATACCAGCCGCCAGCGACGCTCATCCGGCGCTCCGTCGGTTCCGGTGAACCAGCCGGGTGGGCGCTCGCCTAGCTCGCCCGCCGCGGCGAGGTACGCGATCGCCATGCGCCACCCCTCTCGAGCGCAGGCGTCCCCGCCGGGCTGGCGCACGGGTGCGATGTGCCCGGCGCGCCGGTATGAGCGCTCATCGCACTGCAGGAACTCACCGCCCCAGATGGCGTTGTCCGGCCCGAGGCCGACGCCGTCAAACGCAACGCCGAGCACCGTGCCGCGCAGGCCGTGCTCCGCGAGAACGCTGGCGATGTGCGCGTGATGATGTTGCACACGCACCTCACGGGCCCCTGCCTCCCACCAGCCCTCCGCGATCCGCGTTGAGGCGTAGTCGGGATGGAGATCCGCCGCGACGGTCGCCGGCGCGGTCCGGAACATCCGGAGATACGTGCGCAGCGCCTCATCGTGGTAGCGGAGCGTCTGCGGGCTGTCGAGATCGCCGATGTGCGGACCGATGAATGCGTTCTCAGCGCGGAACACGCAGAAGGTGTTCTTCAGATGGGCACCGAGGGCGAGCACGTGTTCACCGGGTGACGCCATCCGCAACGGCAGCGGGCAGTATCCCCGGGCGCGGCGGATCAGATGCGGTGTGTCATCGACGATCCGTACGACGGAATCGTCATAGCGCGCGTAGATGTCCCGATCGTGCAGGAGGAAGTGGTCGGCAATGCGACCGAGGCGCTGCACCGCCTCGGCGTTGTCCTTGGCGATCGGCTCCTCGCTGACGTTGCCGCTGGTCATCACCAGCCTGCCGCCTGTCGCGCGCAGCAGGAGGTGGTGCATGGGCGTGTACGGGAGCATGACCCCCAGCTCCTCGAGCCCCGGGGCCACCGAGTCCGCCACGAGGGTCGCGTCGTGATCACGCCGGCGCTGGAGCAGGACGATCGGCCGTATCGAACCCTCGAGCAGCGCTGCCTCGGCATGGCCAACGTGGCAGAGGCGGCGGACCGCCGCGATATCCGCGCAGATCACGGCGAACGGCTTCGCCGGCCGGTGCTTGCGATCCCGCAGTCGCATGACCGCCGCGTCATCGACGGCGTCACAGCACAGCTGGAAGCCGCCCAGCCCCTTCAGCGCGATGATCTCGCCGCGGGCAATCGCACGGGCGGCGAGTGCGATCGGGTCACCCGGCTGCTCCGCCCCATGGGCGTCGGCGTACCAGAGACGCGGGCCGCACTGCGGGCACGCGTTCGGTTGCGCATGGAAGCGCCGGTCCGCAGGGTTCTCATACTCCCGCCTGCACACGTCGCACATGGCGAAATGACGCATGGTCGTCAGTGGACGGTCGTACGGGATCTCCTCGATGATCGTGAATCGCGGACCGCAATTGGTGCAGTTGGTGAACGGGTACCCGTGGCGGCGATTGCCCGTCTCCAGGATGTCAGCGAGGCAGTCCGGGCAGGTCGCGGCGTCGGGTGCGATGGGCTGATATTCACCGTCGACCGCCCGGCTCTCCACGATGCGGAAGCCGTCGTCCCCGACCCTCTCGAGCGCGGTCTCCTCGACGGCATCGATTCGGGCGAGGCGCGGCGCGTCCTGTCGCAGCGCGGCGGCGAACGCCTCGAGCGCACGCGGGTCGCCCTCGACCTCGATGACCACTGCTCCGGAGGTGTTGCACACGGAGCCGCTGAGCCCGAGACGGGTCGCGAGGTTCCACACGAACGGACGGAACCCGACCCCTTGCACCACGCCGTGCACCGCGAACCCCAGCCGTTCACGCGCGCCACCAGCGGATGCGGTGGCACCCGCCGCGCGGGTCGTGGGTGGCTGGGTCGCGACGCTCATAACATCACGCCGCGCGCATGTGCTCCGCCGTCGAGCTGAACCGCTCCTCGAGGAAACCGGTAGCGAGGCTGATCGCCATCTGGACCTCGTCACGCGCCGCGAACTTCTTGGCCGTCTCGACCAACTCGTCGAAGCGCTCCTTGCCTGCACGGGTCCCGAGCACATACCCGATCCCGAAGATCACGAGCTTCTCAAGCATTGCATTCCACTCCAAGTGCCTTATCGCTATGACTGTCGTTGCGCAACGATGTGGACCTGCAGGTCGACATCCGGCTCCACCTTCAGAATGATCAGACGCGGTGGATCGATTCCGAAGTCCTTGACGTTCATCACCTGCTGGCCGTCGACCGTCATCGTCGTCCCGCTGACGCCGAGGGTCAAGTCGCCGGTGATGTCCTTGGTCACCCCGTGCATCGTGAGCTGTGCCGTCGCCCGATACCGTCCCTCGCCGTCGAGCGCCTCGCCATGCGTGACGACGGCGGTGATCTCCGGGTAGCGGGAGATGTCGAAGCGGCGCCGCATCTCCCGGTCCTGGATGCCGTTCCCGGATTTGATCGCGTCGACCGGCAACGTCAACTCCGCACGGTACGGCTGATCGAGGCGAGGCTTTCCCTGGTCGTCAATCTCGCATTCGATGAAGCCGGCGAGCGCGTTCGCATTGATGTGCGACGGGTGCAGGTTGACCCGGAGACCAACCTGGACCGTTGATTGAGCGGTGTCGACGACAAAGCGAGGCACGACGCGGTCCTGTCCTTTCTACATCGACCGGATTTTGAGGTACCGCTGAATGTCCTTGGAGTTGAGCACCGCGCCGACGACGGCACCGATGATCAACCATTGCGCAATCGTGCGGAGAGCGCTTTTCTGACCGCCGAGCATGAGCCCCATCTAGGTTCCTCCAGGTGTGCGCGCTGACGTTACGGGCGCCTGACTGGCGCCGTTGTGACCGGAATGTTCATGAGCGTGGGGTGGCTCCACAACCGCGGCACCGGGCCGGCGAAGGATCGTCGGAGGATCGCCATCGAGCTCGACCTCGTCGACGAGCACTTCGATCCCGGGGACTATGACGCACTGCAGCGACGCGCCCTCACAGACAGTGCCCTCGGCGAGGAGCTGGAACCCGAACTCGAGGCTGTCGGGGACGATGCGCTGCTCGTCGCCGATGCGCACGACGATGCGGCATACGGTGCGCTCGCCTGCCATGTCCATCGCCACCGTCATGATGCCTTCCGCAAGTCCGAGCTCATGCATCAGGGTGCGCTCACGGTCGGCACCAGCCGCGACAACAGTTGCTCGACGATCGCCACCGCCTCGGGGACCGCGTTGGCGACGGGTTCGCTGAGGCCCATGCAGCCTTCGTTCTCCGGTCCAAAGGTGAGTGGTTCGCAGCCGACCACCGTGACGTTGCTCGGCCGGCCGCCAAGCGCGCGCACGAGCGCGAACACAGAGTCGGGCGTCATGGCGTGGCCCTGGAACGATCCCTCGGCGTGATCCGGCGACGCCGCCGTCCCGTCGCCGTCGAGGTCGGGCTCGAGCACGTAGACGGTGCCCGGTTCCTGGCCCCGAGGCATGGCGTCCACCAGGATGGTCGCCGCCGGTTCGTCGAGCAGAGCGAACGCCAGGTCGAAGCCGCGAATACCGTAATCGGCGACCCGGACGTTGTCGGGATGCTGCCGGGATGCAAGCTGCTGCGCCACCTCGACTCCGAAGCCGTCATCGCCCAGGAAGATGTTGCCGATTCCCGCAACCAGGATGGTGCCCTCGCTCACAACTGGTCTTCCCCGGGTTGCAGTCGCTCGATGTCGTCGAGGCCGAAGAAGAACCGGTGCCCGGGCTGGCGAAGCGCGCCGAGGTCCTTGCCAGGATCGTCGTCGACAAGCAGGGCGACGTGGATGACGTCCTCGTAGTCGCGTTCGATCGACTCGACGACGGCGGTGCGACCGTGCAGCGCGATGTCCATGATGTCCGCGCGGCGGCGCGGGCTGATCCGGACTCGATCACCGCGATGCAGGCGTCCATCGCCCCAGCTCACCGATTCCGTCGTGCCGCCCGTGCCCTCCGGGTCCCAGGCGCCGAAGTCGAAACCATTCACCTGCGTTCCCCCAGCGCCGGCCGGATCTCGCGAATGGTTCCGTGGAGACGCATCATGTCGTCGCCGGTCAGCGCTTCGGTGCGGTCCAGCAGCGCACGTGCGCGAGCATCCGCAGCGCGCATCTCGTCCTTCTCGTCATCGGTGAGGGCCAGGATTCGCAGGCTCAGGATCTCGTCGATCTCGGTGGCGTCGAAGAGATCGCCGGATGATTCCGGGGCGACCTGGGGATGATCCTCGAGAATGATCGGTGAAGCCAGCACCGTGTCCGATTCACCCGGCTCGCCAACGAGCACCGGCCAGAGTCCCACGTTGCGGCAGACCGACGCGGCGTCCGCGGCATCCGCGGGCGGGTCTGCGAGCGAGAGCCATTCGCCGTTCTCCGCTACCAGGATCGCATGCGTCGAGACGAGCGATGAACGCAGCGCGCGCTCACGGTCGTGATCGCCGTCGACCTTGAACGCGCTGGCGTTGCGCACGATGACTCGAACCCGAACGAGACCCGCACCGGCGAGCTCGGCCTGCAACGTCACCTCGGCGGCGAGCGGCTGGCGCTCGCGCTGCAGAACGCCGACGATCCGCCGGTCCTCATCGACGAGGGGTTCGACGTCCTCGTAAGCAGGGAAGGTCTGCTCCACGACCACCTCACGCTCGACGAGCGACGCGACGGTGTGGGTGCCGCACTCGATGGCGACCTCGGTCGCCTCCTCCCACCCGCGGTGGTTGATCCCCGCCACCCGCAGCTCATCGACGTCCTCGAGCCTCCCCATGGCCTCCGCGTCGAGCGTGATGCTCGGAGGTTCGAGCCTCGCGACAGTTCTGGACACCAGCTGCAGGAACCGGACACGCACGGAGACAGCCGTGGCATCGGTGGCCCGCAGCAGGCACTCGGTTTGCGTGGTCCACGGATCGGTACCACCCGAGGCCTCGCTCCAGGCGCGTGGATGGACGCCACCGAAGGTCCAGCGCACCTGGTTCTTCACTGAAGAGGGACGGTACGGGTAGAGGATGTAGCCCTCGTACAGGGTCGCCGCAACCAGGCGATCGAGCGTGCTCTGGCTCACTGCGGCTTGCTCAGGATCGCGTTGTGGCCGTCGCTTGCTGCGAGCAGGCGGATGAGCGCCTCGTCCCAACCGGGCACACCGGAGTGCGCCTTGTACCGGTTGAGACGGTCAACCGTGTCGCGGCGGAGGCAGAGCCAGGCACTGTCCGGGTCATGTTCCTGCATGAGTGCCCGCCACGTCGAGACGGGGAGCCGGAACGCCGCTTCCTTCGACCACGGAATCGGAGCGACCTGCAGGCTTCCCTCCTCGTCGCGCCAGAAGATGGTGCCGCTGAACTGGAACATCAGCGGTATCTCACCCTCTTCAAGTGCGAAGAAATACTTGCCGGCGGTGATGGTGAGGTCGTGCGTGCACGGCACCGGGACGATCGTCTCCGTTGAACCCACAAAGCCGACGACGTCGGTGCTCGCGTGCGTCCACAGCATGGTCTTGAGCGTCGTCCCCCACCGCGACGGCTGACCGAACAGGTCGAGGAGCGCCTCCTGCTCGCCGGGTGCATACGTCCGGCGGGTTGCCTGAACCATGATCTGGCAGCGCAGCGAGATCGAGTCGACGCGATACCCCTCACGCTCGTTGATCCTGACCCGGAAGTTCAGGATCGGGATCAGGGTGTCGGGCTCGGCGCCGGCGGACACGACCTCGAGGTCCAGGTCAGGCATGCGCGCGAGTCCTCGTGCGTGCGGCGGCGCGGAGGTCGGTGAAGAACGTGTCGATCCGTTCCCACACCTCCTGACCGCCGCTCAGCCCGCGCCAGCTGATGCGGATCAGGCCGACCAGCTCGAAGCACCGATCGATGGGCGCGATGTAGTGATCGCGCGCGCCGCTCACGCGGTTGATGAGCAGCGCCTCCACCTCTGGCTCGAGCTCGCGCAGCACCGGGTTGTCGGCGAGCAGCTGGTCCCACCCCTCGAGGCTGAGCATCGACTCGGTCGCCCCCGCAGGGCTGGGATAGAAGGCACGCACACCGCCGGTGCTGCTGCTCGTGTGCAGGAAGGCCATGTTCACCGGGATCGACAACGACTCCCACTGCATGTCGTCCATCGCGAAGTCGTCGAGGTAGAGCAGACGCCGCGAGACGCGGCGATAGCGCTTCTCAGCCTCTGGCGGGAAGAGGATCGCGCACGGCGTACAGCTGCAGCGGATCTGCCGGGTGGTCGGCTCGAAAAGATGCTCGTGGTGCGGGTGAGGCGCGAGCTCGGCGCTGCACAGCTCGCAGCGCTCCGCGGGCACGCGCTCGCGGATGAGGCCGCGAAGTCCCGGAACACGAGCGGTGGAGCTCATGCGAGCCGGGCGGGGATCGCGATACGCAGGACTCCGGACTCCTCGAGGAGTGGGAGCGGTTCGATGCGGAAGTCCGAGCCGATGCCGGCGCCGGCTCGGCGGATGTCGTATCGACCGGCGCACGCGCCACACACGAGCACGGCACCGTCGAGGGATGCGGCCTCCATGCCACCGTCACAAGCCGGGCACTTGGCCACATATGCATAGAACACGTCGCCGGTTCTCGCGATCAGGACGGCGTCACCGTCGGCGACTGTCTTAAGCACGCTGCCGTTGCTGACATGGGATGCGCGCGCAGCAAGCGTGACCCACTCCCCCGATACCGTCACAGCCGGCCGTGGGGCCGGGCGCGGGTTGGCCGCGCTGACGACGGGAAGCGCAACCAGGCCGGCGATCTGCGGCGGTCCCATAGCAGGGCCGTTCTCCGGTTCGACGACCTCGATGGCGGCGACGTCGGGAGCGGCCTCGTAGATGGCCTTCTCCACCGCGAGCTTGAGCGTGACGGTTGACGACGGACAGGTCTTGCAGTGCCCCTCAAGACGGATCCGCACGGTGTCCCCGGTCACGTCGAGCAGCTCGACGCCGCCGCCGTGTGATCGCATGTACGGCCGCACCGACTCGAGCGCGCCCTCGACGCGGGTGCGCAAGTCCAGCGGATGGAGCCCGTGCAGCAGGAGCACGCCGCGAACCACGTCGTCGGCCGCCATCCGTTCGAGCAGGCGGTCTGTCGCCGGCTCACCGCGCGGTCCGAGGGCATCGAGCATCCGCGAAAGCGCCTCCCCGTGGAGGTCGAGCACGGTGGAGAGCAACTCCTCGACCAGCGCTCGCGACGCAAGGTCGGGGAGCTTCTGCAGCTCCCCGACCAAGGTGTCGACGTGGGCGAGACGTTTCTGGAGCTCTCGCTCCTCAAGTAGACGGGCTTGGGCTGTCATTCATGGTTGCGGGCCGAAGTTCGGCGAGTGCCGAGTCTCCAGCACCTTGCCGTTGCCGAGATACATGTGCACGCCGCACGGCAGACAGGGATCGAAGCTCCGCACCGCTCGCATGATGTCGATGCCCTTGAAGTTGTCGGGGCCGTTCTCCTCGAAGATCGGCGTGTTCTGCACCGAGTCTTCGTAGGGCCCAGGCGTTCCGTACATGTCGCGCGGCGTTGCATTCCACGGCGTCGGCGGGTACGGGTGGTAGTTGGCGATCTTCCCGTCACGGATGACCACGTGATGGGAGAGCACTCCGCGCACCGCTTCGTGGAATCCGCAGCCGATGGCCTCATCGGGCACGGTGAACGGGGTGAAGGTATCCGTGCGCCCCGCATTCAACTCGGCGAATGCCTTGTCCAGGAAGTGCAGCGCGGCGGCCGCTGCGTAGGCCTGGAAGTAGGTGCGCGCCCGGTCGCGCTCGATTGCGTTGCTCCACTTCGGAACCTTCCACTCGAACTCGACCTCGGGCTTGGAGGCGGTCTTCGGGAGATAGATCTTGGTACTGGTGCCGGTCGCCTTGATGTACCCGACATCGACGATACCCGCGAGCGAGGTCGCCAGCAGCCGTGCGAACGCGCCGCCGCCCGTGTCCATGGCGAGGTGCTCACCCTCGTGCAGGTACCTCGGGCACATCACCCAGCTGTAGTTCTTGTCGAAATCGCGCTTTCCCGGCTTGGGAATGGTTGTCTGGTTCCACGGATGGCGCTTGTCGATCGGGTGTCCCAGCGGGTCCTTCTCGACGAACACCTCTCCATCGTCCGCCCAGTCCTCGTAGAACGAGTGTCCGAGCAGGATACGGATGTTGCGGTTGATCTCGACGAGGTCGGTGGTCACCAGCTTGCCGTCGACGACAACGCCCGGAGTGACGAACATCGACCGGCCCCAGTTGGTCATGTGCCGGTACGTGTAGTCGCACTCATCGGGATCGTTGAACGAACCCCAGCAGACCGTGTCCATGCGCCTGCGGCCGACTTCCTCGTACCCGGGGAGCGCCTCGTAGAAGAAGTCGAAGATGTCGTCGTGCAGTGGCACTACCTTCTTCATGAACTCCACGTAGCGCATCAGGCGCACGAGGTAGTCCGAGAAGAGCTGCACCGTCGGCACCGTGCCGACGCCACCCGGATAGAGCGTCGACGGATGGACGTGACGTCCTTCCATCAGGCAGAACATCTCCCGGGTGTAGCGGCTGACGTGCAGTGTCTCGCGGTAGAACTCCCCGGTGAAGGGGTTCAGCGCGCGCATGATCTCGGCGATCGTCCGGTAGCCGTGGTCGGCGGCGTGCGGGGCGGGCGTGTTCTCTGCGCGGGCGAGGACCGACGGGTTGGTCTCCTTCACCATCTGCTCGCAGAAGTCGACCATGAGCAGGTTGTCCTGGAAGATGTTGTGGTCGAACATGTACTCGGCCGCCTCGCCGAGATTGACGATCCACTCCGCCATCGCAGGTGGCCGGATGCCGAATGCCATGTTCTGCGCGTACGTGGCGCACGTGGCGTGGTTGTCGCCGCAGATGCCGCAGATCCGGCTCGTGATGAAGTGGGCGTCGCGCGGATCCTTGCCCTTCATGAAGATGCTGTAGCCGCGGAAGATCGACGAGGTGCTGCGGCAGTCCGCAACCACACGGTTCGCGAAGTCGATCTTCGTGAAGATGCCGAGGCTCCCAACGATCCTGGTAATCGGATCCCACGAGACATCGACAAGGACCGGATCCTTGGTCCGGGTTGGGTCCTTCTCAACGACTGTCATGCTTCAGTTCTCCTCAGTACGTGGTCGGCCTGTAGCCGGTGGTGAGCTCGGGCCGCGTGTGCCGCCACCTGGGCTCTTTGTTGACAGTCGTATTCGTGACCTTGCGGAGCGCGCGGATGGCGGTGCCGTAGACACCGATGACACCGGTCGAGAGATGCGCTCCTGGGGGCTCGTCCATGAACGGCATGAACTTGTCCGGGAAGCCGGGCATGGTGCAGCCGATGCAGATGCCGCCCACGTTCGGACAGCCGCCGATACCGGCCATCCAGCCGCGCTTTGGCACGTTGCAGTTGACGACCGGACCCCAGCAGCCGAGCTTCACCAGGCAGCGCGGGGAGTTGTAGTCGGCAGCGAAATCGCCTTGCTCGTAGGACGCGGCGCGATCGCAGCCGTCGTGGACAGTGTCGCCAAACAGCCAGGTCGGGCGCAGCTGATCGTCGAGCGGGATTATCGGCGCGAGGCCGGCGACCATGTAGAGCAGGTAGAGCACCGTCTCCATGAAGTTGTCCGGCTGCACGGGGCATCCAGGCACGTTGACGATGGGCAGGCCCGCCTTCGACTTCCAGTCCCAGCCGAGGTAATCGGCCAGGCCCATCGCACCCGTCGGGTTGCCCTGCATCGCGTGGATGCCGCCGTAGGTCGCGCAGGTGCCGCAGGCCACCACCGCTAGCGCCCTTGGCGCCAGGCGATCGATCCACTCGCACGTTGTGATGGGCTGCCCGGTCGCGGCATCGGTTCCGACTGCCGCCCAGTAGCCCTCTTTCTTGATGGTCTCGTTTGGAATTGAGCCCTCGATCACGAGAACGAATGGGTCGAGCTCCCCGTTGGCGGCCGCGTGCCAGGACTTGATGAACTCCTCGCCGTTCTCGTACGCGAGGACCGGGTTGTAGAGGTGGACCTTGGGCAGACCGGGGATCGCTCCAAGGAGGACGTCCTCGATGCTCGGCTGGGTAGCTGCAGTGATCGATACCGAATCACCATCGCACCCGAGCCCGGCGGTGATCCACACGATGTGCAGATCAGAGACGGGAGACTCCCTCTGGGTCTTTCGCCCATACGGCACGGTGTCCGTGGCCATCCAACCTCCTCCTTTATGAGCAGTTGGCAGCGACTATCGAGGGCGGCTCACGACCATGCGACAACCGCCTCGCTCAACGGACTGTGGCCATCCGTACAGGGCCCGTCAATCCGTGTCTTACGCACCTATCCGCGTGGCGCGGGTATTGACAGCGGGGCCACGTCTTCGAGCCCCGGCTCGAGCGGCAGGAGAGCGTCACGGCGCCGCTTTGCGGCCTCCATCGCGGAACGGCTCTCGCGTGCCTTGCGCATGTCGAGGAACTCGGTGGCGACTGCGCGGAGCTGCTCCACGGGAGCGACGTACGCGTCAATCATGTCGAGCCCAGGCTCGCTCAACTCGTAGCGCCTCCGGCTGCGTCCACCGGCCGTCCGCTCCCACGTGGAATGCAGCAGCCCGTCGGCCTCCATGGTGTTGAGCGACCGGTACACAGTGCCCAGGTCGCATTCGACACCGATCCCGAGCAGCCAGTGGTGCAGCTCGTAGCCGTACACGGTGTCGCCGCCCATGAGGTGCGCGAGGATGCAGGGCCGGAGCAGCCCAACTGTCAGCGCGGCCGGACGATCAGACCTGAGGTCCCCGCTCACGACCGCACCTTTGCCTCGACACTTGCATCGACTCTACGATTCATGGACTCGATTTACCCCAGGGTAGGACCCTAGTCTTTTCGGCAACGCCACCCTTGGCGCCACCGGCTCCCACCCGTACCGGCCGGCCGCTTTCGAGCGGGCCGAAGAGCGGCACCAGCTCGTGCCGCGACCGGATCCTCAACTTGCCGTACACATTGGCGAGGTGATACTCGACCGTCTTGATGCTGACCACGAGCTCGTCCGCAACTTGACGGTTGGTCCTCCCCGTCGCCACCAGCCTGGCGACCGACGCCTCCTGCGGCGTGAGGCGCCAGCGGGCATGTCCGCCGTCGTTCGACGCCGCAGTCCCGCAACGCACCAGGGCGGCCACGCATTCGGTGAGAAAGGGTCGGGCATCCAGCTCCGCGAAGCGCTCGCGAGCTGCTTCGAGCTGCCACACCGCGGCCCGATTGAATCCTTCGCGCATCAGGAACCGCCCGTATTCGAGCTCGGTCAATGCGCGCTCGAATGGGAGCTCGACATTGTCGAGGACCGCGAGGCTGCTGACAAACGACACCTCGGCGTCGTCCGCACGGCCCAGCGCTGCATCGAGCATCGCTCGAATCCGGTCGGCGCCGGCAATCGACTGGGCGCGGTTGCGTTCATGGGCGACACGGGAGAAATGCGAGACCACGGTCTCGGCATCACGGAGGCGGTTGAGGCTCACCAGCGCCTCGGCGTGGAGAATCGGCCAGTCGAGGATGCCGGGCTCACCGATACCGCCAAGATCGGCGAGCGGGAACAAGGGCTCCAGCGAATGGATGACCGACTCGTGGTCCCCTCGAGCGCGAGCGATGAGCGCGCCTGCCATCGCTGCCTGGGCGATGCCGGCGTACTCGGCGCCGACGAGGTCGGCGGCGCGGTGCGCGGCTTCCGCATGGGCGGTGGCGGTCTCCCACTCTCCCCGCCCGGCCAGCGGCGCACATGCGGCAGCGTGGGCGGCGGCGAGCAGCCACGTCTGGTCGGCGTCCTCCGCGAGGGACGCTGCGAGCTGGCCGTGGACCGACGCGTCTTCCCACTCGCCCATCCGGTACTCGGCCGTCGCCAGCATCGTCAGCGCCTCGATGGCCCGGTGGGCCGGGCCGCGACGGCGCAGCCGGTCCGCCACCGGCGCGAGGTCTTCACGAGCTGCTGCCGGGTCGTCGGTGACCAGGCGCACGTACCCGCGGCCGATGAAGCCGTCGAGCGGGGCATCCTCGTCGAGTGACGTCGCCTCGGTAAGCTCGGCGACGGCGGCCGCGGCCTCGGGCGCGCGGCCGGCGAAGAGCAGTCCGATGGCGAGAACCGAAAGCGAATCGGACACGGGTGACGGGGGGCGACGGGCGTCCAGCGACCTGGTGGCCCAGAGCGCCGCTTCGGCGCCGTGGCCACGGCCCATGTGCACCCGGGCCAGCTGCGCGGCGATCTCCTCGGCGAGCGGATGGTCGCGAGCCGAGTCGCACAGGACGTACGCGTCGGAGAGCAGGTCCTGCGCCTTGTCGTAGCGGCCGCTCGTCATCGCCAGGCTGCCGAGCACGAACCCTCGCCGCGCGGTGGGGACTTGGCGCTCGATCTCGCCGACCAGCGCGAGTACGTCGTCGACCGCACCGCCGAGCAGCATGTACTCCGCGGCCATGAGCATCCGCTGGTCGCGCTCCGGCCCGTCGGCGGTGAGCCGGCTCGCCGAGAGCATGGCGTCCGCCGCCGCGTCCCATGCCCCGCGCCGGGAGACCTGGATGCCGAAGATGATCAGGTCGGCGGCGAGCT
>DASZJB010000124.1:0-12992 GCA_035948615.1 Candidatus Dormiibacterota bacterium
GTTCGGCCGAGGCATCAGGCGTCCACCTACTGCTCGTCCATCTTGAGCACAGCCATGAATGCCTCCTGCGGAATCTCCACGTTGCCCACCCGTTTCATGCGGCGCTTGCCCTCACGCTGCTTCTCGAGCAGCTTGCGCTTCCGCGTGATGTCCCCGCCGTAGCACTTGGCAAGCACGTCCTTGCGCATGGCGGAAACCGTCTCACGGGCGACGATCTTGCCACCGATCGCAGCCTGTATGGGCACTTCGAAGAGCTGGCGAGGGATCAGCTTGCGGAGACGCTCGGCCAGCTTGCGTCCATGCGCGTTGGCGCGGTCGCGGTGAACGATCATGCTTAGCGCGTCCACCCGCTGCCCGCCGACCAGGATGTCGAGCTTGACCAGCGACTCGGCGCGGAAGCCCGTGATCTCGTAGTCCAGCGACGCGTAACCCCGGCTGCGGGACTTCAACTGGTCATAGAAGTCGTGAATGATCTCGCCGAGCGGGAGGTCGTAGGTGAGCGCGACGCGGTCCCCCGGCTGATAGTCCATGTGCTGGAACTCGCCCCGTCGCTCCTGGCACAGTTCCATGATCGCGCCGACATACGTGCTTGGAACGATGATCGTCGCCTTGGTCCGGGGTTCCTCGATGGCGTCGATGTGCGAGGCGTCGGGCAGCATCTCCGGGTTGTCGATCGCGATGACCTCACCGGAGCGCAGCCGGACCCGATACTCGACGGTCGGCGCCGTCGTGATCAGCGACAGGTTGAACTCGCGTTCCAGGCGTTCCTGCACGATCTCCATGTGCAGCAGGCCGAGGAACCCGCACCGGAATCCGAATCCGAGCGCGGCTGACGATTCCGGTTCGAAGACGAGCGACGCGTCGTTGAGGTTGAGCCGCTGCAGCGCCTCCTTGAGGTCGGTGACGTCATCGGAGTCGACCGGGAAGATGCCGGCGTACACCATGGGCGTGACCGCTCGGTATCCCGGCAGCGGATGGGTTGTCGGATGCGCGGCGTCGGTCACCGTGTCCCCCACCTTGCTGTCTCGAACGTTCTTGATCGAGGCGATGAAGTATCCGACCTCACCACAGAGCAGCTCGTCGACGGGCGTCATCGCGGGTGCGAACACTCCCACCTCGTCGACGACGAACTCGCTCCTGTTGTTCATCATGCGGATGCGCATACCGCCGGCGATACGCCCATCCACGATGCGGACGTACACGACGACGCCGCGGTAGGCGTCGTACTTCGCGTCGAAGATGAGCGCTCGCAACGATCCGCCGGGATCGCCCTTGGGCGGTGGAACTCGCTTGACGATCGCCTCGAGCACCAGGTCGATGCCGATCCCCTGGCGTGCGCTGGTGAGGGTGGCATCGTCGGCGGGAATGCCGATGACCTCCTCAATCTCACGGCGCACGAGTTCCGCGTCCGCGTTGGCGAGGTCGATCTTGTTGATGACGGGGATCACCTCGAGGTGATTGTCGATAGCCTGGTACACGTTGGCGAGCGTCTGCGCCTCGACGCCCTGGGTGGCGTCGACCACGAGCAACGCGCCCTCACACGCCGCGAGCGACCTTGACACCTCGTATGCGAAATCGACGTGCCCCGGCGTGTCGATGAGGTTCAGCTCGTAGGTGATGCCGTCAGATGCGGTGTACGCGAGCCGGACCGCCTGCGCCTTGATGGTGATGCCGCGCTCGCGTTCGAGGTCGAGCTGATCGAGCACCTGGTCCTGCATGTCGCGCAGCGCCACCGTCCCGGTCGCCTCGAGCAACCGGTCTGCAAGGGTGGACTTGCCATGATCGATGTGCGCGATGATGCTGAAGTTGCGGATCCGGTCAAGACGCATGCGCTAAGGAGGGGATTCCTAGGATTGGAACGCGCCGTCGCTGTCGTGCGCGCTGCGCAGAATCTCCGCAAGATCAGTCAGCCCGCGGCGGCTCCCCGACAATCCCGGTTTGACCCGATGCGCCAGCACCATGGGCGCGACGTGCTCAACGTCGTCGATCCCGACCGCCGACCGATCCTCGTGCGCCGCGAGCGCCTGCGCCGCTTTGCGCGTGACGATGTCGGCGCGATGTCCATCCACCTCCAGCTCGATGCTGAGGGCGGCGATGGCCACCAGGATGTTGCGGTCGACCACAACGTCGGAGAGCATCGACATGGCCCGCGCGATACGATCCGCCTCCAACTGTTCGGCCGGCTCGAAACGTGTGGCGAAGGCGCCGGGGTCTTCTTCAAACGCTTCGCGCCGTTCAACGATCTCAACCCGCTGACGAACGTCGCGAATCCCCTCGACATCGACGCACAGGCCGAATCGGTCCAGCAGCTGGGGACGAAGCTCACCTTCTTCCGGGTTCATGGTGCCGACAAGGATGAAACGCGACGGATGTGACACCGAGACACCCTCGCGTTCGACGGTGTTCTGACCCATCGCCGCGGCGTCGAGGAGCACGTCGACGATGTGGTCATCGAGCAGGTTCACCTCGTCGACGTAAAGGATGTTGCGGTTCGCCTCGGCGAGCACGCCCGGCTCGAACTCCTTCTCTCCCCGCTTGATCGCCGCCTCGATGTCGATGGCGCCGACCACCCGGTCCTCGGACGCATTGATGGGCAGCTCCACGACACGCATCCGGCGTCGCGACCGCGGCAACGTCTCTCCACCCACGACACGCTCGGTGCACTCCGCGCATTGCAGATCTGCGTCATCGGGCGGGCACCCATAGCGGCAGTCGGTCACGACATCGAGCCCCGGAAGGAGCTTGGTGAGCGAGCGCACCGCCGTCGATTTCGCGGTTCCCTTCTCACCACGAATCAGCACACCGCCGATCGCGGGATTGATCGCGTTGAGAATGAGCGCCTGTTTCATGAGGTCCTGTCCCACGATCGCGGTGAACGGGAACACGCTTCTGCCTGTCTGCATCACGGTCATTGTGTCATGCGACCTCGAAGCGTCTTCTCGACGCCCTCGACGATCGCCCCCTGCGAGAGATCGAAGAGACCGAGGTATTCACCACCGGCGCGGTCGGCGAGGTCGCGGCAGGCGTTGAATCCGTATCCCCCGAAAAGCGGGGGGCGGCTGTGGCTGCCGACGCGGGGCATCGGTCGCGCCGTGTGATCACGTGCCGAATCGATGACCAGCATGTGCACGCCGTCGGCGCCGAGCTGTTCAGCGACGCGCTGCGCCTCGACGAGGGGTTCCTCGCCAAAGAGCGAGATGTTGCCTCGTCCATCGCTGATCAGCACCATCAATGGATACACGGTCGGGTCACGCAGGCGCTCCGTGCGCACGATCCGGAGTCCCGCGACGAGCCCGTGGGTCAGGGGTGTCGTTCCCCCGACCGTGAGACGCTGCAGGCGCTGTTCCGCCAGGTCGACAGACGACGTCGGCTGCAGCACCACGCGTGCCGCACGACCCGAGAAGACGACGAGCGACACCTTGTCGCGACGCAGGTAGGCATCGCGGAGCAGTGACAGCACCGCCCCCTTGGTGGCCTGCATGCGCTGCTCGGCGTCCATCGATGCGCTGGCGTCGACGACGAAGACGATGAGCGTGCCGGTGCGGCGGCGGCGCACCTTCTGACGGAGATCCTGCCGCTCGAGATGGAGCGCCGGCCCGACCCTGCCGGCGGGCTCCTCGGCACGGCGGCGGACCTGGTGCGGGGCCGCGGCGCGCATGGTGGCGTCAAAGGCGATGTCGGTCGTTTTCTCCGTCTGGGTCGCGCGCACGTAGCGACCCCGCTTGTCGCTGCTCTGCGACGAGCTTCGCTTGCCCGTGGTGGCCCGGCTCCGGCGATCTCGGGGCAGGGCGATCTTGCGCACCGGGAAGATCTCGCCCTCGAAAAGCTGCTCGGCGCTGCGCCGGGTCACCGCCTGGGTCGCCTGCTCGCTCCCCTGGACCTGGCCCGCGCTCTCGCCCTCCTCACCGTTTCCGGAGTCGTCCGGAGGTTGTTCCCCGGCTTCTGAGGTCTGCTCCGAGACGACCGCTGCTTCCGCCTCCTGGGCGATCTCCTCGAAGCGCTCCCGGGCGCGCTCGGCCGCGGCACCGCCCGGCTGGGACACCCCGTCCTGGCGGGTCCGCCGGCGGTGGGCGAGCGCGAGCTCGGCGGCCGTGGTGGCGTCGGCGGTGGTCACGACGAGGCGGTCCTCGGCTTCCGCGGCGATCCCGGCGGCTCGGGCGCGCACCAGCGTCTCGGCCTCGTCCCACGCGCGAACTGTCCGCGCCGCGCTGCTCACCACGATGTCGGCGCGATGTCCGAGCGCTCCGGCATCGATGCACACGAGGGCGATGAACCAGCTGATGGCCGGCGTGATCACCACGCGAGGGAGCAGCCGCTTGGCCTCCTGGATGACCGCCTTCAGGTGATCCTCGCTCGTCAGGTACGCAGTCTCGAGACCGGCACCGTCGAGGCTCCGTTGTGCGTCGCGCTCCATGATGCGCACCCGCTCGTCGACATCCCAGAGACCGGTGATGTCGACACAGAGACCGAAGCGATCGAGCAGCTGCGGACGGAGGTCTCCCTCTTCGGGATTCATCGTCCCCACCAGGATGAAGCGCGACGGGTGCGCGAACGAGATGCCCTCGCGCTCCACGGCATTCCAGCCCATCGCGGCGGCGTCGAGAAGCACATCGACGATGTGGTCGTCGAGCAGATTGACCTCGTCGACGTAGAGGATGCCGCGGTTGGCGTCGGCGAGGAGCCCCGGCTCGAAGCGACGCTCGCCGAGCTTGATCGCCGCCTCCGTGTCGATGGTCCCGACCACTCGATCCTCGGACGCGTTGACCGGCAGTTCCACCACGCGCGTACGCCGGCGCTCGACGGCGTGAGCCATCCCACCCTCGGCGCGGTGGCGACAGTCGTCGCACCACGTTGCTGGTGTGTCCGGATCGCATCGATACCGGCATCCGACGATAACGTCGATATCGGGGAGCAGGCGAGCCAGCGCCCGGACCGCGGTCGACTTGGCGGTGCCTCGCTGGCCGCGGATGAGCACGCCGCCGATCCCCGGGGTGATGGCGTTGAGGACCAGCGCGGTCTTCATCGTCTCCTGACCCACGAGGGCGGTGAACGGCATGAGGGAACGGGAGTTCGGCATCGAACCCATTGTGCCAGCGGTGCCGAGCACCGAGCCTGCTACAAAGCCTCGATGCAGAGACCTCTCCGCGTCCTGCTGGAGGCGAGCTGTCTGGGGGACGCCCGCCGGGACGCCGGCATCGGACGGTATGCGACCCAATTGATCGAGGCGCTGCGAGGGGTGGCCGGTCTCGAGATCACTCCCTCGGTCCCAACCTCGCCGGCGTGGAGCGAGGCTCGCCCGGCGCGATTCCTGCGGGCGCAGCCGCACGCGCTCGCCGAAGCCGTGGCAGCGCACCCACACCTGGTTCACGGGCTGGGCGGCGAGCCGGTGATCGGCTTCCCGGCGTCTCGCCAGGTGGTGACCCTGCACGACGTCGAGATGTGGCGAGGGGCGCCGGCCCCAGGAGTGGCCGCCTCAGCGCGCCGCCTCTTCGGGACTCTACTGGCGCCGGCGATCCGGGCGTGCGCCGGCATCATCGCCGTGAGTGAGGCGACCCGGAACGACGCGATCGCCACCCTCGACCTCGACCCGTCCCGGATCCATGTCGTGCCCCATGGCGTGGGAGCCGTGTTCTCGGCCCGCCCCAAGCTTCGCGACGCGCGAACCGCCGAAGGCCTGGGACTCGACGAGCCCTTCGTGCTCTGGGTCGGCAGCTTGCGGTCGCCTGACCCCCGCAAGGGCCTCGACACCCTCCTCGCGGCGATGGAACGGCTTCCCGGAGGAGGGCCAACCCTGGCGCTCGTCGGAGCGCTCGGCCCCGAAGCCGACCGGTTGGCGGCCGACGCCTGGCGACGTCGCCTCCGCCTCGTCCTGAGCGGCCCGGTCGACGATGCCGATCTCGCATCGCTGTACCGGCAGGCTGCGGTGGTCGTTCTGCCCTCGACGCACGAAGGCTTCGGTTTGACCGCGCTGGAGGCGATGGCGTGCGGGGCGCCGCTGGTCGCCACCACCGTCGGGAACCTTCCTCAGCTCACACAGGACGTCGCCGTGCTGGTGCCGGCCGGAGATCCCGCCGGACTCTCCAGCGCCATCGACTTGGTGCTCAGCGAACCGGTCAGCGCCGCCCGGATGCGCCACGCCGGCATCGATCGAGCCTCCGGTTACACATGGGAGAGGACCGCGGCGATGACCATGGCCGTGTACGAGCACATCGCGCTGCGCAGCGGGTCCCACCCGCGCTGAGTGAGACCGCAGTCAGAGTTCCGCGGCGATTGCCTGCCGCTGGTCCTCGTCAAGCTCCACGGTCACGGTGAGATTGGGGTGTTCGGTCCCGGCGGCGATGGCCGATCCCCCGAGGACAGCCGCGCGCTGACCGGGCTCGAGGTTGAAACGCAGGTAGTGTGCGGGCGCGATCTCGCCGGGCGGTGACACCACCTCGGGAACACCTCGAACGCGGGCTCCGGCGACCTCGATAAAGACAGTGCGCTCGACGCCCTCGAGCTGGGTCGCGGCGGTGGCGAGATCGGCCGGGTCGGCCACCTCGACGAACAGCATCGCGGCGAGCTCCCCCTGGCTTGGCACCACCGCGTTGAAGGCGCCGATCTCAGTTGCGACCCGATCGGGGTCGTCGATGCGTTCGGTCCGCAAGGCCTCCTCGAGGGTCGAGCGGATCGTGTCGCGGTTCTCGAACACGAGCGCCAGGCGGTCGCCGAGGTGCACCCTCCGAGAGCGCTTCAGCTCGGCGACCTCGTGACGCTCATCCCCACGAATGTGCTCGTAGGCGTCGCCGACGCGGACATCGCCTTTGTCAATCTCGGCCGAGCCCTCGGGCGTCACCTGGACCTCCATCAGGGTGAGGATGCGAGACGCCGACTCTGGCAGGTCGGCCATTCCGGCGGGTGGAGTAATACTTGACCTGCGCGGTATGATTTTGGCCGGCATGGCAACAGTCCCCTTCGACCGCAGCGTTCTCAAGGTCAATCAGGCGATCCTGATGATCGTCATCGTGGCCGGCTACCTGGTCGGGCTCGTCTATCGCCCGGTCGCGTGGGCGCTCCCCGTCCTGGCGGTGATGATGCTGGCCGCCGTCGCCTCTCCATCGTTCAACGTCCCGCGCCTGCTCTATCTCCGCTGGCTCAAGCCCGCGGGCATCGTGAGGCCGCGCGTCGTCCAGGAGGACCCGGCACCGCACCGTTTTGCGCAGCTGGTCGGCGGCGTGTTCCTTGCCGCTGCAAGCGTGTTCGTGATCACCGGGTTGCTGCTGGTCGCGTGGGTGCTGGCGTGGATCGTCGCGGCGCTCGCCTTCCTCAACTTCGCGTTCAACATCTGCGTCGGTTGCATCATGTACGCCCAGCTGGTGCGCTTCGGCCTGCTGCCGCTCTCTCGCGAACCGGCGCGATGATCCTCCTGCTCGCACCCTTGATCGCCATCGCGGCGATCGCGGGCGTGGCCTTGGTGCTCCGCGTTCAGCGAGGTGGCCAGCGGCAGCTGGTCGGGCGGGTCGTCGAGAACGTGGTGCGCGCCGGCCAGCTGCCCTCCATCCTGTATTTCACCGGCGAGAACTGCACGATCTGCCACACGGCGCAGCGACCGGCACTGCGTGCACTGACGGCCGTGATCGATCCCGGCATCGAGATCCGAGAGGTCGACATCGCCATCGAGCCCGAGCTGGCCCGCCGCTATCGCGTGATGTCCCTTCCGACCACGATCGTGCTCGACCCGGATGGACAGGTGACCGACATCAACGTTGGCTTCGCGAGCGGGGAGATGCTTCGCAGGCAGCTGGTTGACGCCGGGATGCCGGTCGCCGCGTAGTCAACCGGGTACTCTGAGCGCATGGCCGTCACCGAGCGCGCACAGCGAACACGCGCTCTGGCCCCGTCGGACCTCTTCGTCGTCGACGACCTGCTCAGCGACGACGAGCGTCTGATCCGCGACACCGTTCGGGGGTTCGTCCGCGAGCGCGCCCTGCCCGTCATCCCCGAGCACTTCGAGGCGGGCACCTTTCCTCGCGAGCTGATCCCGGGCGTGGCCGAGCTCGGTCTCCTGGGCATGCACCTGCACGGCTACGGCTGCGCGGGAACCACGGCGATCGCGTACGGGGTCGCCTGCGAGGAGCTCGAGGCAGGCGACAGCGGGCTGCGCTCATTCGTCTCCGTGCAGGGGTCGCTGGCGATGTTCCCGATCTCTGCCTACGGCAGTGACGAGCAGAAGGCTCGGTGGCTGCCCGAGATGGCGGCAGGGCGGGCGATCGGCTGTTTCGGGCTGACCGAGCCCGACGCCGGGTCCGATCCCTCGTCGATGCACACGTCGGCGCGCCGGGACGGCGGCGACTGGGTGATCAACGGCACCAAGATGTGGATCACCAACGGCTCGATCGCCGACATCGCGGTTGTCTGGGCCATGACCGACTCCGGTGTTCGGGGGTTCCTCGTGGAGCGCGGAACCCGTGGCTTCACCACGTCGGACGTGCACAACAAGCTGTCGCTGCGCGCTTCGGTGACGTCGGAGCTGTCCTTCGACTCGGTGCGTGTACCGGATGGTGCCGTCCTCCCCGGAGTGACCGGGATGCGGGGTCCGCTCTCCTGCCTCAACGAGGCGAGATTCGGCATCGGCTGGGGGACCATGGGTGCCGCACGGGCCTGCTTCGAGTCCGCGCTCGAGTACAGCAGGACGCGCCGCGCTTTCGGCAAGCCCATCGGCGCCATGCAGCTCACCCAACAGAAGCTGGCTGACATGGCGACAGCGATCGTGCAGGGACGCCTGCTCGCGCACCGGCTCGGCACGCTCAAGGACCAGGGTCGCCTTCATCCGGTCCAGGTGTCGATCACCAAGCGGGCCAACGTCCGCGCCGCCCTCGACATCGCGCGCAGCGCGCGCACCATCCTCGGTGCGAACGGCATCACGCTCGAATACCCGGTCTCACGACACATGGCCAACCTCGAATCGGTGCTCACCTACGAGGGCACCGAGGAGGTGCACACGCTCATCATCGGCAAGGAGCTCACCGGCGAGAGCGCGTTCGGCTGAGCGTTAGGCGGCCTCGTCCCAGCTTTCGGTTTCTCGAAACGAGTGATGGCCGCGCCGGGCGACGATCAGGTGATCGAGCACCGGGATACCCAGCAGCGCGCCGGCGCTTCGGAGCGCGGTGGTGACGGCGCGGTCGGCACGGCTCGGCGCCGGGTCGCCACTCGGATGGTTGTGGCCGATGATGACTGCAACCGCGTCGCTGCGCAGCGCGGGCCCGAACACGTCGCGTGGTTGCAGCCGCGAAGCGTTGATGGTGCCGACCGCGACCGTCTCGAGCTTGATCGGGCGGTGACGAGCGTCGAGCAGCAGCACCACGACCTGCTCGCGGCGCGCACGCCGCAGCCCGTCGAGCATGAGCAACGCGTCCCGCGGCGACCCGATGGCCGGCCGGTCGTCGTCGGTCCACCGCTCCGCGAGCTCCCACATGGCGGCAAGGCGCTCAGCGCGTTCGCGCGAGACCCCGTGCTCGCGGGTGAGCCCTGCGGCATCGAGCGCTCGGCGCTCCCACCACGGGATCCTCGCGACCCGATTGGCGACGACGCTCAGATCAGCGGCCGGGGACGCACCTCCCAGGGCTCGGGCGAGCAGCTCCGCCTCTCCGGTTGGGCCGTCCATCTCGCTCCGCACGCCCCCGATCATACTACAAAACAGTGTAGTTGCCGGGGCATGGATTACGACCGAGTGAGCAGCATCCCCACGATGAAGATCGCCACGATCACGGCACCGGCCACCGCCACCGGAATCCATCCGCCGGCGGTTGCAAGCAGAGACGGTGACGCTGACTGCGCGATTCGAGGCGGCGGGGCTGCGGGCGCGTCGACGATGTCCGCCGGCGCCTCCACCACGATCAACTTCACGCGTCCGGGTGCATCCTCGGGCAGCTCGGCCGGGTCGAGGAGCGCCGGCGCAACCGCGACGCTGCGCCGCCGGCGTGGGGTGCGGAGCTCAGACACCACGCTCGCCCTCGGCAATCAGCGCAGCAAGCACCTCATCCGCGAACGAGCGATACGCCGTGGCCGCCTCCGACGAGGGCGCCATCACGGTCACCGGCTCGCCGGCGAGCGCTGATTCCTGCAGTCGCACGGTCACTTTGATGACCGTGTTGAAAACACGGAGGTTCGGGATGGCGCGGAGTCCCTCGAGCAGGTCCCGCGAGAATCGCGTGCGCATCACCACGAAGGTCGGCAGCAACCCGAGCACGCGAAGGTCCGGGTTCAACCCCTGACGCACGTGGTGCACGGAACGGAGCGTCTCCTTGAGCCCCTTCACCGCGTAGCCCGACATCTGCATCGGGATCACGATGTAGTCGGTCGCGGCCAGGACGCTGACGGTGTGGAACGCAAAGCTCGGCGGCGTGTCGAAGAGGATGAAGTCGTAGTCGCGACAATCGCGATCGAGCGCTCGACGAAGCCGGGTCTCGGCATCGAGCGTCGTCGGTAACCCGGCTTCGACGGCACTGAGATCCGGGTTCGCAGGCAGCAGGTGCAGACCGGGCCACTTGGTGCGGACGATCAACTCATCGACCGACTGGTCGGGCTCGAGAATCGCATCCGCCACGGTGTGCGTCAGCGAGTAGGGATTGAACCCGAGGCCGGACGTGAGGTTGGATTGCGGATCCATGTCGACGGCGAGCACGCGCCGTCCGCGCTCCGCGAACACGGCCGCCAAGGAGGCGCAGGTGGTTGTCTTTCCCACCCCGCCTTTTCCGGAGATACAGGCGATCGAAACAGCCACCGCGACCGATTAGTCTAGTGCAGGCCGTCGCGACCGGCACACGGGAGTGGGTACGTCGGCGGCAGAATCAGTCAGCTTGGCGCCGCTCGCACTGTCGGGCGAACCGCGGGCGCCGCCGCCATGTCGTCCTCCCACGCGCGGTTCAGACGCCGCTGCATGGTCGCCATGAGTATCAAGCCGCCCGCGACGGGGAGCAGCATCCAGAGGATGGCGCGCGCCGGGCGCAGCTGCACGTCGGTGGTGCGCCCCATCCGATCCTCAACGATCCGCACGCGCTCGAGCGTCATCACGATCGCGATGGCGCTGAACGCCAGGAGCAGCTCGAGGTAGGGGATCAGCAGACCGCCGCCGAGCAACCCATACGCCTGCAGCACCGTGAAGTGAGGGTCGAAGGGCAGCGTGACGTTTGCGACCGCAAGCACGATCCTCACCGCTCCGGCGATGCTCACCAGCCAGCCGATCGCCCAGGGAATCGCGACGGCCACGGTGGATCGTCCCGGAACGACGTGCATGCGGGTGTCGAAGTTGCCCACCTCTCGGTTGATGCGGTGATGCCATACGAGGCTGTAGACCCCGAGCGTGACGATCGAGAGCACCACGATTCCGAGGATCGAACGGTGCTTGCCCGCCGGTCCGAACGATGTGACCTTGGGGAGCGCCTTTTCCGGGGTGGTGATGGCCGCGACGATGGTGACCTCGGTCGGGTCGGCCTCCAGAGCCTCGCCGGACGGCGCGTCGGAGGTGCTGTCGCCGGCATCGAGCACCGGCCCAGTCCTGGCCGGGTGCGGCGGCGCCGAAGCAGGCCACGACCATGTCGGAGGCGCGAGGGTCGCGTCGCCGGTAGCGACAGCCTGCGGATTGGCGGTCAGGGTCGCGACGGCGGGCGCGGTGCCCGGCCGCGATGCGGTCTCGGTCATCCCGTGTTCCTCATGTACGGCGCCACCTCGGGTGGTGCCGCGTGCTGCTAGTGGGACGTCGACGCTCCGGGTACTGGATTCGAACCAGTGGCCTTGCGGTTAACAGCCGCCTGCTCTACCGCTGAGCTAACCCGGATCATGACTCAAGTCTACCCGCCGTGACACACCGTGCCTTCGCGTTCACGATTTGTCGCAGCCGCAGACCGCGGCCGAGCCCTCTACTCGAGGTAGTCCTTGAGCTTCTTGGAGCGCGATGGGTGGCGCAGCTTGCGCAGCGCTTTCGCCTCGATCTGGCGGATGCGTTCGCGGGTCACACCGAAACGCTTGCCCACCTCTTCGAGCGTGCGCTGATGTCCGTCGATGAGGCCGAATCGGAGCTGCAGCACGCGACGTTCGCGCGGCGTGAGCGTGTCGAGAATGTCCTCGACCTCGGTGCGCAGCATGGTCAGCGACGCTGCGTCGGATGGCGCCGTTGCCTCCTTGTCCTCGACAAAGTCCCCGAGATGCGAATCCTCTTCCTCGCCGATGGGCGTTTCCAATGAGACCGGGTCCTGCGACACCTTGGTGATCTCGCGAACCTTCTCCGGCGTGATGCCCATCTCGTCGGCGATCTCCTCGTCGTTGGGCTCGCGGCCCAGCTCCTGGAGCAACCGCCGCGATACGCGCACGAGCTTGTTGATGGTCTCGACCATGTGCACCGGGATGCGGATGGTTCGTGCCTGGTCGGCGATCGCGCGTGTGATGGCCTGGCGGATCCACCACGTCGCGTACGTCGAGAACTTGTATCCCTTGTGGTAGTCGAACTTCTCGACGGCGCGAATCAGGCCCATGTTGCCTTCCTGGATCAGATCGAGGAATGACATGCCGCGGCCGATGTACTTCTTGGCAATGCTGACCACAAGGCGCAGGTTCGCCTCGGTGAGCTGGTTCTTCGCCTCCTCATCGCCCTGCTCGATCAGCTTCGCGTAATGCACCTCCTGCTCGGCCTTGAGCAGCGCGACCCGGCCGATCTCCTTGAGGTACATGCGAACCGGGTCGTCCAGGGAGACGGAGTCGATCGCCTCCGCCTTGGCGATGAGCTCCTCGTCGATCTCGTCGACGGTCTCAAAATCCTTGTCTCCGTCGCTGACCTCGATCCCCATCTCGCGAAAGACGTGGAAGATCCGCTCCAGATGGTCGGGCTCGACATCGATCTCGGGGAAGGCTGCGAGGATGTCGTCAGGCGTGAGGTATCCGTGGTCCTTGCCCTTGATGATCAGCGCCTCGGCGGCGGAGACCAGCAGGTCGGCGCCGGAAGGCGGCGGCAGGGTGGC
>DASZJB010000125.1:0-4378 GCA_035948615.1 Candidatus Dormiibacterota bacterium
CGCACCGTCGCTCGCCACCTGGGTGGGCGGGGAGCTGGATACCGCGGTGCGCATCGCGTTGACCGCGGATGCTCCTCACAAGGACGCTTATGTCGTCAGCGGTGCCGTCCGCCCGGTACGCGTCCCGGGCAGCACGATGCCCGTGTGGCTGCGCTCGTGGACGCTCGTCGACAGCACCGGAGTCCTCCAGCACGTGTCCATCGAGGTCGATGAAGAGGACGATCGCGCAGTCGTGGTGCGCGTCGGCGGCGAGCCGATGGGTCGCCACCAGCCGCCGTGGATCGGCCGCCCGCGCACCGAGACGATCGCCCCGGAGCTCGACGCCGCGTCACGCCAGGCCTTCCGGATCACGGTGATGCACGACATCGAGCTCGGACTGCTCGGCGCTCGCATGGAAGTCGCGTCCTGAGCTGACCCGCCTGTCAGGGGCACGGACGGTTGCGGCGGTATGCTTGTCAGCGCATGTTCGCCACGTCCGCGCCCGGCCTCGCGATTGTGATCGGCCTCCCCGTCGCGTTTGTGCTGATCTCCGCCGGGGCATGCCTGAGCCTGTTCATCCTCTGGACACGGGCCCGGTCCTAGCCCCGACTCAGGCCAGAGAAACCAGCTCGACGTCGACCACCAGGGTGGCGTTCGGCGGGACGTTCGCCGACGAGTTCCCGGCGGCGCCGAAGCCAAGTGCTGGGGGGACGACCAATCGTCGCGTTCCGCCGACGCGCATACCGGGCACGCCCACCCGCCAGAAGGGCAGCGTCGACGGGTTGGAGAGCTGAAGCGGGTTGGTCGGCTGGTTCGGGCCGCGCGTTGTGATCACCAGCGTTCCGCTCGAGAGCCACACGGTGAACTGGACGTTCGCGTTGGACGTGGCCTTGGCGACGGCACCGCAACCGACACTGATATCGGCGAACTGAAGCCCAGAGGCGCCGGATTGCAGTGCCACCGATGTCGAGAACGTGTCGGATTCGGCGACCGGCCGGGGAGTCGCGCAATTGGGCGGCACGGGCGTGATGTGACTGCTGACCGGCACCAGGCTGCCGCACCCACCGATGGCGAGAACCGCCAGCGCGGTGCCGGCCACCATGCCCGCGCTGCGCAGGCGAAGGGTGTCGAGAGAGTGGGGCATCCGCGCCGAATCGTACCCCGACGCCGCGTACAATCGAGTTAGCCCACCCCTTAAGGAGCCCCAGCAGCCATGGCAAACACGATCAAGGAATCCAAGGGTGTCGCATCCCAGCGCGACATCCTCACGCACGTTCGCTGCCCGATCTGCAACAACTTCATGCGTCAGAACGAGATCGGTGTGGAGATCGCCTTCCGGCACAGCCGCCGTCCAGGAGAGCCGCGCCGCGAGCGGATCATCAAGCACACCAAGAACTGCAAAGCCGCGTAGGGCGGCGCTGATGCAGGCGCGGACCACTGCTTGATGGCCATCGAAGTCCCGCTGTTTCCGCTTGGCACCGTGCTCTTTCCGCACATGCCGCTGTCGCTGCACATCTTCGAGGAGCGCTACAAGACGATGATGCGCGACTGCCGCCGGGCGTCGACCACCTTCGGCATCGTTGCGATCCGGTCCGGGCAGGAGACGGGGGGCAGCGCAGTCCCGTATGAGGTCGGCACCCTGGCGCAGCTCGATGAGATCGAGGAGCTTGCCGACGGCGGGTTCAACCTCGTGGTCGTCGGGGCGTCTCGCTTCCATATCGACGCCTTCTCGCACCACCGCCCGTATCTCGTCGGATCCGTCCACTACCTCCAGGACCTTCCGACCCCGGCTAACGACACCGATCGGCTCGCAGCCGCGGTGACTGTGGCGTTTCGCGGCTACGCGGGCCAGCTTCGCGGGATCGGTCAGGAGGACCCTGTCGAGTTCGGACTGCCGTCCGACCCCGAACTGCTCTCGTACCTCGTCGCCGCGGCGATGCAGGTCGAGACCGCGCAGCGTCAGCGTCTGCTCGAGATCGACGGCACCGCCGAGCGCCTCGCCGCATGCCTGCGCCTGCTGCGGCGCGAGGCGGCGCTCCTCGATCGCATGCTGGTCCGGTCGAAGGACCACGCCGGCACCTCCAGCCTCAACTGAGCATGGGCTTCGCCGAACGGTTTTCGCTCGACGGACGTGTCGCGCTGGTGACGGGTGGGAGTCGCGGGATCGGGCTGGCCATCGCGACGGCACTCGCGGAGGCGGGAGCGACTGTGGCGCTCAACGCACGCCACGCGGATGCATGTGAGGCCGGAGCGGCGCAGATCTCCGGGCTCGGCGGCACGGCGATGTCGGTCCCCGGGCACGTCGGTGACGCCGCAACCTGTGAGGCGGTCGTCACCGAGGTGATGCGCCGCGCAGGTCGGCTCGACATCCTGGTGAACAATGCCGCGACCAACCCGCAGTACGGGCCGATTCTCGACGCGGATGAGGGAGCGATCAACAAGATCTGGGACGTCAACGTGATGGGTCCGATCCGGCTCACGCGCCACGCAGTCGCCGCGTGGATGCGTGAGCACGGCGGCAGCGTCATCAACATGGCGTCGGTGGCCGGGATACGTCCCGAGGCGCTCACCGGCGCCTACAACGCGAGCAAAGCCGCGCTCATCACGCTGACGCGCACGCTCGCGCGAGAGCTGGGACCGCTGGGAATCCGGGTCAACGCGATCGCTCCCGGCCTCGTCGAGACCAAACTCGCACGCTACCTTGTGGAGACAACCGAGATTCACGACCACATCCTCGCCCAGACCGCGCTCGGTCGCCACGCCGTACCGGATGAGATCGCCGGCGCCGCGCTGTTCCTCGCGTCCGACGCTGCGTCGTTTGTGACCGGGTCCGTTCTGGTCGTCGACGGAGGTTGGACTGCCTGACTCGAAACGTTGGTCCGTCGCGAATGGGAGAATCGCGATGAGGCGAAGAGGGCAATCGGAGGGTTCCAGCCATGGCGAATGACCAGGGTCTCGGCTTCACGCTCAGCCGGCGTGCCCAGCTCAACCCAAATAACACCGCCCTCATCTTCCGCGAGGACCGGTGGACGTATGCCGAGTTGAATCAGCTCACCAACAAGCTGGCGCACGGGCTCCACGCGCTCGGAGTGAACCCTGGTGATCGGGTCGGATTCCTCGGACTCAACCACCCTCGCTTCTTCTTCACGCTGTTCGCCGCGGCCAAGCTCGATGCCATCTTCGTACCGCTCAACTTCCGGCTGACCGGTCCGGAGCTGAGCTTCATCATTCGCGATGCCGGCCTGCACACGCTCGTCTACGAGGAAGCATTCAGCTCGATCGTCGACTCCATCCGCGGCGACCTGAGCGTGCGCGAGTACGTGTGCGCCGTCGAGCAGACCGGATCCCGCGGTTTCGACTCGCTGCTGCACGATCAGCGCGACTCGGACCTTGACTACCCGGTCGCGATGAGCGACGTCGCCCTGATCATGTACACGTCTGGGACGACCGGGCGTCCCAAGGGAGCAATGCTCACCCACGGCAATATCATCTGGAACAACATCAACGCAATCCTTGCTGACGATGCGACGTCGCAGGAGATCACGCTGGTGGTCGCGCCGCTGTTTCACATCGGCGGGCTCAACGTCACGCCCCTCCTGTCGCTGATGAAGGGCGCGACCGTGGTCATGGAGCAGATGTTTGAGCCGGGGATGGTGCTCGAGAATATCGAGAAGTTCCGCGTGACCTCGATGTTCGGCGTTCCCGCGATGTACCTGTTCATGGCCCAGCATCCGGATTTTGCCACGCGGGATCTGAGCACGATCCGCGTCCTTTCGTGCGGCGGCGCGCCCGTGCCCGAGGCGCTTATCAAGATCTATGCGACGCGCGGTCTGCCGTTCAACCAGGGGTACGGCCTCACCGAGACGGCGCCGTTCGCGTCCTTCCTTCCCTCATCGATGGCCACCGAGAAGCTCGGATCCGCAGGCATCGCGCCGTTCTTCACCGACGTCAAGATCGTCGACGATGACGGCCACGACGTGCCCGACGGTGAACGTGGCGAAATTGTCGTTCGCGGCCCGAACGTGATGAAGGGGTACTGGAATCGGCCCGACGCCACTGCCGAGGTGCTGGTCGACGGATGGTTCCACACCGGTGACGTGGGGATCCGCGACGCCGACGGTTATTTCTTCATCGTCGATCGCAAGAAGGACATGATCATCAGCGGCGGCGAGAACGTATATCCCGCCGAGGTCGAGGACGCGCTCTACCAACACCCCGGCATCAAGGAGGTCGCGGTCATCGGCGTGCAGCATCCGCACTGGGGCGAAACGGTGCGCGCGATCGTGGTGACGAAGGACGGTGTCTCGCTGACCGAGCAGGAAGTCATCGAGTTCTCGCAGGAGAGACTCGCCCGATACAAGCAACCGAAGTCGGTGGTTTTCGTCGACATGCTGCCGCG
>DASZJB010000126.1:0-4230 GCA_035948615.1 Candidatus Dormiibacterota bacterium
ATGACGGCAAGCGGAGTGCGCAGCTCATGGGAGGCGTCGGCTGTGAACTCCAGCTGGCGCTGCCGGGTGAGCTCGATCGGGGCGCCAACCCGGCGACCCACGATCAGTGATCCGAAGAACACGAGCAGCAAGACCCCAAACCCGGCGACCGTCTCGGTGACGATCAGCGACGATCGGGCCTGCGAGATTGAATCAACGTTGTAGCCGACGATGAGGTGATACGAGCCCCAGGGCCCGCCGGCAATGCGCACGTCGACGCCGTGGAGCGCGACTGTGATCGGCGTGGTGACAGAGGCATCCTGGGGTGGGAGATCGACTGGCGGATCGATCGTGGTCTGGGACGGCTGGACGCCGGCCGGGTCGACGGCCCAGGCGAGCAGCGGGGAGCCGAAATCGCCGAAACCGGAGTCATTGACGCTCGCCGGGGGCAACCTGAACTGGCTCTGCTCCTGGTAGTGCGCAAGTTGCCCCTCCAGCCGGCTGTCCACCTGGGCAGTCAGGTTGTTGGTGACGAAGACGACGACCACCATCGCCACGACCGCGTAGACCACTGCCACCAGGCCCGTGCTGATCAGGGCAACTCGAAGTGAGGCGACATTGACGCGCTCGAGCCGCCGGTTCATGCCTCCTCCAAGCGGTATCCCGCCCCCCGGACCGTCACGATCTGGATCCCGGTATTTGGCAGCTTGGCGCGCAGGCGGCTCATCTGGACGTCGATGGCGTTGGAGCCGAGCGGCTGGGTCTCGTCGCGCCATGCGTGTTCGGCGATGGCCTTGCGGTCGACGACCGCCGGCGACCGCCGGAGGAGCAGTTCCAGGATGTTGAACTCCGTCGATGTCAAGTTCACCGGCGCGCCGTGCACCTCGATCTCACGCCGCGCGGGGTCGAGCGTCAAGGCGCCTCGGGTGATGGCCGGACCGTCGACGTTGCGCGGGCGCCGCTGCAGGGCGCGGATCCGGGCCACGAGCTCACCGAAGTCGAAGGGTTTGATCAGGTAGTCGTCAGCGCCGGCATCGAGCCCCTCGATTCGGTCCGACGGAGTGTCCCGTGCGGTGAGCATGAGCATCGCTGTCGGGCGGTTGTGGTGCCGTGCCCAGGACACGACCTCGAGTCCGCTGACACGCGGCATCCGCCAGTCGATCACCGCGACGTCGTATTCATAGAAGCGCAGCTGCTCGATCGCGTCGTCGCCGGCAGCCACCGCATCCACAAAGTAGCCGGCCTCCTCGAGGCCCTGGACAAGGACCTCCCGGAGCCCGCGATCATCCTCCGCGACCAGAACGCGCATCAATACATCAGGCTACGCGCCGGTGGACCCGCCGCCAAACCCGCCTCCGAATCCGCCACCGCCGCCACCACCAAAGCGTCCGCCACCAAAGCTGAGAGTGCAACCGTTCGCGCCCGCCGGCGTGATCGTCAGCGCCCGAGCCGCGACCGTACCGGCACTGTTCTTCGGGCCCACCGCAGTCACGCACTCACCGGTCTGCAGGGCGGTCGCCTGAATAACGGTTGACGTGGTCACTCTGACAGTGGTCGGGACGTTGACCGTGGTGGTGATGCCGGTCGCCTCGGTGAGGGTGACCGACGTGCCGGCCACGGACTTGACCTGACCGCGCGCGGCCGTGAACCCGGCGGCACCTGCCGGCGGCGAGAAGCTCGGACGCGGCGAGACGCCTGGTCGTGGGCTGAACGAGCCCCCCGCGCCGCCGCCGAACCCGGTGACGGCGCATGACCCCTTGACGGGCGCGCTGAGAAGGACCGACGTCGCGGTCAGCGTGCCGGTCGCGTCCTTGCTGCCGGTGGCGGTGATGCACATCCCGGGGGAAATGTTCGCGAGGGTCCCAGTGCTCGTCTGGGTGATCGTCGTCGTGGGCGCGTAGGTCACGGTCGAGTCCCCGGTGGCGCCGCTGAGGATGAGCGTCACCCCGTTGATCTGGACGAGCTGGCCGAAGGCGGCGTTTCGTGCGAATCCTCCGCGACCGCCCGCGGACGGAGACGCCGACGGGCTCGAGCCGCCGCTGGCCGCGGCACCCCCGCAGGCGACGATACTGAGCGCGGCCATGCCGCCGATTGCGCCGAGAAGGGCACGGTTCATGACGGTGGTTCTCCCAACAGGATGACGGTCGTGGTGATCATTCGGCTCGCAGGGCTGCAATCGGCGCGAGGCGAGCAGCACGCGCCGCCGGGTAGACACCAAAGATCAGGCCAACTCCGGCCGCAACCGCGACCGCGATGATCACCGGCGTGGGCGTGATCGTAACGGCGATGTTCGCGAGTCGAGGGACGAGGATTCCCGCGAGCAATCCGGCGCCGACGCCGAGCAGCCCCCCGACGAAGCTCAGGGTCGCCGCCTCGATCAGGAACTGACGGAGCAGATCGCGAGGGGTTGCGCCGAGTGCCTTGCGCAGGCCGATCTCCTGGGTGCGCTCGGTGACTGACACCAGCATGATGTTCATCACGCCGATACCTCCGACGAGCAGCGAGATCGCAGCCACGCTGGCGAGGAGGATTGTCAATGTCGTGGTCACCGATGCTGCGGTGCTCGCCAGCGTCGACGCCGAGGTGATGTTGAAATCGGCCGAGGCGCTGTTGGTGATGTGATGCGTCTGCAGCAGGAGCTGATCGGCTTCGAGGTACGCGGATCCGATCGTTGCCGAGCTCGAGGCGCTGAGCAGGATTCGCTGCACCGAGTCGGGGCTGCCCCCGGTGACCTGGTCCTGTGCGGTGGTGATCGGGACAACCGCGAGGTCATCGTTGTTGGTGAACCCGGTGCTGCCGCTCGTGGTCAGGATGCCGACCACATCGAACGGCGCGCCTGAGATGCTCACCTGCGAGCCGACGGTCACCCCCAGCTCCTGGGCGGTGGTCGCGCCGAGAACCACCACCTGCGCATGCTTGTCGACCTGGTTTTGCGTGAAGAAAGCCCCACCGGACAGCGATCGAGCATTCGCCGTCAGCCACCCGGGGGTGGTGCCCTGCACGGTCGTCGACCAGTTGGTGGTCGTGCTTACCAGGGTCGCGCTCCCCGCAACCACCGGCGCAACCGCTGCGACATCCGGCGCGTCCTGCTTGTCCTCGAGACCGGCGACATCTTCCATGGTCAGCGTGTTGGCTGAGCCGGATCCCCCGCGCACACCGAAACTCGTCGTGCTCCCGGGCGAGATGGTGAGCAGATTGGTGCCCAGCGCCGCAATTCGCGAGTTCACCGAGTCCGCCGACGCGGTGCCGATGCCGACGGTGCAGATCACCGCCGCAACGCCGAAGAGGATGCCCAGCGTCGTCAGGATCGACCGCAGCCGGTGACCGAGCAGGCCGCGCATGCCGGTGTCGAAGGTGCGCAGAAGGCTCATGCGGCCACCCGGTCGCGAAGTCGGCCATCGGCCATCTCGACGACCCGCTCGGCAACAGCTGCGACGTTTGGATCGTGCGTGATCAACACGATGGTGTGGCCCGATTTGTTGAGGCCGGTCAGGATGTCGAGCACCTCGCGGCTCGCCTTGGAATCGAGATTGCCGGTGGGCTCGTCGGCCAGGATCATGGTTGGATCGGTGACCAGAGCCCGAGCGATCGCAACGCGTTGCTGCTGGCCGCCAGAGAGCTGATTGGGGCGGTAGTGCACCCGGTCGGTGAGACCGACCTGCGCGAGCGCGTTGAGCGCCATCTGCCTGCGATCGCGAGCTGTGCGATAGAGCAGGGGCAGCTCGACGTTGCGCCACGCGGACATCGAGGACAGCAGATGAAACTGCTGGAAGACGAACCCGATGCGTCGATTGCGGATGCTCGCGAGCTCGCGTTCGTTCATCCGGCTGACGTCCTCGCCGGCAAAGCGATACTCGCCGCTCGTGGGCACGTCGAGACAACCGAGGATGTGCATGAGCGTGGACTTTCCGGACCCGGAAGGTCCCATCACTGCAAGGAAATCGCCCTCCTTCACCGCGAGCGACACATCGTCGACCGCACGCACGGTCGCGTCGCCGCTCCCGTAGACCTTGCTCACATCGAGGAGGCGAATGATCTCGGCGGCCATCAGCCGCCCGTGCGGCCCGCGCCGCCACCGCCGCCACCGAAGCCGCCTCCGAACCCACCGCCGGCGAAGCTCCGACCAGTCCCGGTGGTCGACGATGGAATCGTGCTGCTGATGGTTGCGATCACCACCTGGTCGCCCACCTTCACCCCGCTGAGGATCTGGGTGAGCGTCGAATCAGACGCGCCGACCGTCACCGCAACCGG
>DASZJB010000127.1:0-8565 GCA_035948615.1 Candidatus Dormiibacterota bacterium
CGACGGCCTGAGCCGCATCCACTGGGCGTCGACGGCACGCACCGGCCGGTTGATCAGCCGGACCTTCGACACCGGCCAGAGCGCGGACCTGCTCATCGTCCTCGACCTGCAGCGCGGCATCCACGCCGGAAGTGGCATCGAGTCTTCGGTCGAGTACGCGATCTCGATCACCGCGTCGGTGGTGCATGGTGCGATCAGGCGAGGCCAGGCGGTCGGCCTGGTCACCAACTCGCGTGCGGGTACCAGCTTCGGGGCGGGGCGCGGCGAGGTGCAGCGCCTCCGGCTGCTCGACTTCCTCGCACTCGCCACCGACGACGGCGTCCGAAGCCTTTCCGAGACGATCAGCAAGCACGGTGACGGCTGGCGCGGACGCGGCGGGATGGTGGTCATCACCCCCAATCGTTCGAGCGATTGGGTCGAAGCACTTGTCGACAGCGCCACCCGCGGCCAGCGCCATCTCTGCATCTTTATCGAGCCGACCTCATTCGGAGCCCAGGGACAGGCGCTGCGCATTCCGGCGGCATGGCGTCTCGCTCTCGACTGGTGGGTGGTCCGGCGCGGTGACGTGCTCGGCTCCGGCGAACGTAGCTCGGCGACCGGCTGACGGCATGGACGCTTACGTGGACCGCACCATCCCACTGCACGGGGTCACGCCCGCACCCACTGTGCGGGGCCGGAACTACAGCTTCGAAGTCGCCGCCGTCGCGTGCGTCGCCCTGATCGCCGCGACGGCCTGGGCGGTGCTCGCCGCCGGGTGGGTGCAGGGCGGCGGCGGCGCGATCGTGGTTGCGGTCACGGCGGTGATCGAGGCGGCGCTGCTTGCCCAGGCCCGGGCCCCACGCATCGCGACAGCGATTGCCGCCCCCTTCCTCGGGCTCGCGGCGATCGTGCCGACCACGCTCGCGGCGATGCCTCCCGCCGCCGGCCAGACCGCCTCGGTCATCGCCCGGCGTTACGTCAGCGCACTGTTCACCGGTCTCTCGTCGACGGCGGATTGGGATTTTACCGTCGGGCTGTGCGCGATCCTCTTCCTCTGCGGGTACTGGCTCGGGTGGATGGTGCTTCGCGAGCACCGCGGTGTGCTGGCGGTGATCCCGGTCTTCTCTGTTCTTGCCACCAATGTCGTCAACGCGCGAAACCCCGACCCGACCGCGCTGCCCGAGACCGTAGCGATCGTGCTCGCGATCGCCGTGGTCGCCGCGGCATACATGGGATCACTCGGCGAGCGGTGGGCGGCCTCGCGCATCACCGCGCTGGAGGGCCTCGGCTGGCGGTTCGGCAGCAGCGCCGCTGGAGTGGCTGCGGTGCTGACGATCATTGCGCTGCTGCTGCCCGCGGTTTCGACGACCGACATCTCGGCGCGGCTCTTTCCTCATGGGCTCGGCTTCGGATCCAACGGGCCGGGCGTGGGCACCGGCCCGGGTCTCAACACCATCGGGTTCAGTCCGGCGGTGACGCTCGGCGGCTCGCTGGTGAGCCATCCTCAGCCCGTGCTCACGTATCTCGCCAACACCACGTCATCGGTCTATCTTCGGATCGCCAACGACACCGAATTCGACAGGGGAAGCTGGTTTCCACCGAGCCAGGGCAGCGACGACGCCAGCAATCCGTTCACGCACGTCGACGTCGCTCCCGGCACGCTGCCGCGCGACACGAGCACGACGTTCGGCGGGATCGGGAACGACGAGACGGTCACGGCGACACTCGACTTGCAGGCGAATGCGACCGGTCTCACGCCGCTCGTGCCCTTCCCCGGAGACCCGGAGTCGGTGAGCCTTGGCGGCGTCGAGTCGGGCTCCGCCGCCGCACCGGGTTCCACCGACCTGCTCACCGTCGACGAGGTGCAGCTCAATCACCTCATCGCCGCGGGAACTGCCATCCAGACGAGCGGGTACGCCTCGAACGCAACGGCAGCGCAGCTGCGAAGCGCCGGCAAGAACTATCCGAGCTGGACCAAGCAGTACACCCAGATGCCGGACGACGTCAGCCAGGGCGTCGAGACGATTCGCAGCGTTGCCCAGCAATGGACCCTTGGGCTGACCAACCCCTACGACGAGGCGGTCGCGATCGAGCAGCACCTGCGCAATCCGGCGTTCTTCCAGTACACGCTCGATCCGCCGGTGGACAACAACGCCAACACGTGGCCGGTCGTGTTCTTTCTCACCCAGAGCCACAAGGGGTACTGCCAGTACTTCGCCTCCGCGATGGGATCGATGCTCCGCAGCCTCAACATCCCCACCCGCCTGGTGAGCGGATACGGCCCCGGATCGCTCCGGACGCAGACCGGACGCTCCGGTGACCGGACGATGGAAGTAACCACCAGCGATGCCCACAGCTGGGTTGAAGCCTATTTCCCCGGTTACGGATGGATCCCGTTCGAGCCGACGCCCCCGTCCAGCCAGGGCAACTACGAGCCCTTCCAGCGCGGGCAGACCCCGGTCGGCCCCTCGCCGACGCCGCCCCCGACCACGCGAGGGGGTCCGACGCCCAAGCTCGGCAACGTGGGCGGCACCGACCCATCGCTCGGACCGACACACAAGACCCACCCGTCGGTTTCCATGGCTGTGCTGATCTCGCTCTCGGTGCTCGGTCTCATCGTCCTCGGGATCGTGGCGGCGCTGCTCTGGCTGCTGCTGCCGCGCTCTCTCGCCGGCGCGTGGAAGCGCGTTGAAACGCTTGGGGTTCTGTCGGGGGTCGACCGCCGAAGAGCCGAGACGCACCGGGCGTTTGCGGCGCGACTTGCCCGGGCTCGGCCCCGGGCGGGGGCCGCACTCAACGACCTTGCCACGGTCACCGCGAAGGCCGAGTTCAGCGAGTCCGGTGCCTCCGCGCCCGAGCGATCGCGGGCGATCCGAACCTGGCGTCGTGCGCTGTTCGAGGCTATGGTGTTGCCGAGGCAATCTCCAGGCTGAGCATGTCGTGGGCGACCAGGGCACCGGGCAGGTGCCTGCGCTCGCTCAGGTGGCTGAGCAGAAAGCGCGTCTCCGGATTCGCTGCCATCAGGCTCGCGACCTCGTCGCGCCAGAGATGGCCGCCCGGCGTAGGGCCGTCCCATCCGGTGCACTCGCACACGTACATGTCGCATCCGGAGATCGAGCGGCGCAAGCCGGCACACATCTCGCTGTCGCCGGAGAAACCGACTGATGCACCGTCGGTGCCGGTGAGCCGATACGCCAGCGAGGGACCAGTGCTGTGCACCACCGCGTGGCTCTGCACGCGGTAGCCGGCTATCTCAACATCGCTGCCGTCCTGGAGCAGCGCGTATGCGGGAGCGACCTTGGTGTCGACCTCGTGCCGGATATGCGAGCCGTAGCCGACGCTGAGGAGGCGGTTCACATACTCGCGTGTCCCGACCGGACCACCGATCACCAGGGTGCCCGGAGCCGGGGGATCGGCGAAGGCCCTGGCACCAAGAATGGTCGGGAGCGTGAAGCTGTGGTCGGCGTGGAAGTGTGTGAGCAGGATCAGGGTGAGCGCGTGCACCGACGTGGCGGCGCGGCGCACCAATGCGGGAACCGGCGCGCCGCAGTCCACGAGAACGCGTCCATCAACGAGATAGCCCGCGTTGCAGCCGCAGGAGCTGAAAGCGCTGCCGCTGCCGAGAACGGTGAGCCGCATGGGCACAAGGTTAGCCGCCGCCGGGCGGTGGTATTAAGCCACCGTGCGATTGGATAGATTCACCGAGCGTTCCCAGGAAGCGCTGACCGCCGCCCAGCAGGCTGCGCAGCAGCTTCAGCACCCGACCGTCGAGCCTGAGCATCTCCTGCTCGCGCTGCTCGAACAGGAGGATGGCCTGGTGCCCGCGCTTCTCCGCCGCCTCGAGGTTGCGCCCGAGCCGATGGCCGCGCGCCTGCACGCGAGCCTCGAGAACCGCCCGAAGCAGGTCGGCGTCACCGAGCCTGGGGTCGGCAACGCGCTGCGAGCCGTGTTGATGGCCGCCTTTGATGAGATGAGCCGGCTCCAGGACGAGTACGTCTCGACCGAGCATCTTCTCCTGGCGCTGTGTTCCAAGCCCGAAGGTGAGGCCGGGCGTCTGCTCCAGCAGGCCGGGGTCACCCCCGACCGCGTCTACGCGACCCTGGAGGCGGTACGCGGTTCGCAACGCGTCACCGACTCGAACCCCGAAGCCAAGTACCAGGCGCTCGAGAAGTACGGGCGCGACCTGACCGAGGCGGCACGTCGCGGCAAGCTCGACCCGGTGATCGGGCGCGACGACGAGATCCGGCGTGTCATCCAGGTGCTCTCGCGCCGGACCAAGAACAACCCGGTTCTCATCGGCGAGCCCGGCGTCGGCAAGACCGCCATCGCCGAAGGACTTGCCCAGCGCATCGCATCCGGCGACGTGCCCGAGGGGCTCAAGGACAAGCGCGTGATCGCGCTCGACCTCGGTGCCATGGTCGCGGGCAGCAAATACCGCGGAGAGTTCGAGGACCGGCTGAAGGCGGTGCTCCGCGAGGTCACCTCATCGGATGGCGCGGTGATCCTTTTCATCGACGAGCTGCACACGCTCGTCGGCGCAGGTGCCGCGGAGGGCGCCATGGATGCGGGCAACATGCTCAAGCCCGCGCTCGCGCGCGGTGAGCTGCGCTGCATCGGAGCGACCACGCTCGACGAGTATCGCAAGCACATCGAAAAGGACGCTGCTCTGGAGCGGCGTTTTCAGCCCATCGTCGTCGACCAGCCGTCGGTCGAGGACACGATCAGCATTCTCCGTGGTCTGAAGGAGAAGTACGAGGTGCACCACGGAGTGCGAATCACCGACGCCGCGATCGTCGCCGCTGCGGTGTTGAGCAATCGCTACATCACCGATCGCTTCCTTCCGGACAAGGCAATCGACCTCATCGACGAAGCGGCGTCGAAGCTGCGCATCGAGATCGACTCGCTGCCGACCGAGCTCGACGTGGTGGAACGCGAGATCCGTCAGCTCGAGATCGAACGTGAGGCGCTGCGCAAGGAGTCCGACAAGGCATCACAGGACCGTCTCGAGCGCCTCGAGCGCGAGCTCGCCGACCTCCAGGAGCGAGGCAGGGGGCTGCGCACGCGCTGGGAACAGGAGAAAGGCGCGCTCTCGACAATTCGTGACATCAAGGAGCGGATGGAGCAGGTGCGTCACGAGGCGGATCGTGCTGAGCAGATGAGTGACTTCGGTCGCGCCGCCGAGCTGCGATACGGCCAGCTCAACGAGCTGCAGCGCGCTCTCGAGCAGGAGCAGGCGCGCCTTGTGGAGATGCAGGGCGATCGTCCGCTGCTCAAGGAAGAGGTTGGCGAGGAGGACGTCGCATCGGTCGTGTCGCGCTGGTCCGGTGTCCCGCTCGACAAGATGCTCGAGGGCGAGATGCAGAAGCTGCTGCGCATCGAGCAAGACCTGCACAGCCGCGTGGTGGGGCAGGACGACGCGATCAGCGCCGTGGCCAATGCCGTCCGCCGTGGACGTGCGGGTCTCGCCGACCCCAACCGGCCGATCGGCTCGTTCATCTTTCTGGGACCCACCGGTGTGGGAAAGACCGAGCTGGCGCGCGCGCTCGCGGAGCTGCTCTTCGACGACGAGCGCTCGATGATCCGCCTCGACATGAGCGAGTACATGGAGAAGCACACGGTCTCGCGGTTGGTGGGCGCACCTCCGGGATACGTGGGCTACGAGGAGGGCGGACAGCTCACCGAGGCGGTGCGCCGGAGGCCGTACAGCGTGCTCCTGCTCGACGAGATCGAGAAGGCGCACCCCGACGTGTTCAACGTGCTCCTGCAGCTTCTCGAGGACGGCCGTCTCACCGACGGTCAGGGCCGCACCGTCGACTTCCGCAACTGCGTCGTGATCATGACGAGCAACATCGGATCGCAGCTGATCGCCGAGGTTCCCGCCGATGCGGACGCATCGGTGTGGGAGCGTGTCCGCGAGGGAGTTCTCACCGAGCTGCGCGCGAGCTTCCGTCCCGAGTTCCTCAACCGGGTGGACGACGTGATCCTTTTCTCCCGGTTGGACCGGGCACAGCTCCGCCAGATCGTCGACATCCAGCTCCGCGGCGTCCGCGACAGGCTCGCGGCTCGCAAGCTCACGCTCCACGTCAGTGAGCAGGCCATCGACGTCCTTGCCGCCGAGGGCTACGACCCGACCTACGGCGCCCGTCCGCTCAAGCGGGTGATCCAGCGCCGCCTGCAGGACCCGATTGCCATGGCGATCCTCGAAGGCAAGTTCAACGAGGGCGACAGCGTCGAAGTTGACGCCAAGGATGGCCAGATCACGATCGCTCGCGGTGAGCCGAGGCCGGCCGACGCGCTCGCGGAGACAGCCGGCGTCTGACCTCGGTCAGGTACGCGACGGAGCAGCTCGCGCAGCGAGCACTGACCCGCTGAGGATGAGCGCGAACCCCACGGCGATCGCGACGGTGAGACGCTCGTTGAGCAGAAGCACGCCGAGCGCCACCGCAACCGCAGGATTTACGTACGTGATCACGGTTGCGCGAACCGGCCCGATCTCGCGGATGAGCGCGAAGAAAAGCAGGAACGCGAGCGCGGTGCAGACCACGCCGAGCGTGACCACCGCGGCGATCACGCGTCCCGACGGCCAGGCGTGGGGGAGCTGTGCGAGCGCGGCGGGGGCGTAGGCGAGCGCCGCCAGGAGCAGGGAGCCCGCGATCACCCCGAGCGACGGAAGGTCGCTCAACTTCCGGTTGATGATGTACGGGCCTGTCGCATAGCAGATCGCCACCACGATGACCTCCGCGATCGCTCCGAAGTTGGAGGACGAGACGTCGAATCCGACGAGCACTCCGACCCCCACGAGTCCGATCATCAGGCCGAGGATGCGGCGCCACCCGTGGTGCTCGCCGCTGCGCGTCAGAATGCCGATCACGACGCCGATGAGCGGCACCGTCGACACCAGCAACCCGGAGAGTGAGCTCGAGATGCGCAGCTCCGCGTCGGACAGGAGCACCCACGGGACCCCCATCTCGATGACGGTGTACGCGATGATCCAGCCCCACCGCCGCAGGATCGGTCGGACCTCGACGCGGGTCAGCGCAATCGGGACGAGCAGCACCGCCCCGAGGGCAAACCGGACGAACACGAGGTCGACCGGACCGAGGCCCTCCAGCGACACCTTGATCAGCAGGTAGGGAATCCCCCAGATCACGCACATCGCCACGAAGAGCGCCAGGCCGCGTCTGCTCACGGCGAGATCTTCTACGCTGTGCCACCCCTCATGACGCAGCCCGCCTCGACCCGCGCCCCGAGCCCCCTGCTGCTCGCGATCTCATCGCTGTTCGTCGCAACGCTCGTGGCATCCAACATTCTCGCCGTCAAGATCGCCGCCGTGGGACCGTTCTCGGTACCCGCAGCGATCGTCATCTTTCCGCTCGCGTATCTCTTCGGGGACGTACTCACCGAGGTGTGGGGATATCGGGTCGCGCGCACGGTGATCTGGACCGGGTTTCTCGCGAACATCGTCGTGGTGGTGTTCATCGCCGCGGCGATCGCCATACCCGCCGATCCGCACTACACGGACCAGGCCGCGTACGCGCGCGTTCTCGGCGAAAGCCCGCGCCTCGTGCTCGCGTCGCTGACCGCGTATCTGCTCGGAGAATTCCTCAACGCCTTCGTGCTCGCCCGGTTGAAGGTCGCGACCGCGGGCCGCTTCCTCTGGATGCGAACCATCGGGTCGACGCTCATCGGCCAGGGGGTCGACAGCGCGGTGTTCATCTCACTCGCGTTTGCCGGCCTCCAGCCCTGGTCGGTGTTGGTCGTCATCATTCGCGACGTATGGATCGTCAAGGTGCTGTATGAGGTGATCGCAACGCCGATCACCTACGCGCTGGTCACCGTCCTGAAGCGGATCGAAGGAGTGGACACCTACGACCGCGACACCAAGTTCGCACCGATCCCGCTCGCCTCGCTGCGCGCGCGGTTGCGAGGAGCCGGGCCATGAGCGAGGAACTGTACGGAACGCGCGCGATCCGCGAGGCGAAGCTCGAGGCATTCGACAACCGCACCCCGGACCGCGACTACACCATCCAGTTCACCATCCCCGAATTCACGTGCCTCTGCCCGATTTCAGGATTTCCCGACTTCGCAACGCTGCACGTCCGCTACGTGCCCGGACCGCGCTGCGTTGAGCTGAAATCGCTGAAGCTCTACATCAACGGCTACCGCGACCGGAACGTCTACCACGAAGACGTCGTCAACTTCATCCTCGGCGACCTCGTGACACTCCTCGAACCTCGATACTGCGAGGTGGTGGGAGACTTCAACGTCCGCGGCAACATCAAAACGGTTGTCCGCGCGCACCATCGCGACGCAACATGGCCAGGCGACGTAGACCCCTGGTGGACGGCCCCGGATGCCATCGCATCTCCGGAGGTCTAGGTACCACTACCGACGCCCGCCAGAGGCAGGGATGGTGCCGACGGTCATCGGGTAAGCAGCGAATTTGGCAGCGACCGAGAGAGCGCGACAATCTGCTTGCGCGAACGAGGGAGCGAACAAGCTGAGCGGTGGCCCGGGTGATCTCCTGTCCGTAGCACCACCGACTGGGGCCCACAAACAGCCTACCCAGAGAAGCGGTACCCGATC
>DASZJB010000128.1:0-15154 GCA_035948615.1 Candidatus Dormiibacterota bacterium
GGAACGAACCACCTCCGCTCGCTCATCATCGGTGCGTTCGAGCAGCGCCCGCAATGCCGGCAGCGCATCGCGCGGCCTTGGCAGCGTGCTCACGGTCAAGCCGCGCATCGCGCAACACCTGCTGCGCGGATGCGAGATCGCCAAGCCCGAGGATTCCCGCGAGAGCGTCGTACAGCTTCGACTGTTCACGGTCGAGTGCATGCTCGAGCTCGTTGTGCGAGAGCAGCGGTGGATATCCGGCGAGGTCCTGTGCCCATCCAAGCGCTTCGACGGAGGAGGTCTTGCCGTCGATGGACAGGGTCGACGCGTCGATGCCGGCGCCGTCCTTCCAGGTGCGCGCCACCTGAAGCGGCGCCCGCCTTCCGTCCACCGCGAAGGTCGCGGCCACCCGTGTGTGCCGGTGGTGGAGGTTCTGCCATCCGTCGCGCCAGACCTTGACCCGCTGCTCCCAGCGCTGGTTGGTGCCGAGCAACAGCATTTCCAGCGCTTCCGAGAAGGACGACTTGCCCGACCCATTTCGACCGACCACCAGGGTGAGCCCGGGGCCGGGATCGATGGTCAGCGTCGTCGCCGGTCCGATGCCGCGGAAGCCCTCGACCTCGATGGCGGTGAGATACGCGGCCGGCGTCGATGTCGATCCCGCAGACGGCTCACCGGCTCTCGCAACCGGGTCGATTTCGCCACGCAGCACGGCGTCGACGGCCGTCGAGCCCTCGAACGCGGCCAGGACCAGGCCGGCGGCGCCGGAGGGAGGCGGATTCGCGGCGATCCGATCGACCACGAGACCGAGCAGCGCCGCGTCAGGCATCCGTGCTGATCGGCGTGCTGGTCACGCGCTTGAGGACGATCTCGTCGGGGGTGCGTCCGTGATCGACGAAATAGGTTGCCCGGGTCCCGTCCTTCTCGAGATGGACGAGCGAGCCGATCTTGAAGGTGTCGGCCGGCATCGTCAGGGGCGGAGTAGGCGGTGTGCGCAGCGGACGGGGCAAGGGGGGCGCGGGCGCGGCGGGCAGCGCGGGAACAGCCTGGGCAACTGCTGCCGCCGCCGCGGCTCGATGCACATGCTGACGGTGCACGGTCACTCCGACTGCGATCGCGGTCAGCACCAGCACCGGGATGCTGACGTACCAGTAGGCGATGCCGAGCGCGAGCACCGCAACCAGCACCACGAACCCCACGCAGCCTGTGGCTCCGGTCGTGCGCGCGGCCTGCCTGACCGCACGGTGGGGTCGTCGCGCATACGTCGAGAAGCCCGCCCAGAACCCGCCGGGAAGGCGATGGCCGAGGTAGAAGCGCACGAGCCATTCTGGCCCACCGTGCGGGGCTCTTCCTCCAAAATCCCCGCCTGCACCCACAATGACCGCGTGCCGGAATCGACAGCTGCGCCACTCCTGACCGAGCGCTTCGCAGCTGCATTCACCTTCGCCTGGGAGGTGCACGGCCGTCAGCTTCGAAAGAAGACCCGGGTCCCCTACATCGCACACGTCATGGCGGTGTGCTCGCTCGCGCTCGAGCACGGCGCCGACGAGGACGTCGCCATCGCCGCCCTGCTCCACGACACCATCGAGGACTCGGAGGACGGCGCCGCAACCCAACGTCGCATCGGTCAGGATTTCGGGCCGCGCGTTGCCGCGATCGTCACCGCCTGCAGCGACACCATCGCGGTCCCCGGCGAGCCCAAGCCCCCCTGGAAGGAGCGCAAGGAACGGTATCTCCACCACCTTGCCGAGGACGCCGACCAGGACGCACTGCTCGTGTCCGCCTGCGACAAGGTGCACAACGCCGGTTCGATTCTCACCGACCTGCGAGCTGAGGGTGACCAGGTGTGGGAGCGGTTCACCGTACCGGATCCGCACGAGCAACTCTGGTACTACAGCAGCGTCACCAGCATCCTGCAGCGCCGGCTCCCGGGTCCGTTGACCGAGGAGCTCGCGCGCATGGTTCAGGAGATCGGCGCCCACGTCGAGTAGCTTTCACGCGCGCAAGCGGTCGGACGGACGCAGAAGGCGCCTGCGCCGGGGCGCCTATGATGCGCGCCGATGAGCTCCCAGCTTCCGCTCGATGGCCGCGTTGCGGTGGTGACCGGATCGAGCCGCGGGATCGGCCGCGCGATGGCACTACGCCTGGCTCGCGAGGGGGCCTCGGTGGTCATCACCGGCAAGTCGGAGACCGGCTCCGAGAAGCTTCCAGGGAGCATTCACACCGTCGCCGCGGAGGTCGAGGCCGCCGGTGGCTCGGCGCTGGCAGTTCGGGTCGACGTCCGCCATGAGGACGAGGTCAAGGCGATGGTCGACGCCACCGTCGAACGCTTCGGCCGTCTCGACATTCTCATCAACAACGCGGGTGCGCTCTGGTGGCAGCCGATCCTGCAGACACCGCCGAAGCGCTACGACCTCATGTGGGAGATCAACGTTCGGGCTGCGTACCTCTGCGCCTACTACGCACTCCCGCACATGGTCGAGCGCCGCTGGGGGCATGTCATCAACTGCTCGCCACCGATCAGCACCCAGCCAAGCCCTGGTCATGTCGCCTACATGACCACCAAGATGGGGATGACCAGGCTCGCGATCGGCATTGCCGCCGAGCATGCCGGCGACAGCATCGCGAGCAACTCCCTCTGGCCCGTGACCATCATCGAGAGCCTGGCGAGCATCAACTGGGGACTCGGGGATCGCAGCCAGTGGCGCTCCCCCGAGATCCTGTGCGACGCGATGATGGAGATCGTCGGCACCGAGCCGCCATCGCTCACGGGGCGGCAGATCCTCGACGAGCCGTTCCTCCGCGAGCGGGGCTGGACCGACGAGCGGCTGGATGCCTACTGGCTGGAGGGCAAGCCTCCGGAGCACCCCGTCTACATCGACGGGCGGTCGGGGTCCTCGATGTAATTTCCGAGCGGGCGGCGGTCCACCCGTATGATCGAACCATGAGCCCTGCCACCCGAGGCGACATGGTCCGCCGCACGCTCACCGTCGGAGCGGTCGGCGCGGGAGCCGTCCTGTCCGCGCGAGTCCTGCTGCGCCCGCAGCTGAAGACCCCGCGTCGCCTGGTCGACTGGGACAACGTCCGCCGGATCGCCGTGTCTCGTACGGGCGACGCCGGCAGCGGCCACGGAATCAACGTGGAGGCGCTGGAGTCGGCCTACACCGAGATGGCGGCGCGGGTGGCGCCGCTGATGATCGAGGTGTGCCAGGTTCCTTTGACCGCCTACCCGCGATTCATCGCCCTCGACCGCCAGGGCTTCATCGACGCCAACCTCGGGATGGTGCAGCGGCTCCTCGCACCCGTCGAGCGGATCCGGGCGACCATCCCGGAGTCGCTGGCGACGGGCTTGAGCCGGCGCGTGCTTGACCGGTACGTCGGCGAGCTGTTCGGGTTGATGTCGCGGCGTGTGCTCGGCCAGTACGACCCTGTGCTTGCGCTCGAGGACCTCCCCGGCACTGTGCGCAAGGCGAGCGCCCTCTACCTGGTCGAGCCGAACATCGCCGGGATCGAACGCGATCTCCACCTCGCCGGCACCGACCTTCGCCCCTGGCTGATCCTGCACGAGCTCACCCACGCGTGGCAGTTCGAGGTTCATCCGTGGCTGGGCGCGCATCTCGAGAGCCTGATGCGCGGGTTGATGCTCGATGCGCTGTCCGCGGACGGCAAGACGCTCCTTCCTTCTCGCCAGATGATCGGCAAGCTTCCCGATACCGTGCGCGGTCAGGTGAAGACCATCCGTCACGTTCAGGCGGTGATGAGTGTGCTCGAGGGATACAGCAACTTCGTGATGCACCGTGCGGGGCGCTCCGCCATTCGCGGATCGGAGCGTCTCGAGGCCGCGATGCAACAGCGCCGACGTCAACGTGGCCCGATCGAGCGGCTCGTCCTTACCATCACCGGGCTCGAGTTGAAGATGCGCCAGTACGAGGTCGGCGAGCATTTCGCCGCCGGCGTCGCGGATCGAGCCGGGCTCGACGCGCTGAATCGCGTGTGGGAGTCAGCGGAGATGATGCCGACGCTCGACGAGCTGCACCATCCGGAGCGCTGGCTGCGCCGGGCGGCCTGAGCAATGCCGGCAGCAGCAGCCCCAACGGTCAAGGACCGTCTCGCAGCCCAGGGACACCGGCTGACCCTCCAGCGCATGATCGTCGCCGCTGCGCTCGCTCGAACTCGCCACACGGTCAGCGCCCAGGAGCTGTACGAGTCGCTCCGGGTCGAGCACCCACTCCTCGGACGCGCCACGGTGTTCCGGACCCTGGACTTCCTCGTCGACAACGGCCTCGCGCAGCGCTTCGAGGCCGAGGGGCACGTTCACGTCTACACGTCGTGCGCGGACAACCACCACCATCATCTCGTCTGCCGCCTGTGCGGTTCGACCACCGAGATCGACGACACCGCGGTCAACCAGCTTATCGACGCGGTGCGTGGCGGCTACGGGTTCGCCCTCGACCACGACGCCCTGGACTTCTACGGGACCTGTGCCGCGTGCGCGGCCTCGATCGCGGGGTCCTGAGCGCCGCCAGGGCGCGCCGGGCCGCCCGAGGTCAGTAGATCGGGGTCAGCCAGGCCGCGTACTTGGGATTCTGACCGGTCACGACCTCGTGGTAGGTGTCCTGGACACGGTTGGTGAGCGGGCCGGGTTCGCCGTCGCCGATCCGCCGCCGGTCAATCTCGATCACCGGCGCGACCTGCGCTCCGGTGCCTACCAGGAAGACCTCGTCGGCGACGTAGAGCTCGGAACGATCGATCGACCGTTCGCGGACATCGAGTCCCAGCTCCTCGCGAACCAGGTGCATCACCGCCGCGCGGGTGATGCCCTCGAGGATGTTGTCCGACGGGGGCGGCGTGATGATCTCGCCCTTGCGCACGATGAAGATGTTCTCGGCGCTGCCCTCGCAGACGTGGCCGTCCCCCGAGAGCATGATCGCCTCGTCGAATCCGCTTTGCAGCGCCTCACTTTTGGCCAGTGCCGAGTTCACGTACAACCCCGTGCACTTGGTCCGCACGGGAGCCATGGAGTCGTCGATGCGGCGCCACGACGACACCATGCAGCGGATGCCGCTGTTGCCCACATACAGGCCCATCGGCGCGGTCACGATGGCGAAACTGTCGGCGACATCGTGCAGCTTCACGCCGATGATCTCGGCCGACTTGAACGAGAGTGGCCGGACGTAGGCATCCTCGCGATACTCGTTGCGGCGCAGCAGGTCGACGGTGATCGAGACCAGATCCTCGACGCTCCAGGGAATCGTCATCTGGAGTGCGCGCGTGTTCTGGTGCATGCGCTCGAAATGCTCGGGAAGGCTCAGCGCGAAGAGCTGCTCGCGCTCCGCGTTCCAGTACGCGCGGACACCCTCGAAGACGCCGGTTCCGTAGTTGAGGCCGTGGGTGAGCAGGCCGACCTTGGCGTCCGCGTAGTGAACGATCTCGCCGTTGAAGAACACCCAGGACTTCTCGCGAAGCGACGTGGCCTCAGCAATGGGAACCGGAGCGGTCTGAGTCATCAGCCACAGCCTACAACCATGGGCGCCGGAAACCGTTGAGTCGGGTCATCTCGACGGACCCTTTGCTATGCTCGCGAGGTCCGGAAAGCCCACCTGGAACGACGATCGAGGTCGCGCGGGGGGATCGTGACCCAGGGAAATTGGAGAAGTTATGGCCGACGTCATCAAAACCCATGCGAGCGGCCTTCCGGCGGCTCGCACCATCCGCTGGAACCCTTCGCCCGCGGAGCTGCGCGAGTTGACGTCGCGGATGCCCAATGCTCGTCACACGGCGTTCGACAACTACAACGTTCAGACCAAGGTCGTTTCGAGAAGCAAGGGCAGCACGTATGTGGTCACGGACCGGCCGGATGAGCACTCCGACCAGACCATGAGCCGCGCCGACGGCGCGAAGATCGCGGAGCGTCAGGACGCATACATCCGTGACCAGGCGATGCTGGTCATCGACGGGTATATCGGCAACGACCCGGACCGCCGGGTCGCTGCACGGCTGTACATCGAGGCGGCCAATGCCAACATCGCAGGCATGCAGCATTGGCTCTACTTCGACGCCGAGCAGGCCGGCCCGGACTTCGAGCCCGTGCTCACGGTCATCTACACGCCCAACCTGGTCGCCCCCGGATATCCCAGCGACCGGGTGATCGCCGTCGACCTCGAAGCCGGGATCACGCGCGTCCTCAACAGCGACTACTTCGGCGAGTCGAAGAAGGGCGGTCTGCGCATGTGGAACAAGCTCACCTACGACCAGGGAGGCCTCTCGCTGCACGCCGGGTGCAAGGTGGTGCCGACCGCACGCGGCGATCAGGCCCTGCTGATCATCGGCCTGTCGGGTACCGGTAAGACAACGACGACATTTACTCGCCAGAACGACAGCAAGCCGGTGCAGGATGACTTCGTCGCGCTGTATCCAGGCGGCCGGATCGTGGCCACCGAGAACGGATGCTTCGCGAAGACGTTCGCGCTTGATCCTCGGTTCGAGCCGAGCATCTACGGCGCCGTCTGCAAGCCGGAGGCCTACCTCGAGAACGTCTCCGAGAACGACGCCGGTGTGGTCGACTTCTTCGACACCGGCTACACGCCCAACGGCCGTGCGGTCTTCCGCATGGATGCGCTGGGCTGGCACAAGGACGCGCGCGAGGTGCAGTCAGTCGACCACTTCCTGATCCTCAATCGCAACGACAATCTCATCCCGGGCGTGGCGCGCCTCGACCGGGAGCAGGCCGCGCTGTACTTCATGCTCGGCGAGACTCGCGGCACCTCGGCAGGCGGGAAGGAGGAGGCGGGCAAGTTCCTCCGCGTTCCCGGTACCAACCCCTTCTTCCCGCTTCGTCATGAGCAGCAGGGAAACCGGTTCCTCGACCTGATGGACAGCAGCAACTTCCAGGTCTACCTGCTCAACACGGGCCGCGTCGGCGGCACCGAGGAGGACGACCGCGGCAAGAACGTTTCCATCCCGTTCTCGAGCGCCATCGTCAAGGCGATCTCAGAGGGCACCATCGAGTGGGAGCGGGATCCCGACTTCGGCTACGAGGTGGCGTCCTCGCTCCCCGGGATCGACGACCCGGAGATCCTCCAGCCCCGAAGGCTGTACGAGCGCCAGGGCCGGGTGGATGAGTACCGCGCGCTCGTCGAGAAGCTCAAGGCGGACCGGCGTGCCTACCTCGCAACCTTCCCGGGCCTGCGCCAGGAGATCGTCGAAGCCGTCGCGTGATCCGCTGGTCACGCTCGGCGTCAACCGTCGTGGCAGAAGTGCACGCGTGCAGGCTCGAGTGTCTTGAGGCCGGTGAGCGATCGATGCCAAGCATCGATGTCATCCGCCTGTCCGTCGGGTAGGCGCGCACCATCTGGATGATTCCAGACCGCGCGGGTATACGCGGCGTCACCGATGAACAGCTCGGTCCCCGGATCCGTGGTCGCGACCACCGACTGATGCCCGGACGTGTGCCCGGGCGTGGTCACGATACGAAGGTCGGCGGCGAGCTCGGTGTCGCCATCGAGGAGCTCGAACCGCATCCCTGACGCCTCGATCCACTCGGTGACCTCATCGCGGTCGCGAAGGACGCGTTCGTGCTCGGCGCGCTGGATCATGAGCGGTGCGTGCGCGAACGCCGGATTCTGCCCGCAGTGGTCGAAGTGCAGATGGGTGTTGACGACCAGCGTCACGTCGATGGGCGCAAGCCCGTGATCGGCGAGCGCGTCGGCGACGGTGCGGTTCACCACCTTGTAGTGGCGGAGGAGCGCATCGGGTCCCCCACACCCGGTGTCGACCAGGACGGCGCCGAGTTGTTCGTGGAGGATGACGTACCCATGCACCGGCCACGCCTGCGCGGTGACGTACAGGTGGCCAAGGTCCAGACGTCTGATCTCCATACCGTGCTCCCTGTCGATGGGCTCTCGTGTCGATTGGACGCTCAGGCCGCGAGGCGACCCCACATCAGGATCCGTTTGAACGGGTAGAAGTACGGCCGCGCATCGCCGAGTGCGATGCGCAGCCGGTCGCGGTAGCGTGCGACGAAATCCTGGTAGATCGCCTCGGGCATGCGCGATTCATAGTCGGTCAGGAGCGTGCCCCGAACCCACTCGACAACCGCATCCGTTGAGTCAAGCACGTGGCCGTACACCTGCAGGCGCACTGACTGCGCGACGAAGCCCAGCTCGTGGAGCAACGCCGCGTACTCCTCCGGAGGCAGCACCGGGAAGGTCCGCGTCCATCCCCCCATCGCACCGATGAACGGGTCTTCCCGGGCGATCTCGGCCGCGAGCATGTGGGACACATGATCGAAATTTGCGGGCACCTGCACCGCAAGCTCGCCGCCGGCAACAAGCATCGCTTTCAGGCGCGGAAACAGTGCTCGGTGGTCGCCCACCCACTGCAGCGCCGCGTTGGAGAAGACGACATCGACGGGTGACTGCGGCTGCCACACGGCGATGTCACCACGCGTGAATGCCAGCCCGTCGGCCTCGAGCGTGTGAGCGCGCTCGAGCATCGCTCCCGATGAATCGACCCCAAGCGTCTCCACCGCGGCGAGCTCGCGGTGCAGGCTCGCCGTCAGCTGCCCGGTACCGCAGCCGAGATCGACGACGCGCCCGGCGGGACGTCTAGTGATCAGCGCGACGAGATCACGAAAGGGTTGCTCGCGCTCGGCGCGAAAACGCTCGTACTGCGCGGGATTCCAGGTGTCGCGTACGGTCACGTCGGGAGCGGTGAGACAGACGGAGCCGTCGAGAACATCGGCCGACAGGATAGCGTTGCCCCGGTGCGATCCAGAGCGCCGGCGGGCATGAACCGTACACGGTATGTCTGAGGGTCTGACACCGGAGCCCGGACTCACCGACCCGGAGTTGGTCCCCGACACCGGGCTGAACACTGTCGCGGCGCGCCGTCCGATCGCGAGCCGCGCCTTCCGGACCCTGGCGGTGGACGCGAGGTCGCTGCGCGAATCGCGGCCGTTTCGCCGCCTCTGGGGCGGTCAGCTCATCTCGCTGATTGGACGCCAGATCACAACGGTCGCCGTACCGTTTCAGGTGTACTCGCTGACGCGCTCCGCCCTGGATGTCGGATTGCTCGGCATCGTGCAGGCGGTTCCGCTGGTGTGCGGCTCGCTCGGTGGCGGTGCGATCGCCGACCGGTTCGATCGCCGTCGCGTGCTGATCGTGACCCAGCTGGGCCTGGCGTCGTGCTCGGCGCTTCTTGCCCTGGGGGCGTTCAGCGGTCACCCACCGCTGCTCGCCATCTACGCCGTGGTCGCGCTGGCGTCGCTGGTCGGGGCGGTTGACGCGCCCACTCGCACGGCGATCATTCCGAACCTCGTGGGGGTCGACCGGCTGGCCGGCGCGCTGTCCCTCAACATCGTGCTGTTCCAGACCACACTGGTCGCGGGCCCCGCTATCGGCGGCCTGGTGATCGCGCATCTCGGTCTGCCGGCGGCGTATTCGGTCGACGTCATCACCTTCGGCGCGGCGCTCACCGCGGTGGCGCTTCTTCCGCCCCAGGGCCGCTCGGCGATCGAGCATGAGCGCCCGGTGGCGGCGATCCTGCGTGGCCTGAGCTTTGCTCGCCGCCAGCCGGTGATCCTCGGCGGGTTCGCCATGGATCTTGCAGCCATGATCTTCGGCTTCCCGCGAGCCGTCTTTCCGCTCCTCGCCGCCACGACGTTCCACGCCGGAGCGCAGGGTCTCGGGCTGCTCTACGCCGCTCCCGGGGCGGGAGCGGTGATCGCGGCGCTGACCAGCGGAGCGGTTGCTCGATCCAAGCGGCTTGGCCGCATCATCGTCGTCGCAATCGTCGTCTGGGGCGTGGTGATCATGGCCTTCGGGTTCGCGAAGACACTGTGGGTCGCGCTGCTCCTGCTGGCGGTCGCCGGCGGGGCGGACAGCTTCAGCGCCGTGTGCCGCACCACGATCATGCAGCGGATCGCCCCCGACGAATTGCGCGGCCGGCTCACGTCGCTGTACTTCATGGTGGTCGTCGGTGGCCCCAACCTCGGCGACGTCGAGACCGGCGTCGTGGCGAACGCATTCGGCGCCGAGGTTGCCATCGTCACCGGTGGTGCGCTCTGCCTCGTGGGGCTCGGCGCCGCGGCGGTCGCGTTCCCCTCCGTCTGGCGCTATCGCACCGATTCGTAGCGACGGCACAGGCGTTCACCCGGGGCCGCCGGCCCGTGTATCGTCCGAGGCCGCATGCCCATCCAGGAGCTGACCGACGTCGGCTCGATGCCTCGGCTCGGTGACATCCCGGCGCGGATGCACGCTCAGCTCATCCGACCCGAGCGGTATGGGGATCCGCTGACCGCGTTCGCGATCGAGACCGTGCCGACGCCGCTGCCGGGCCCCGGACAGGCGCTTGTCTACGTCATGGCCGCGGGCGTCAACTACAACAACGTCTGGGCGGCACTCGGCCGCCCGGTCGATGTCGTCGCAGCCCGTCGCAAGGCCGGAGAGGCCGAGGAGTTCCATATCGGCGGCAGCGACGCATCGGGAATCGTCTGGGCCGTGGGCGAGGGAGTCGACAGCGTCCGCGTCGGCGACCACGTGGTTGCGCACTGCGGCGTCTGGGACTCCGCCGACCCATGGATCGCCGGCGGCGGCGACCCGATCATCGCGCCGAGCGCACGGATCTGGGGGTACGAGACCAACTGGGGGAGCTTCGCGCAGTACACCCTGGTTCAGGCTCACCAGCTGCTCCCCAAGTCGCCACGTCTCAGCTGGGCCGCGGCGGCCGCATGCACGCTGGTGGGAGCGACTGCGTATCGGATGCTCTGCTCGTGGGATCCGCACACGGTTCGCGAGCACGACGTTGTCCTGATCTGGGGCGGTTCGGGCGGGCTCGGCTCGCAGGCAATCCAGATCGCGCGAGCCAAGGGCGCGATTCCGATCGCGGTGACATCGGGTCCGGAGCGTGGCCAGTACTGCGTGGACCTCGGCGCACGCGGGTACATCGACCGGCGCGACTTCTCGCACTGGGGCGTGATCCCCGACTGGCGGGACGACGCAGCGTTCGCCGCGTGGACGGAGGGCGCTCGCGCCTTCGGCAAGGCCGTGTGGAACGTCGTCGGTGAACGCAGGAATCCGAGAATCGTCTTCGAGCATCCGGGCGAGGACACCATCCCGACCTCGATCTTCGTCTGCGACAACGGGGGGATGGTGGTCATCTGCGCGGGCACGACCGGGTACCACGCAGCCGTCGACCTGCGCTACCTGTGGATGCGCCAGAAGCGCCTCCAGGGGTCGCACTTCGCGAACGACCAGGAGTGTGCCGCCTACAACGCGATGGTGGCGAGCGGCGAGGTCGATCCCTGCCTGTCGAAAGCCTTCGCGTTCGATGAGGTGGGGCTGGCGCACCAGCTGATGCGCGAGAACAAACACCCGATGGGCAACATGTCCGTGCTGGTCGGCGCCCCGGACGCCGAGCAGCGAGACTGATCTATCGCTGCGAGGCGAGGTACACGAGCGCAGCCTTGACACGACGATGCACGTCAGGCTCCTCGGAGAGGTCGAGCTTGGAGAAGATCGCGTTGATGTGCTTCTCAACTGCTCGCTCGGTGAGAAACAGCGCTGCCGCGATGCCCGCGTTGTTCTTGCCCATGGCAACCTGCTGCAGCACGTCGCGCTCCCGGGGCGTGAGCTGAGCGATCGGCGAGTCACGCACCGCGGTACGCGCCGCGACCAGCACCTCGACGACCCGCGGATCGATCACCGACCCACCGCGTGCCACCTCGCGAACGGCACCGACCAGCTGATCGATATCCGAGACGCGCTCCTTGAGGAGATATGCGCGCCCGCTCGCGCCTTTCTCGAGCAGTGCCAGCGCGTACTCCGGCTCCGCGTACTGGCTGAGGACAACAACGCCGACCTCCGGCCGTTCGGCGCGCAGCCGTTCAGCGGCTCGCAGGCCTTCGTCGGTCCCGGTCGGTGGCATGCGTATATCCGTGATCACGACCGACGGGCTGTATTCCTCGATCGCCCGCTCCAGCCCCGGGAGGTCACTGCAACTCGCCAGCAGTTCGATCTCGTCTGAGGTCTCCAGCAACTGCCGGATACCCTCCCTCAGCAGGTAGTTGTCCTCGGCGAGGACCACACGGATCGGCACGCAGTGAGGATAGGGGTGAGCGCCTGCCGGGTGCCTGCATCACCTGAGGTGTGGGGCAGATACGCTTGCCAGTCCGGCGGCATCGGGATACCGTTCGAGTTGTCAAATGAGTGTGCGAGTGTTGATCGTCGATGATCAGGCGCCGTTTCGCGATGTCGCGAGGACGGTCGTCGAACTCACCGACGGCTTCGAGGTGGTCGGGGAAGTGGAGACCGGCGAGGATTCGGTCACCTCGGCGCGCGATCTTCGCCCCGACCTCGTCCTCATGGATGTGAACCTCCCAGGCATCAGCGGCCTCGACGCCACCCGTCAGATCCTGGCCGGCGTCGAGGAAAGCAGACCGGTTGTGGTGCTGGTCCTCTCCACCTACGAGGCCGACGAGTACGGGCCCCGCGCCGCGGAAGCCGGAGCCGCCGGGTTCATCTCCAAGTCCGACTTCAGCCCCGATCGGCTCGCAGAGGCATGGGCTTCGGCGACATCAGCGTAGCGCGGGGTCAGGCGGGAACGGCCTCGCGAACCGTTGCGGGGACGCATCCGGACACGCGAGTCCCGGAGCCCGGCGCAGACGTCAGGTCGACATTGCCGCCGAGGGCCTCGACTCGATCGACCATGTTGGTGAGCCCCGCCCCTCTCGTCACCGTGGCGGTGTCGAAGCCGGTGCCGTCGTCCTCGATCTCGAACGTCAGCTCGCCCTTCTGACCACGAAGCCGCACCACAACCCGGGACGCCTTCGCGTACTTCTGCACGTTCTGCAGTGCCTCGAGCACGCAGAAGTACACGGTGGCCTCCACGTCCTGTGCGTACCGCTCCACTCCCTCAGCGTCCACGCGGACCGGCATGGTCGCCTTGCGACCCTGTGATTCCAGCGCCGCTACCAGGCCCTTGTCGGCAAGCAACGGTGGGTAGATCCCTCGCGCCAGGTCACGGAGGGTTTCGAGTGCCTCATCAGCATCCGCCTTCAGCTGCACCACCGTCAATCGCGCTCTCTCCGGGGACGCGGCGGCGAGCATCTGCGCCAGTCCCAGCTTGACCTTCAGCGCCACGAGATGTTGCTGGGCGCCATCATGCAGATTGCGTTCGAGACGGCGACGTTCTTCGTCCTGGGCGCGCACCAACCGCTGCCTCGAGCTGCGCAACTCGTCGACGCGGTTCCGAAGCTCCGCAGCGAGCCCAACGTTTCTCAACACCAACCCCGCCTGGTGGGCGAGGTCGTCGATGAGCTTCTGCTCGGTGGGGGTGACGGGGTCACCCCTGCGCTTGACGATGCTCAGGGCGCCGAGCAGGCGGGCCTGATGCTCCACGGGTACTGAGCTTGTCGCGCCCGGGATCTCGGGCAGCGAGCCCCCGGACATCGGTAGTGCCAAAGGAGACGTCGCTGCATCCGGATGGGTCGCAGCCGGGCGCAAGGTTGCCGGACCCTTGAGCCAGACAGTCGCCGACTGAGCACCGGTCGCCTCCTGGAGCACCCGCGCCATGCGTGGCAACACCTCATCGGCCGCATATGCCTCCGCAACCTGATCCGAAAACGCGGTGAGCACCTCATACGGGGTGGCGCGATGCCCGTACACCAGCCGGTTCGCAATCTTCTGGACACGCTCACGAACGGGCTGGAACCCAACTGCAACGATGATCGTCGCGACGATCGACAGCCAGAGATTCGGCTGGCCGCCGCTCCCCACCAGAGTGCCGATGCCGACCGCGATACCGATGTAGACGGCGGTGATGAATGCCGCGAGCACGCCGTAAACAAGGGTTCGGCTGATGATGACGTCGATGTCGTAGAGGCGATATTTGAGGACAGCAACGCCGATTGCAGCAGGGACTCCCAGCACGGCGAGTGACACCAGCAGTGCGACGCCCGTGCTCGCCAGTGGATCGGAAGTGGAAAAGAACGCGTTGGGAAGGAAGTTCGCGGCAAAGATCGTCCCTATGAGGAATAGGGCCGCCGAGGCTACCCATTTGATCTGGTGACGAGTGTCGGAATCGGCCCCACGCAGGCGCGCAAAGACGGCCACGACGGCGGCTGCGCTGAACACATTCGAAAGCACGTTCCAGAGATTGCTCAGTGTGTTCACCAGCGGCGCTGCACCGGGAATTGCCAGGACACTCACCGGAGGGGCGAGGCCAGGCTGAGGGTTCGACACAATGCCGAGCGCTCCAGGCGTCGGATTGATGACACACAAGATAAGCCCCGACAGTCCCACTCCGACCACGGCGTACACCAGCCAGCGCAACTTCGGCGAAAGCAAATGGCCGTTGGGGAAGACGAGCAACATGATGAGGAACAACACCGCCACGTTCCCACCCGGCGCGTTCCAGAACGCCGAGAGCAGCATGACGTAGCGGCCGAACCCGATGTGCGCGACGTAGAGGACCGACCCGACGAGGCCGGAGAGCGATCCGAGGGCGAGGACGGCCGTTCCTCCGATGCACAACCAGCCCACCGGGTTGGCTGGCCTTCGTGTCGCGATGACGGCGCCGACGATCGCAAAAGAGCAAAAGGGGAACACGAACGCAGCGCTCAAGCCACCAGTGGCTCGAAACAACGCCGGCGAAGTAAGCGGAGTATAGAAAACCACGCCGAAGGCCACGAACATCGAAAGGACCACGGCGAGGGATACCCATGCTGTCGCGGGTCTCGCGAGCCACCGCGTGGCCGGAGCCTCGACGTACGGCGTCGCGCGAGCAGACATCAGGCGGCCGCCGGCGACGCGATGCCGACCTGCAGCGTTCCGCCGATGGTCGTTCCCCCGCTCGGGCTCGAGGTCACCGTGAGCGAGCCGCCAAGCGCGTCAAGCCGGTCTGCCATATTTGTGAGCCCGGCGCCCTTCTTCGCGATCGCGGTGTCGAACCCGATGCCGTCGTCACTGACCTCGAAGGTCAGTCCCTCGCCTTCTCCGCGGAGCCTCACGTCGACGTGGGATGCCCGCGCGTACTTCTGCACGTTCTGCAACGCCTCCAGCACGCAGAAGTACACCGTCGCCTCGACATCCTGCGAGTAACGTCCCACCGCATCAGCGAGCACACTCACCGGGACGATCGCCTTGCGCGCCTGCGATTCCAGCGCCACCACCAGCCC
>DASZJB010000129.1:0-8191 GCA_035948615.1 Candidatus Dormiibacterota bacterium
CGACGCCGGCGCCGTTGTCAGCTTCGGCTCGGACGCGCCGGTTGCGCCGCTCGATCCGTGGCTCGCGATCGGGGCCGCGGTTCACCGCGCCCGTGACGAGCGTCCGCGCTGGCATCCCGAACAGGAGATCAGCGTGGCCGAAGCGCTTGCAGCATCGATGGGCCCGGGTCACGTGGATCCGTGGCTCAGGGCCGGCGATCCCGCCGACGTCGTCGTCCTCGACGCTGACCCGTTCACCGCTGCGCCGAGCGAGCTGCGCACGATGAAGGTTGCCGCGACCATGCTCGGCGGTGTGTGGACTCACCGAGCGGGCATCTGAGCCCAGGCTGCGACATCAGCGCTCCACTACCCCAGACGCACGCCATCCATACCACCGTCGACTGCGAGCATCGTGCCCGTGGTCGAACCCGACAGCGGACTCGCCAGGTAGGCGATCGCGAAGGCGACTTCGTCGGCGGTGACGAGCCGGCCCATGGGTTGGCGCGCTCGGAGTGCTGCCGCGGCTGCCTGCGCGTCGGGTGCCTGATCGAGCAGGCGTCTCACCCATGGGGTGTCCGCGGTTCCGGGGTTCACGCCGTTGACTCGAATGCCTTGACTGACAAAGTCCGCGGCCATCGCGAGTGTCAGCGCCTGCACCGCACCCTTGCTCGCCGAGTACAGCGCGCGCTGGGGGACGCCGACGTTGGCGAGCACCGAGCACGTGTTGACGATGGCCGCGTGACGCGACTGCAGCAGGAACGGCAGCGCCGCGCGGGTGATGCGCGCGATGCCGATGACGTTGACGCTCAGGACGCGCTGCCATTCATCGTCGCTGTTCGCGGTCACATCGCCGGACGCTCCGATGCCGGCGTTGTTGATCACGATGTCGATTGATCCGAGGACGCTGGCCACGGCATCGATGGCAATGCGCGCGGACTCCGCGTCGGCGACGTCGCACGGCACCTCCATCGCCGCACTGTCGAGGGCGGTGTACGAGCGGTCAAGGACGGCCACGCGCGCGCCCCGGTCGCGAAGCTGCGCTGCGGTGGCAGCCCCGATGCCGCTTGCGCCGCCGGTCACCACCGCGACGAGCCCGTCGAAGTCGTTCATGTCGGGTTGCAGTCTTCCCGTGTGCTTTCGGTCTACAGACGTGGGTCGATGTGAAGCTTCGGTCCCGCCGAAGCCGTGTCGGGTCGCCACCCGGCGAGCACGTCGCCGGCTCGCTCGAGTCCGACGGTTGCCGCCACGAGCGGCCGGGGGTCGACGTACCCAGCAGCGTAGTGCTCGACGGTTCCGACAAGGCCTTGCGACGCCGCGAGGATGCCCACGGCGGTCACGTCCTTGAGAGCCAGGGAGCGCGAGTCGATGAGGCTGGGATGTCCGGCGAGTCCGACGTACACCACTCGCTTGCCGGGTTCGACCAGGTCGAGGGCGAGCGCCGGCAGTTCGGCTGCGTTGGAGGCGTCGATGACCGCGTCCCAACTCAGGTGGGGCAACTCGGCTTGTTGCCAGACGCCGGCGAAGCCGAGCGTGGCCGCGAACTCCAGGCTCTGCCTCGATCGGCCCATGACGTGAACCTCGACGCCATCGGCCCGGGCGAACTCGGCGACCAGGAGTCCGAGCGTTCCGGTGCCGAGCACCAGGACGCGCTCGCCAGGCTCCAGCGCGGCGGCACGCACCGAACGAAGCGCATTGCCGCCCGGCTCGACCATCGCGCCGGCCGTGTTGTCGACGCCGTCGGGCAAGGCCAGCAACGCCGCAACCGGCACCGCCAGCTGTTCGGCGAGCGCCCCGGGAGCGCCCCCGCGGATACCGATCTCGATGCGGTTCGCGCAGACGTTGTGGCGCCCTGACGTGCAGCGCGAGCAGTGGCCGCATCCGATCATGGTGTCGCCGGTGACCCGACGTCCCAGCCACGCGGCGTCGACCCCCAACCCGACCGCAGAGACCACGCCGCACCACTCGTGCCCGAGGCGCATCGGATATCCGGCGTGTCCCTGGTGCAGATAGGCCATTTCGCCGTTCCAGAACTCGACATCGGTGCCGCAGACGCCGGCTCGGAGAACGTCGACGACCGCCTCCCCCTCGTTGGCGACTGGATCGGGAACCTCATCGATCGCGCCTTGGCGGGGTCCCGTGACGACAAACGCTCTCATCAGCTGTCCGCGCTCGCCTCGACCAGCTGAGCCGGCCACCCGTGTGCGCCGATCCACGCCGCGACGGGCATCCCGGTCACCTCCACACGGGCGGTGAACAAACGGCCTGATTCGGGATAGCGATCGAGCCGGGTGCCGGAGAGCTGCTCCGAGGCGGTGGTGATGAGCAGCGTGTCGAGGCTCTGGCCGACGAATGCGACGCTGGAGGTGTTCGGTGCCGGCACGTCGACCACGGCACGTTGTTCTCCCGCCGGTGAATAGCATCGCACCTGGCCGGCGCCCCAGATTGCGATCCACAGATTCCCCTGTTCGTCGGCGCACATCCCGTCGGGACTGCGGTCGAGGCGAAGAAACTCGCGGCGATGACCGACCGCCCCTGCGCCCGAGTCATAGTCCCGGATCCACACGATCCTGGACACGGTGTCGATGCTGTACAGCTGGTCGCCCGCCGGTGTGAAGGTGAGGCCGTTCGACATGCCGAGGTCGTCATCAATCACGTCGACGTGACCCTGCTCATCGATGCGCACGAGCACCTCTTCGTCATTGCGGTCGTCGAGGGCGAGGCTCCCGACCAGAAAGCGACCCGCCGGGTCGCACACCCCGTCGTTCAGCCGGCTCGCCGTGCCGTCGGCGATGAGCTGCGGACCGAGGCTGACCTCCCCCTCGGGCGAGACCCGGTACAGCCGGCGCGCGCCGGCGACGACGAGCTCGCCGTCTCGAGCGCATGCGACCGCCCCCACCGTCTCGGGAAACTCGAGGAGGCTGTCCTGGGTGATGCCCTCCTCGTCGAGCGTCCCGGCGTGCACGGCACCGGCGTTGATGTCGACCCAGAGCACGCGATTGCGGTCGGCGTCCCAGACCGGTCCCTCGCCGAGGCCGAAGCGCGCCTCGCCGGCGGGATGGGCGCGAAACCGCTTCATGAGGTCACTGCGAAGCGGCCGCCACGCGCTGCCATTCAGGGTTCGAGAATATACGGCCGGACACCCAGCGTCGTAGGGGGTCACTCAGCGGGGGTCAAGTGTGGCTGAGCAGCGAAGCGCGCAGTGGTACGCGGGCAGCGACCGCAACGCCTACATCCATCGGGCGTGGATGCGGCGGGGACTGCCCGCGCACGCCTTCGACGGACGCCCTCACATCGCCATCGCCAACACCGCCTCGGACCTCACCCCGTGCAACGCGCACCTCAACGAGGTGGCCGAGAGCGTCAAGCAGGGCGTCTTCGAGGCGGGCGGTATTCCCCTGAACCTGCCAGTGATCTCCCTTGGCGAGACCCTGGTACGGCCGACGGCGATGCTCTGGCGGAACATGGCCGCGATGGCCACCGAGGAGATGCTGCGCGCCAACCCGATCGACGGTGTGGTTCTCCTGGGCGGTTGCGACAAGACCATCCCGGCCCTGCTGATGGCCGCGGCCTCCGTCGACCTTCCCGCGATCGTGCTTCCGGGGGGACCGATGCTGACCGGCACGTTCCGCGGCGAGGCGCTCGGCTGCGGCACGGACGTCTGGCGCCTCTCCGAGGAGGTCCGCGCTGGCACTCTCTCCGAGGCCGAGTTCATCAGCTCGGAGTCATCCATGATTCGCAGCCGCGGGCACTGCAACACCATGGGCACGGCGTCGACCATGGGGTTGCTCGCCGAAGCCCTCGGGATGGTGCTGCCCGGTCTGGCCGGCACGCCCGCCGCTGACAGCCGCCTGCTCGAGGGCGCACACGACACCGGCCGGCTCGCGGTGGAGATGGTCGCCGCGCGCCGGACCCCGTCCAGCGTTCTGACCCGCGGCTCGTTCCTCAACGCCATCGTGACGCTGGCCGCGATCGGTGGCTCCACCAACGCCGTCATCCACCTGCTCGCGATTGCCGGCCGCCTGGGTGTCGCACTGACTCAGGATGACTTCGACACCACCGGTGCGCAGGTCCCACTGCTCGTCGACCTGCAGCCGGCCGGTCGATTTCTGATGGAGGACTTCTTCCGCGCCGGGGGCCTGCACGCCGTGCTCAGTGAGGTGCAGGACCTCCTCGACCCGGCGGCGCTGACAGTCACGGGCAGACCGCTGGTCGACTGTCTCGGCGACGCGCGCGTCTGGGATCCCGAGGTCATCCATCCGCGCGCGCAGCCGATGCAAGCGCATGCAGGCATCGCCGTCCTGTACGGCAACCTGGCTCCGGACGGCGCCGTCATCAAGCCCGCCGCGGCGTCCCCACATCTGCTGCAACACCGCGGACGGGCGCTGGTGTTCGAGTCGATCGAGGACATGCACGCGCGCATCGATGACCCCGATCTCGATGTCGACGACGACTCTGTCCTGATCATGCGTGGCTGCGGGCCGAAAGGTTATCCCGGGATGCCTGAGGTTGCGAACATCCCGCTGCCGGCCAAGCTCCTGCGCCAGGGCGTGCGCGATATGGTTCGCGTCTGTGACGGGCGAATGAGCGGAACCGCGTACGGCACAGTGGTACTTCATGTGTCACCTGAGTCGGCCGCCGGCGGTCCGCTCGGACTGGTGCGTACCGGCGACGTTGTGATCCTCGACGTCGATGCGCGACGGCTCGACATCGACATCTCGTCAGAGGAACTGGCGGCGCGCTCGCCCGACACCGCGACGGTGAGCGCATATGCACAACCTCTCCGCGGCTGGGAGCGGCTGTACGTGGAGACCGTCCAGCAGGCCAACACCGGCGCGGACCTCGATTTCCTGCTCGGCTCGACCGGCAGCGCCATCTCTCGCGAATCCCATTAGCAGAGGAACAGAGCACATGCCCACACCGATCGCCGACAGCCGTCCAATCCGATGGGGAATCCTTGGCGCGGGCGGCATCGCCGACACCGTCAGCAACGACATCAACCTCACCGAGGGCAACGTCATCACCGCCGTGGCCGCACGAGACGCCGACCGCGCCGCGCGGTTCGCCGCGCGCCATGGCGCAACCCGGAGCTACGGAGACTACACATCGCTTGTCAACGACGACCAGGTCGACGTCGTGTACGTCTCGACAACGCATCCCCACCACCGGGCCCACGCGCTCATGGCGATCGAAGCCGGCAAGGCGGTGCTCATCGAGAAACCCGTGTGCCTCAACGCCGCAGACGCCCGCGAGGTCTTCGCTGCCGCGACCCAGGCCGGCGTGTTCGCGATGGAGGCAATGTGGACGCGAACCAATCCATTGGTTCGCAAGGCGCAGCAGCTGATCGCCGACGGCGCGATCGGCGAGGTGCGCGGGGTGCGCAACGAGTTCGGGCTCGGCCTCCCCTTCGATCCGAACCACCGCCTGTACGAGCTGGCCAACGGGGGCGGCGCGCTGCTCGACCTCGGGGTGTACCCGGTGACCTTCGCGTATCTCTTCATGGGTCCACCGGACGAGGTCCGAACCGTGGGCACGCTCTCACCAACGGGGTCCGACGAGACCGTGGCGATGCAGTGGATGTACGGCGATCACCCGGGAGCGCAACTCTGGACTTCGGCGCCAATCCATGCCCCCAACGAAGCGGCCATCCTTGGCAGCAAGGGGTGGATCTCATTCCTCCCCGAGGCGTACCGGCCGACCGGTCTGGTCCTTCACACCGACGCCGGCGAGGAGCACACCGACGACCCGCTGGCGGGGCACGGGAATGGCTACGGGCCGGAGATCGAGGAGGTAGAGCGCTGCCTTCGCGCCGGGCTCCTGCAAAGCCCGCTGATACCACATGCGGATACGATCGCCATACTGGAAATCCTTGACGACGCTCGAGGGGCTGTCGGCGTCGTCTACCCAGGGGAACGGCGATCCAGTCAGGCGACACGTCTCGCCTGATCGACACACGGGGGGACGGCAATGGCTTCGGTACCTTTTGGGCTCGTCGGCTACGGGTTTGGCGGGCGGTATTTCCACGCACCGCTGATCACCTCGGCGCCCGAGTGCAACCTGATCGGGGTGATGACGTCATCGCCGGAACGCCAGGCGCTGATTGCTCGGGAGATCCCCGGCACGCCGACTTTCGCATCGTTGAGCGCGCTGCGCGACGCGGGTGCCGAGGCCGTGGCCATCTCGACCCCAGCCGACACGCATTCCAGCTTGACCGAGCAGGCCTTGGAGCTGGGGCTGGCAGTGGTCTGCGACAAGCCGTTCGCGCTCGATCCTGATGCGGCGCGGCGCACCGTCGCCCTGGCCGGTGAACGCGGCTCGGTGCTGAGCCCGTATCAGAACCGACGCTGGGACTCGGACTTCCGCACCGTCCGAAAGCTGGTGTCCGATGGGAAGCTCGGTACGGTAACCCGCTTCGAGTCGCGCTTCGAACGTTTCGCGCCCCAGCGAGGGCCAGGGAAGTCAGGTGGCGGCACGCTGCTCGACTTCGGGAGCCATCTCGTGGACCAAGCCCTGGTCCTGCTCGGGCCGGCGCTCTCCGTTTACGCCGAACTGCGGGTCCGCGACTCGGGTCTCGACGATGATGTGTTTGTCGCTCTGACCCACATGGGTGGCGCACGCTCCCACCTGTGGGGGAGCTGGAGTCAGTCGTCGCCAGGCCCCCGCTATCGGGTCACGGGCACCGACGCGACCTACGTGGTCGGTCCCGGCGACACCCAGGAGGACGCGCTGATCGCCGGCGAAACTCCCGCATCGCTTGGCGACCGTTGGGGGGTGGAACCCGCGAACAGCTACGGAACCCTGCGCACGGGTACGACGTCCAGCCCGTACCCCACCGAGCGCGGGCGCTGGGATCTCTTCTACTCCACGTTCGCCCGAGCCGTACGCGGCAGCAACCCACCGCCGGTCAATCCCCACGATGCCGTCGCGACCGCAACCGTGCTGGAGGCAGCAAGGTCCAGCGCCACCACCGGGACGGTGGTCGAGGTGCCCGCGTCATGAGCGAAGCCCCCGCAGAACTGCTGGCGACGCTGCTCGCCGAAGAAGAGCGCCTAGTCTTCCCACACTTCGACCACGACACCGCCTGGGCGCTCGGATCCCATCTGCGTTCCGCCGCTTTGGCGCTGCATCTGCCTGTGGCGATATCGATCCGGCGCAACGGTCAGTGCCTCTTCCACGCAGCCCTGCCGGGATCATCGGCCGACAACGACGCGTGGTTGCTGCGCAAGGCCGCTGTCGTCGAGCGCTACGGGCACTCCTCCTATTTCGTGGGATGCAGGTTTCGCGCCGACGGCCTTGATTTCGACAGCGACTCACGCCTCGACGTCGCGAACTTCGCCGCTCACGGTGGAGCATTCCCGGTCATCGTCAGGTCAAGTGGCTGCGTTGGCACCGTTGCGGTGTCGGGACTGCCGCAGGCCGAGGATCACCGCTTTGTCGTGACCCACCTTGAACAGTTCCTGCTCGACCGCAAACAGGACCCGACCCCTGCCTGGGAGCGTTGATACTTCGGGCGTTGCGATCCTGACGAACGGATCAGGCGGAGATCGACCGAACCCCTGATTCTGCGTACGCTGCGACCGCAGCCTCGGCACGCGCGATCCACGGACCAGCACGCAGTTCGTTGAAGGTGGCGAGCGCTTGAGCCGCCAACTCTCGCGCGTCAGCGCCATACCCTTGAGTAAGGAGCGACTCCACGAGTTCGAGACGTGTGACCGCAAGCCAGAATGGCCGGCTCAGCGCCGAGAACGCGTCGGCCGCGCGCCGGAACTTGCTGCCAGCTTCGTCACGATCACCACGGGCCGCGGCCAGACGAGCCTCCCACCGCGCGATGTGCGCATCGATCGACGGCTGCCGTCCCGGACGGGAATTCTCATGAAAATACTCGATGACCTCCCCCACCTTCGCAAGATCGTCGAGTGCGAACGCCGCCTCCACCGCCTCCACGATCGCGAGCCGGAACGTGGAGGGATCGCGCACGATGCTGCTCCTGATGATCGGCTCAGCCAGGGCCAGGGCCGACACCCGATCGCCGTCGGCGTTCATCAGGGCGGCCTGCGCGATGTCGCGCAAGTCCCGCAGGTCGGGCCGGACATGCTCGCGAATGTAGGAGTCGGCGACTCGATGGGCCGCCGCCAGATCACCGCGTCGGAGATACAACCAGATCGACCCCACGACCACCTCGCTCAGATCCCAATCCAAGCCCATCTCCGGTATC
>DASZJB010000130.1:0-4369 GCA_035948615.1 Candidatus Dormiibacterota bacterium
CCCGGTTGCAGACAGCACTGACCTTTACGCGTTCACCAGCCCTGATCATCCAGAGACGGTGACGCTGATCGCCAACTACATCCCGCTCGAGGGACCGGACGGCGGGCCGAACTTCTACAACTTCGGTGACGACGTGCTGTACGAGATCACCGTCACCAACGGCGGGAGCGTCGCCGACGCAATCACCTACCAGTTCAAGTTCACGACCGAGTTCACCGATCCGAACACCTTCCTGTACAACACCGGCCCGATCACGAGCCTGACCAGCTCGAGTTGGAACGTGCGTCAGCACTACTCGGTGACGCGTATCAAGGGTGGCCACGCCGAGGTGCTCGCCAGCAGGCTTGCCTGTCCGCCGGTGAACGTGGGCGTCCGCTCGACGCCGAACTACGGCGCGCTGGCGGCCGCCGCGGTACATCCCCTCGACGGAGGCTGGGTCTTCGCGGGCCAGCGCCGTGAGGTCTTCTACGTCGACCTGGGATCGATCTTCGATCTCGGCGTGCTGCGCCCCTTCCAGAACGCGCATCTGATCCCGCTCCCGGCTGTCGGCGGCATCGATTCGACGAAGCACCTCAACGTGCACACCATCGCGATCCAGGTTCCAAAAACGCACCTGACGCCGAATGGCGCGATGCCCACCGATCCGACCAGCGCGGATTCGGTAGTCGGCGTCTACACAACGGCGAGCCGGCGCAAGTCGACGGTGCTCGACGGCGGCGGTCGTGCCACCGACGTGGGACCGTGGGTTCAGGTGTCGCGCCTGGGCATGCCGCTCATCAACGAGGTGGTGATCCCGATCGGGATGAAGGACTTCTGGAACTCGACCAAACCGAGCAACGATGCCCAGTTCGCGGCCAACTACGCCCATCCCGAGCTGGCCGGACTCCTTCCTGTCCTCTACCCGGGCGTCTTCCCGCACCTGGCCGCTTACAAGAAGACTCGCGTCGACCTGGAGGCGATCCTCCTCGTGGGTATCCCGTCGGGCGTCGTGAAGGGCTTCCAGAACTCGACGGGATCGACGCCCGCGGACCTGCTCCGCCTGAACATGGCGATCCCCCCGGCGTCGTCTCCGAGCCTCAACGGCATCCTCGGTGGGGACCTCGCCGGATTCCCCAACGGCCGCCGAGTCTTCGACGACGTGGCGACCATCGAGATCCGCGCCATCGCCGGCGCGACCATTCCGCTGGTCGATCCGAGCTTCACGCCTGACGGCGCCGCGGGCGCGGTCAGCGACTTCTCGGCCGCGCAGTTCAGCGGCGGTTCGGTTCCCGGGAGTGGCCGGTACATCGACCACTTCCCGTACCTGGGCACGCCGCTCAACGGATTCGACACGCCGAGTTGAGCCGCATCGAGTCCGCCGGGCCCGCTCCGAGCGGGCCGGCGGTCCTCGACATCGGTGGAGGGGCGGGGGCGCTGCTGGTCATCGTGCCGGCAGCGCTCCTCCACACCGAGATCGAGGTCAGCCTCGACGATCACGCCTCCGCGCCAACGCACACCGGGGTGCACGAACGCACCTTGGGAGGCGAGTCGCTGCCGGTCGCGCTGTTTCCGGCACTCGACGCGGGCACCTGGACCCTCTGGGGTGCGGGGCCATGCGCCACGCGTCGCGTCGAAATCCTCGACGGTCAGGTCACCCACGTGGACTGGCGCTGACGTCCGCTTGACGGTCCCCCGGGGGAGCGTCTAACGTAGCCTGATTCTACAGGCGTTCAGTAGAATTTCTCGCATCCGCACGTTCTGCTGGAGGGCTCTGCTCGATGGGCTTGACCTTGGGTGACGTCGATCTGGATCGAGTCGCAACCCTGACCGCGCGCGAGGAATCCGAGTTCCGGTCGCGGCGGATGCGTTCTCGGGAGCTGTGGCAGGAGGCGACCGAGTACATCCCCCGTGGAGTCCCCAGCTCGTTCCAGGACACGCCGCCGCAGCCGGTCTTCATCGATCACGGCAAGGGCAGCCACGTCTGGGACGTGGACGGCAACGAGTACGTCGACTTCCACAACGGATTCGGGGTGATGGTCGTCGGCCATGCCCACCCCGCCATCGTCGCGGCCGTCGAATCGCAGATGCATCGGGGATCGCACTTCGCGCAGCCCGTGGCCGAGAACATCGTGGTCGCGCGAGAGTTGGCACGCCGGTTCCATCAGCCTCAGTGGCGCTTTACCAACAGCGGTACCGAGTCGACGCTCGATGCGATCCGCTTGGCGCGGGGATTCACCAATCGCGAGCGGATCATCAAGATCGAGGCCTCGTACCACGGCCACCACGATGCGCTGCTCGTCTCCGTCGAACCTCCCGTCGATGCGGCGGGTGACGCGGACTTCCCGAACTCGGTGCCCATGACCGGCGGGATCCCGGCGTCGACGGTGGCACTCACAACCGTGGTGGGATTCAACGACCTGGCAGCGCTGGAGCGCGCATTCGCCGCGCATCCCGGCGAGGTCGCCGCCGTGATCGTCGAGCCGGCCATGATGAACATCGGCTTCGTGCTCCCCGATGACGGGTACCTGGCCGGCATGGTCGAGACAGCCCACCGGCACGGCGCGGTGGCCATCTTCGACGAGGTGAAGACGGGTGTGACCATCGCCCCGGGAGGCGCGACCGAGCGCTTCGGGGTGGTCCCCGACATCGTCTGTCTCGCCAAGGCGATCGGTGGCGGCTTGCCGTGCGGGGCGGTCGGTGGTCGCGCCGACATCATGGCCACAATCACCGATGGCAAGGTCGCACAGCTCGGCACCTTCAACGGCAACCCCCTGACCACGGCGGCCTCCCGGGCAACGTTGCTCGAAGTGCTCACGGGTCAGGCCTATTCGCATCTGGACGCGCTGACCGAGGAGCTGAGCGGCGGGCTGCGCGACGTGATGTCGGAGTACCGGTTGCCGTTCCACGTGGTTTCAATGGGGGCGCGCGGTTGCGTCACCTACCGCGAGGAGCCGGTGCGCAACTACCGTGACTACGCCGCGATGGACAAGTCGCTCGCCTACATTTCGTGGCTGTACCAAAGCAATCGGGGAGTGCTGATGGCGCCTGGTGCTGAGGAGAACTGGACCTTGTCAGTGCAGCACACGTCCGACGACGTCAGGCATTACGTGGCCAACTTCCGTGAGCTGGCGCGAGATCTCAAGGCATGAGCACCGTCGCCGTGCGCACCCTGAGCAACTTCGTCGACGGACAGTATCGTGAGGCAGCGTCTGACGCCTTCACTCCGCTGATCAATCCGGCGACCGGTGAGGAATTTGCCCGCGCCCCGGTGTCGAGCGCTGCCGACGTCGACGCCGCCCTGCGCGCGGCCCAGCGAGCCTTCGGTGGCTGGCGGGACACGACCCCGCGGGAGCGGAGCCTCGCCCTGCTGCGCATCGCCGACGCCTTCGAGCAGCGCGCCGAGGAATTTGTTGCGCTGGAATCCGAGAACACCGGCAAGCCCATAGGGCTCACCCGGAGCGAGGAGATCCCCCAGCTGATCGACCCGGTGCGGTTCTACGCGGGCTGCGCGCGGATTCTCCAGGGGCTGAGCGCCGGCGAGTACTTCGCCGGACATACCTCGACGATTCGCCGCGAGCCGGTCGGCGTCTGCGCGCAGGTGACGCCGTGGAACTACCCGATGCTGATGGCGATCTGGAAGTGGGCGCCCGCGATCGCCGCGGGCAACACCGTGGTGCTCAAGCCGTCGGACACCACGCCGGTCACCACCCTGCTCATGGCGGAGATCATGGCCGAGCACCTGCCCCCCGGCGTCTTCAACGTCGTCTGCGGCGATCCGACCACGGGCGCGGCCTTGGTGACCCACCGCATTCCCGCCATGGCGTCGATCACCGGCAGCGTGCGTGCCGGGATGGAGGTCGCACGCGCGGCGGCGAGCGATCTCAAACGTGTGCACCTCGAACTCGGCGGCAAGGCACCGGTCATCGTCTTCGACGACTCGGACGTCGCATCTACCGCGGAGACCGTGGCGATGGCGGGGTACTTCAACGCGGGCCAGGACTGCACCGCGGCGACCCGCGTGCTGGCGGCATCGTCGATTCACGACGAGCTTGTCGCGGCCCTCGCCGAGCAGGCCGCCGCGAACAAGACGGGCGCACCCGACGATGACGAGGTGGCGTTCGGACCACTCAACAACGCCAAGCAGCTCGACCGCGTGCGCGAGCTGGTCGGTGGCGCCCCGTCCCACGCCGAAATCGTCGCGGGAGGACACCGCGTCGGAGACCGTGGCTACTTCCACGAGGCAACAGTCATCGCCGGACTCCGCCAGGATGACGACCTCATCCAGCGCGAGATCTTCGGCCCGGTGATCACCGTGCAGCGGTTTGACGACGAGGCGAAGGCGCTCGAATGGGCCAACGGGGTGGAGTACGGCCTCTCCGCCAGCGTGTGG
>DASZJB010000131.1:0-5639 GCA_035948615.1 Candidatus Dormiibacterota bacterium
GCATGCCACCTGGGCGTTGTACGGGGCGACAACGACGATATCGTCGAGCGACATTGGCCGCTCGCGCCCGGAATCGTCTCGCCAGGTTGCGCTCGTCAATTGTTCGATGACATCGCGCACGCGTCGAGCCTCGGCATCGGAGCGCACGCGGTCGCCATCGTGGTCGACAAACGACGTCCGCAGACCGGTGGTGGGCGAGCCCTGGATGACGACGGCCTGATTCATCGTCCGTTGTTCAGATCCCAGGCGTCCCTCGTAAAAGGACCGAGAGACGAAACGGCTCACCGCGGGATGCATCCGCCAGGTGAGGTCGAGGAGCACACCGCGGTCGGAGGCGATGGTGACGTCGCCGTCGAGCAGGTGGTCGAGCGCCGAAACACCGACGCCCGGCGGATGACTCCCCTGCAGCGGTTGCGCAAGCTGGCGTGGATCACCGACGAGCACGAGGTTGCGTGCAGCCCGCGAGACCGCGAGCGCGTCGGCGAGCGACATCTGGCCGGCTTCGTCGACGATCAGCGTGTCGAAGCGGGAATCGAGCTCGGGGCGGGAGAACAGCCACGAGGTTCCGCCGACGACGTCGACGGTTGCGGCGGTGACGGCCGCCTCCACCACCTCGTTGCTTCGGGCGACCTGGATTGCCGCGGTACTGGTTCCGTCCGACTTGCGATGCTGCATCCGAACCGACATGCCAAGCGACGGCGCCAGTTCCTCGATCTTTGCCAGCAGGGTGCGAATGGCGTTGTGGGTGACGGCGGTGACGCCGATCGGCGTTCGTCCACGCTCGATGAGGCTGAGTGCTGCGAGCGCGGCCATGTGGGTCTTCCCTGCTCCCGGCGGACCCTGGACTGGAAGGCAGCCCTCCTGCAGGCTGAGGATCAGACGTATCGCCGCTTCCGACGCGGACTCGCCTGGTTCGCGAAGTTCGCAGGCGGCGCTGCCCTGGCGCAGGCGCGGCGACCGGCGGAGCAACAGATCCCGTCCAGCGCGATTGGGTCCCGGCGCATCCGGACCGTGGGTGGCGACCCATCGTCCAAGCTCGAGGAGCGCCTCCTCCTGCACGTCGGTCGTGATCGGCGTCGACGGAATCAAAAAGCGCACCGCACCACGCTCAGCCTGACGGGCCGTCCTCGACAGTGCGATGAGACCACGCGCGGAATCGAGCTCGGTCACCTCACCGGCGACGGGCGCCCAGCGTGCGTCCGACTCGGGGTCGAGCGCATTATCCGCGAGCGTGATGCGGTGCTCCTGGGGTTCGAAGCGGTACCGCTCGATGATGCGGCGGCCCTCCTCGTGCGCGCCGATCATCTCCAGCGGTCCGAGCGCATAGGTGTCGCGCTCGAGCTCCTCAGGGCTCATCGCCACCTGATCGAAATGCCGCCACCAGCTCACCTTGTTCTCGCGCCGGTGATAGGAGAGCAGTGGCGCGAACAACCACCGTGCGTGCTCCGTCTCGGTGCGCTGCTCCGGATCCGCGGGGACGTCTTCGATCAACTCCGCCGCGACCTCCTGGGTCGCGAGGATCCTTGCGTGCAGCGCGTCGGTGACGTCGCGTTCGACGATAGCCGGACGCTCGATTGGATCGTTTCGAAGTCGCTCCTCCTCGATGCGGCGCGCCTCGAGCCAATCGCGCAACTGCAAGGTGGAGGCACAGTCGCGCTCGTTGTACCTCTCGATCTCCTCGAGAAGCCTGCTGTCGCCCTTGCCCCCGTGCTCCCGGCTCATCAGCCAGCGCTCGTACATCACCATGCTCCCCGCCGCATCCGCGATCGACTCCACGCGGGCGGGCATGTACAACCGTTCGACCTTCTTGAGGGAATACGAGTCGGTGGACAGCCGTATGCCCTGGCGCACCACCCGGTAAAGGTCGACGAGCACCTCGTTGCGCAGCAGCCGATCCACCTCCTCCTCCCGCGTGCCGTGGTGGCTCATCAGCCTGCGAAGCGCAGTCTTCTCGTACGCGGCGTAGTGGTAGACGTGCATGTCGGGATATCGCTCGAGCTGCGCGATCGCGTAGTCGACAAATCCTTCAAATGCAAGCCGCTCTCCGGCATCATCGTGACCCCACCAGGCTCGATACTCGCCGTGCATGTCGACGGCGCCGAAGAGATATTCGAGGGGCACGTCACGCGCCAGTCCATCGCCCTCCATGTCGAAGAAGAAATCACCCGGCGAGGGAGCCGGGAGCGCGCACAATCCGTGCCCGACCTCCCAGGCGTCGAGCAACTCGTGTCGGGGCGTCCCGTCCCCGTGAGAGCCCCTGAGCTGCAAGGCTGCCTGGGCGCGCAGCTCATGAAACGTCGTGGGGTTCATGCGCGCAGGCGTTTCGGCGGCAGCAGGCGCCATCGCGAGCGCGGTCAACGTCTCGATGCCCACGGTCTTCAACGCGACCACCTGACCCGACCGCATTCGCGCGACCTGGGACAGATGATCGTCCTGCTTGCGCTGCGCTGCGCAGCGTGCGGCGAACCCACAGACGTTGCAATGTTCGACAGGGTCGGGATACGTGGCGGCGGTGTCCTTGAGCATGGCCGCCTCGAAGTCGAGCTTCACGCTGGCGTGGTACGCGGAGAACTCGTCGACCCGGTAGGAATGCTGCACGCCGTCGCCGAGGATCACCCGCAGCGACGCAGGCGCTGTTCCCTGCAAACGCTCGAGGTGCGCCGAGTACTCGCAGAGCTGGAGAATCGCCTCAGCGCGCACTCGTCGGGCGAGCTTGGCATCGGCCGCCTCGTACGACCACGCCCAGCGGGAGCTCGGCATCTCGACGCGGAGCAGGAAGTCCGCGCGACCCATCCAGCGTCCGTCGAAGAACGTCGGCTGGTAGATGACGTCGTAGCCGTCAGCCATTGCCTGCACGGTCTCGGTCTCGAGGGCGCGAAGCTCGCCGGCGGAGCTCGCGTATCGGTCGCGCTCGTCATCGAATGCTCTAACGCTCAAGCCTTTCGCGCTCAGGGTCTCGAGGTGTCGGTGCTCGTGCCCGGCACCGAGGGTCGCCAGCACCTCACTCAGCGCCGACCGATCAGACCGGATGACGTCGCCGCTCGCAACGCGTCGTTTCAGCGCGACCAGGTGCCCGCAGGCGACGTAGTCGCACAAGTCGGTGGCCGTGTACACCGGGCAGCCGTCCTCGAGGTAGCGCATCAGCGCACCATCCTGGCTCGCCGCCGGGTGCGCTCGCGCGGCAGCGGCAGGGTGAGCTGCCGGCCGGCCTGGCGAAGCGGCGACCTCGCTCGATCCTCGGGCGGGCCGGCGACGTTGAGCCGCGCCGAGCGAACCGGGCCGCGCAGGAAGAGCTCGGAACGCGTTGTGACGAGCGCCTGCGCGCGACGCAGGTACGGCCCTTCACCTGCGATCTCGGCCTCGATGGGTGCCGCGGTCTCACTGTCCATGTGCCGACGGTGCGCCGCCACGGCGACAAATGGCTGTCGCGTAGGGTTTCGTCGTGGCTGACGAGATCGAGATCCGCCCGCTCCGGGAGTCCGAGCACCGTGCGGTCGGGGACGCGACCGAGCGCGCCTACCTCGAGTTCCGGACACCCGATTCGCCCGGATGGGAGGCGTACCTCGCGAGGATCGCCGACGTCGGCAGCCGTGCCGAGCGCGCGGTCGTCCTGGTGGCGGTGGACGAAGGCGTCATCGCGGGGTCCGTGACCCTCGAGCTCGACACACGAATCGGTCCGGGGCCGAGCGAGCCCCTCGCACCTGGAGAGGCGCATATCCGCATGCTCGGGGTTGCCCCGGAACACCGCGGACGGGGGATTGCGCGCCGCCTCATGCTGGCGAGCATCGAGATCGCCCGGATTCACGGAAAGCGCGTCCTGACGCTGGAAACCGACCCGGTCATGACCGCCGCGCAGCGTCTCTATGTCGCGCTTGGCTTTGAACCGGCCGCCCCTCGGGTCAGACCTGACGGGCTGACGCTTCTGAGCTACGCCCTCGACATCGCATCAGACGCGAAGTCGAAACGCTAGGCTCGATCCGTGCCAGGCGTCTACGAGAAGGGAGAGAAGGAACTTCGAGTCATCAAGCTCTTCGCGCGCCTTTGCGAGACCGAGGTCGGCCTCACGACCAGGCAGCTCGCGGAGGAGCTCGAGGTGAATGCTCGGACCGTGCAGCGCTACGTGGCGACGCTGCGTGACAACGCCGGGATCGACATCGAGGAAAGCGGCGGACGCTGGCGGATCGGTAAGGGCAGTCTGCTGCCGCCACTGCAGCTCGACCACTATCAGGCCACCCTTCTCCTCGTGGCCGTGCGCCTGCTCCAGCAGGTGCGTACCGAGCAGGATCCGGCGCTGGTCGGCGCCCTCGCCCACCTGTCGCGCGCCCTGAGCGTGCCGGTGGTGAGCGAATACCTGCGCCGCACCCTGGCGGCGGCGGAACGGCAACCGGCCGACGCGGCGAGACTCAAGGTCGAACGCACCGTGATCGACGGCTTCGTCTCCCACCGCGAGATCGAAGTCCGCTACGTCGACGCCAAGGGCAATGAGACGCGACGCGATCTCCGCCCCTACTTCATCCAGCCGACAGCTGAAGGACGGCACATCTACGTGTTCGCGCGCGACTCGGTGTCCGGGGAGGTTCGATCGTTCCGCCTGGACAGGATCCGATCGGCGCGCCTGCTGCCCTCAACCTTCTCGGTGCCTGACGACTTCGACATCGACACCGTGCTGGGCGCTTCGTGGGCGATCTGGCAGGGCGCGGGTGCGGACCGCGTCGTGCTCCGCTTCTCGCCCGAGGCGCGTCAGTGGGTCGATGAGACCCCGTGGCCCACCCACGCGCATCGAACCGACCTGCCCGGCGGCGGCGTCGAGGTGCGGCTCGACGTCGCCGGCGAGGTCGAGATGCGACCGTGGCTGCTGCGTTGGGGCGCCAACGTCGAGGTGATCGCACCGGCCTCGCTCCGGCGTCATATCGCCGAGACTCATGCGGCTGCCGCCGAACTGTATGCGTCGAGTCCGGCGAAACGGGGTAAAACGTGAGGACCATGGACGAGAAAGTCACCCTCACCGACGACGAGTGGCGTCAGCGCCTGACGCCCGAGCAGTACGCCGTGCTTCGCAAGGCGAGCACCGAGCGTCCGTTCACCGGGCAGTACGTGCACGTGGACGACAAGGGCGTGTACACGTGCGCCGGATGCGGCGCAGAGCTGTTCAGCTCCGACGCGAAGTTCGACTCCGGCACTGGCTGGCCGAGCTTCTACGCCCCGCTGGACGAGGGCGCCGTCGAGCAGCATCGGGACTGGAGCATGGTCATCCCGCGGACCGAGATTCGCTGCGCCAAGTGCGGCGGCCACCTCGGCCATGTCTTCCCTGACGGCCCCGAGCCGACCGGTCAGCGCTACTGCATGAACTCCTGCGCGCTCAAGCTGGAGAAGTCAGCGGTCTGATGCCGGTCGAGCCCTCGCCTCGGGCTCGCGCGGTCCTCGAGCAGACCTTCGGATTCGCGGAGTTCCGGCCCGGGCAGGCCGACGTCGTCGCCGCATCCGAGGAGCGCGCGGATGTGCTCTTCGTAGCGCCCACCGGCTCAGGGAAGAGCATCGCCTACTGGGTCCCGGGGATCGCCGGCGGCGGACTCACCATCGTCGTCTCGCCGCTCATCGCGCTGATGGTCGACCAGGTCGCGCGTCTCAACGGGCTCGGC
>DASZJB010000132.1:0-17831 GCA_035948615.1 Candidatus Dormiibacterota bacterium
CATCCTCTCCACCTCGACATATGCCCGCGAGGGCTGAACCTCGACAAAGTATGCGCGCAGCTCAGCGCCGTAGCCCGGGCAGCCTGGTCGATACCGCCGGCAGTGACACCTCGCCCCGATTTGATAACCGACGTTCGACCAACCAACGCTGGAGCAAGCCCCCGCGCCTCAATCACCGCTCGGCGTCGCCCTTCCCGTCTGGAGAGCACGTGCGAGTCCGCCACGGGAGCGAATGTCGAGCTTGCCGTAGACGCGCGTGAGGTTGGACTCGACGGCCTTCGTCGTGAGGAACACTCGCTCGGCGATCTCTCGATTGGCCAAGCCCGACGCCGCCAGCTCGGCGACGCGCAACTCGGTCGCCGTCAACGTCTGCGACGACGCCGACCGCCCGCCCAGGCGAGCGAGCTCGCTCCTCGCGCGCTCGGCCCAGATCGGTGCGCCGAACTGTTCGAAGGCTGCGATCGCCTCGCTCAGCGTCGCTCTGGCCTCTCCCCGCATGCCGCCGCGACGCTGCACTCGCCCTAGGACAAGGAGGGTGCGCGCCCGCTCGAACGGCATGGCACAGCGATCGTGCGCGGCCAGCGCGCCATCGAGCGCAGCGAGTGCACCGTTGACGTCACCGCGGGAGGCATTCAGAAGCCCGCGGCAGCGACCGGCGGCAGCCAGCGCCCATGCCCGATCGAGCTCCGTGGCGCGCCCCTCGAGCCAATCGATGAGTGACTCCGCGCGATCGCGATGGCCGAGCTCGACGAGCGCCTCGATCTCCTCCGGAAGGCACACCCCGAGGAACGGATCGCCGCCTCCCATCGCCGTGAGCATGGTCGCCAGTGGACCAAGCGCGGCGTCGACGGCCGCCGGGTTGCCGGTCGACAGTTCGGTCAGCCCGAGTGCCCACAGCGGCCAGCCGGTTCCCATCGCCCAGCCCAGATCCTCAAAGAGGCGAATCGATCCGAGCGCCTCCTCGCGGGCCAGGTCGATCGATCCATCGTGCGCGTGAACGAGCGCGCTGGCGGCGAGGGCGATCGCATGCGCTGCACGATCGTCCAGCACCGCGGCGGTCTGCCTCGCTTCCTCGGCAAGTCGACGGGCGGCGACAAGGTCGCCGCGCCAGAGACAGACCCACGCCTGGAAGAAGCAGGAGAACGGAGCGTGGCTCTCCTCGCCCCGCTCGAGGGTTTCGGTGTGCAGCCTGCTGAGGATCGTAAACGCCGGCTCGAGGAAACCCGTGTACAGCAGTATCGATCCGTGGAGGAAAGCAGGAGTGTTTTGCCAGACCCTGGTTCGATTGGGGTCCTCCAGATCACGCGCTCTGCGCATGCGATCCTCGTCGTAGCCGCCGCCGGCCGCGAACTCCGCCATGGTTGCCGCCGCCAGCGCATCGGCAAGCGCCCCGGGATCGTCTGCGCGTTCCGCGGCGGTCAGAGCGCCTCGGGCGTGCTGCAGGGCGCCCCGCAGGTCGCCCACGTTCACCGTGTAGTAACAGAGGTCCAGTTCGACGTCCGCGACCAGCGCCGCGTCATCGCCGGCCGCCTTCAGCGCCTGGAACGCCACTGCTGTCGCCTCTGTGAAGGAGCTACGTCGGGCATGGATCTGTCCCAACAAGTGCAGCGCCCTGGCGCGCATGGGGTCGTCAGGGGTGGCGGCGAGTGCCTGACCGAGCGTGGCCTGCGCACGCGCCAGGTCGCCTGCAGCAAACCACGCGCTCGCAGCGGCGACCAGCCGCACCGCGCGATCAGCAGCGTGCGAGGGCGTCAGGTTTTCGGCCAGCTCGAGCAACTCCGCCGCCGCGCCCGGGGCGCCACGCGACCTTGCCAGCGCTGACGCCGCTTCCAGGTCGTGAGCAATGGCACCATCGGGTTCCGCCGCACCCAACGCCGCGTGCCGGGCGCGCTCCTCAGGTTCCGTGACGGAACGTGCAAGGCGGCGGTGCAGTGATTTGCGTTCCGAGTCGCCTGCGTGCCCGTACACGGCTGAAGCGAACAGCGGGTGTGAGAACTGAATGCGGCCCCTCTCAATGGATACGATCCCTGCTCGCTGCGCGGCACCGAGGGCCGCGGCGCCGACGAGGTCGGTCGTCGGCTGCGAGAGTGCGGCTGCGGTGAGCAGCGCGCGGCGGGTCGCGGACGGCAGCTGCCCCACCCTGGCCACGACCAGCTCACCAAGGTGGTCCGGCACCGGCAGGTGTCCGCTCTGGAGTGGCCGATCCGGAAGCACAGCTGCGATTTCGAGCGCGTAGAACGGGTTGCCGCCGCAGACCCTCGCGACCTGCACCAAGGTCGGTCGTGGCAATGAGCGCCCCGTGTGCAACTTGAGCAACTCGTGCAACGCCGCGACGCTGAGAGCGCCCACAAGGATGATCTGGTGCCGGCTCGGATCGGCTGCGCGGTCGACCCTGAGGGACCCTGGCTCGTCGCGCATCCGGGCGGTGACGACGAAGCCGATCGCCTCCGCGTCCAGCCTTCGGACGGCATAGCTCAACACGCGCGCAGACGGCGAGTCCAGCCACTGGGCATCGTCGACCCCCACCACCAAGGGTTCGGTCGCCGTCATCAACCTCAGCAGCGACAGGACCGCCGCGCACAGCGCGCGCTCATCGATCCCGCGGCTTGGGGCGTGAGCTCGGAGCAAGGCAGCCGAGATCGCCACACGCTGAGGCGCAGGGAGCTGACCGATCGTCGCGTCAGGGACAGCGTCGAACAAGTCCGCCAGCGCGGTGTAGGACAGCGTCGCTTCCGCCTCGTTGGGACGGGTCGCCAGGACGCGCGCTCCCTGAGCCCGCGCTCGACGCAGCGCCTCGAGCCAGATAGTGGTTTTCCCGATCCCGGCCTCGCCCTCGAGGGTGAGCACCGCGTAGTGGGTTCGCGCGGTTGTCAGGAAGGCGTCGACCGCCGTCATTTCGGGATCGCGGCCGACGATCCGACTCCCAGCGACCGACATCATCTCGGATGATGCTCGATCGACGTCCCCGGGGGCTCACCGGCACCGACGATGCACTCGCGTTCCAGGAAGTCGTCGGTAGCGAGCAAATGTAGGGTCGTCCGGGGTGACGCATGGGGTTTTCCCGGTTTCGGCGCATCGCGCAGCCGCCTAGCCTGTGGCTGTGCAGCAGCGAAACACGACCGAATACCTCGCCGAGTGCTTCTGGCCAGGCGTGCACGAGTCCGACCTCATCGCTCTCGACGCGCGCGTCAACGCCAGTGCGGCGGAACTTTCAGCAGCCGGGGACGTCGTTCGCTACCTCGGCTCGTTGCTCATGCGCGAAGACGAGGTCGTCCTGTGCCGCTTCGAGGGTTCCGAGCCTGCGGTGCGCCGCGTAGCGGAGCGAGCGGCCATTCCCTTCGAGCGGATTCTCGAGGCCGGCCACTCCCCTTGGACCGGCGAACGGGCCGCCGCATCGCGGGAATCCACCGAGGGCGAGCGCGATGGGCCACCTTAAGTCGGCCTTAAGGCCACCCGAAGAGCGGTGCGTAGCCTGCCGCCATGGATACATTCCTGGTACGGGTCTGGCGGCCCGATGGGGAACATCGCCCCGAGGGGTTGCGGGGGACGGCGGTGCATCTGGGCTCGGGTCGAGAGGTCACCTTCACAAGGCCGGAAACGCTGGTGACCTTTCTTGCCGACGCCGGCCCATTACAGGACGAGGTTGCACCAGCACAGCCAACCGATGGTCGCGTCCAATCGGAGTCTTAGCCATGTATGTCAGTAACTTTGATCAACCTGAACCAACCGGAGGACCTGGGAGATGAAACGAACCATCCTGATGTTCACGGCGATTGCCCTGGGGTCGTTGCTGGCGGCCTGCAGTGCCTCGTCCACGACCGGCACACCCACGCCGACGAGCGTGACGACGCCAACAGCGGCACCCACGCCGACGCCGACGCCAGTGCCCGCGTCCACCGCAACCCCGGCGCCCGCTACGGTCGACCTCACCGGTACGTGGTCCGGGACGTACAACGGCTTCTACATGGGCACATTCATGCTCACCTGGAACCAATCGGGGTCGAACGTCAGCGGCAGCATCGCCCTCTCCCGTCCCAACGAGACGCTGCACATCAACGGAACTCTGTCGGGCAGCGCGATCAGTTTCGGCGCGGTCGGCACCGTGACCTATACGGGAACGGTCTCCGGTAACAGCATGTCCGGCACGTACACGGTCGTGGGTGGCCGCGGCGGCGGTTCCTGGAGCGCCAACAAATCCTGACAGCAGCGGCTCCGGTTAGCGTTGAAGATGAGCGGTGACGGTGTAGAGAGACGTGCGTCAGCAACTCACTACCGGGGCGGGCGGAGCACCCGGCCGAGCACGACCCCGAGAGGAGGAGGCGACTTCATGAGAGTGTGGCTCCGAGGCATTCGCCCAGCCATGGTTGCTGGGATGGGTCTGGCGCTCGTAGCGTGCAGCGCGAGCACCACCACCGGACCGACCCCGACGCCGGGCCGGACGAGCAATGGGGGCAGCGGTACACCCGGGAGCGGCAGCAGTGGCGGACAGGACGCCAACCTCAACTTCGAGGTCAACTTCAGCGGCACGGACACCGTTCAGGGCTCGTTCAGCACCACTGACTGGGGCTCGTTCTCGTGCCCCGATTTCGCGAAGAGCTCATTTGTCTGGAACCTCGGTATCGGACCGCAGGAAGGAATGCCCACGACCGTGGGCGGCAAGCTGATCAACTTCCTGATCAGCGCGCCGAACAAGATGTTCCACGGCCCGGGTACGTACACGGACGTGTTGCCGGCCGGTGTTACGGTCGAGAGTGACGACTTCTCTGGCACGGGTTCGACCATGACCGTCAACAGCGACGGCTCCGGCAATGCGTCATTCACCAACCTGCCGGGATCGGGGTCGGTGTCGGGGCAGATGGAGTCCGGCACTGTGACCTGGACCTGCGGGTAATGGGTCCACCGGAAGCGTACGGCTGACGGAGTGTCTGATCAGACTCAGGTCGTGGGTGGGGTCTCGCCGAGCGAAGGTGCGAGGTGGTGGCGAATTTCGGCCGCCACGCTCTCGGCGTCGGGTGTGGTCACGACAAGACGGCCATAGTCGGCGCCCGCGAGATCCACGACAACGGCCCGTTCCCGACCGTGCACGGCCGCGAAGTCCTTGCCGAATGACCCCCTTCGAGTGCCGACGGCGATCACGCCAGGGATCCCGGTCCCGGGTGCGCGAATGCCTCGAAGCTCGGGCCACGCATCATCCACTATTCGAACCGCCTGGACCGCGGCGAGCGGAACGCGCACGTCGCCGTGGAGGGCCTCGACCCTCTCAAACTCCGACATCTCGACCACCAGGTCGGCGCCGTCGACGATCAACGAGGCCACCCGCGTCCCTACCGCGGTTGCGGGGTGATCCTCAGGTACGGCTTCGGCGCCGTGTAGCCGGGGAAGATCTGCTTCGCCTCGTCGTCCGAGACAGAGCCGGCGATGATCACATCCTCACCCTGCTTCCAGTTCACCGGCGTCGAAACGCGGTGTTTGGCGGTGAGCTGTAGCGAGTCGATCACTCGCAGGACCTCATCGAAGTTGCGCCCGGTGGTCATCGGGTACACCAGGATCAGCTTCACCTTCTTGTCCGGACCGATCACGAAGACATTGCGGACAGTCTGGTTGTCCGCCGGCGTCCGCTGTGCGGGATCTCCAGAGGTGCCGGCCGGCAGCATCTCGTACAGCTTGGCGACGTTGTAATCGGCGTCCGCGATGATCGGATATGCCGGGCGAGCTCCCTGAGTCTCCTCGATGTCGTCTGCCCACTTCTCGTGCTTGTCGACAGGATCCACAGAGAGGCCGATGACCTTGACGTTACGGCGATCGAACTCGGGCTGGATCTTGGCCATATAACCGAGCTCGGTGGTGCAGACCGGCGTGAAGTCCTTGGGGTGCGAAAAGAGAACCGCCCAGGAGTCGCCGATCCAGTCGTGGAAGTTGATGGTCCCCTGGGTGGTCTCGGCGACGAAGTCAGGCGCCGTGTTGCCTAGCGATAGAGTCATCGTAATTCTCCAGAATGCGGCGGTTGCGCGGCACCTGGGACATCGAGCCAGAACTGCCGCGCGTGACGCACAGTATGGCCGCCCTCGCGGGGCGCTCGCCTCGCCGCCCCCTTGTCAGGAAAGCTCCGCGAGGCCTTTAGCCACCCACGCCTTGAGATCCTCGAAGCCGAAGAAGGGCGCGTTGTCGGCTTCAGCCCGGGACAGCACCTCGTCCGCTGTGGCGCCGGCCCTGAGGCCGGCATAGAGGTAGACCGCGGCGGAGGAGCGCGGACCGGTGCGACAGGTCACCAGCGTCGGACGTGGCAACTCGTCGAGCGCCGCAACGTGCCGCCGTGCCAGATCCATGTCGAGCGTTCGAGGTGGATCGGACACGATGTTGGCGGACTTCGCCACGGCTGCCTCGACATCGGCGTATGACATGCCGCCCTCCATCGCGGCAAATTCTTCGCCGCAGAGGAAGAGCCACGAAGCGGCGTTCGCATCGCGGGCAAAGGCCGCCGGATCGGCGATCAGCCCACGGTTGAAGGTGAGACCGGTTGGACCTTGGAAATCAGCCATGCGCCAGTCTATATTGGCCCGACGCCTCCACTCAAGAGGGCAAGTAGGTGATCTTCGAGCAGTACTATCTCGAGTGCCTCTCGCAGGCCTCGTATCTGATCGCCGACGAGACCACCGGCCGCGCGATCGTTGTCGATCCCCGCCGCGACGTCGGTGAGTACCTCGAGTCCGCGCAGGCGCACCACGCCACGATCGAGTTGATCATCGAAACGCACTTTCACGCCGACTTTCTCTCCGGTCACCTTGAGCTGGCCGCGGCAACGGGGGCCGAGATCGCCTTCGGCGGTCGCGCCAATCCCGAGTTCGTGGCGCGGGCGCTGCGCGATGGTGAGCGCATTGCGCTCGGTCAGGTGACCCTCGAGATACGCGAAACGCCGGGACACACGCCCGAGTCGATCAGCATCGTCGTGTACGAGCATCCCGACGACACCGTCCCCTACGGCGTCCTCACCGGCGACACGCTCTTCATCGGAGATGTCGGACGGCCCGACCTGCTCTCCTCCGTCGGAACCACCTCCGATGAGCTCGCGAACCTGTTGTACGACTCGCTGCGCGACAAGCTCATGACTCTGCCCGACGCGACCCGTCTCTTCCCGGGACATGGCGCCGGCTCAGCTTGCGGCAAGAACCTTTCCAGCGAGCTCTCGTCCACCATCGGCGATCAGCGCACGGGGAACTACGCGCTGCAGCCGATGTCGCGCGAGGAGTTCATCCAAGTCGTGACCGAGGGTCAGACCGCGCCGCCTGAGTACTTTGCGTACGACGCTGCTCGAAACCGCGAGGCGCACCAGCTCCTCAGCGAGCACGAGCACCCTGCCGCGATGACAGTCGACAACGCGCGCGAGCATGCCCGCCAGGGTGCGATTCTTCTGGATACACGCGACCCAGGGGCTTTCGCGGCCGGCAGCCTGGTGGCCTCGGTGAACGTGGGCCTTGACGGTCGGTTTGCCCAGTACGTCGGCAGCGTTGTTCACCCAGACGAGAAGGTCGTGTTGCTAGCGGAGCCTGGCACCGAGCTCGAGGCCAAAGTACGGCTCGCCCGGATCGGATACGACCACGTCGTCGGCTATGTCGAGAACCTCTACGAGGTCTTCCAGGAGCACCCAGAGCTCGTCCAGACGGGATCGCGTCTCACGATCCGCGCCTTCGAGGAACGGCGGCGCACGATCTCCGCTCTGCAAGTCGTCGATGTCCGAAATCCGACCGAAACCGATGAAGGCTCAATACCGGGTGCGTCCATGCTCCCCGTGCCGAGACTGCGTGATCTGATGCAAGCTCTGGATCGATCCCGGCCCACCGTTGTGTTCTGTGCGGGTGGATATCGTTCGTCGATCGCGGCGAGCTTGCTGCGCCGTGCGGGCTTCGAGGACGTGTCGGACATTCTCGGCGGCTACGACGCCTGGGAAAGTGCACGGACGCGCCAGGCCGCTATCACCTGAACGGGCGCCTGCGCTCCCACCGAACACGAAGACGCCCCCGGGCGTCGCACCAGGGGGCGTCGCGTGGCGCGCACCATGCGAAACGGTGGGGGCGATGAGCACGCTGCTCACCGCCCATCGAGCACCCGAAGGCGACGCTGGTACTCGTCGGTGTCGATCTCGCCGCGCGCAAACCGCTCGCGGAGCACCGCGGCAGCGTCTGGCGTGGTGCCATGGCCACCTTTCCACCAAAGGCGACCGCGCCAGAGGAAGAGGCAGATCACGGTGAGCCACAGGGCGCCGAAGACCAACGGAAAGATCCACCAAAAGCCAAAGCCGCCGCCGACCCAGTATCCGGGCATGTCATGTACCTCCGATTTGTGCGTTGGATGCCAACGGCACCATCGTCGGAGGCGAGCAGTGGTCTTGTCGTCCGTCGGGAAGCGACATTTTCGGCTACGTCCGGCTGCGTAGCCACGTGACGACTTGCTTACGCCAGCGCCTGCCCCGGCGACACGAGCCCGCTCTCATAGGCGAAGACCACGAGCTGCGCACGATCCCGCGCGCCGAGCTTCTGCATGGATCGAGACACATGGGTGCGCGCCGTCGCCGGGCTGATCACAAGCCGTTCGGCGATCTCGTCATTGGAGAGCCCGCAGCCGGCCAGTGCCACAACTTCACGCTCACGCTCGGTGAGATCGGCCAGCAGTTTCGTTCGTGGTGCGACCGGTGCCGGGCGGGCGCTGAAGGCCTCGATGACGCGGCGCGTCACGGCCGGCGAGAGCAGCGAGTCACCCGCTGCCACGACACGAATTGCACGGAGCAGCTCCGTCGGCTCCGCATCCTTGAGAAGAAACCCACCTGCCCCGGCGCGAAGCGCCTCGAACACGTACTCGTCGATCTCGAAGGTGGTGAGAACCAGCACGCGGACGCCGGACAGCTGCGGGTCGCTTGCGATCAGTCGCGTCGCCTCCAACCCATCAAGAAGGGGCATGCGGATGTCCATCACCACCACGTCGGGTCGCAGCTCACGCACTACCCGTAACGCTTCCTGGCCGTCAGCGGCCTCTCCGATCACCTCGATGTCGGGCTCCGCCTCGGCGAGTGCGCGAAGACCGACGCGGATCAGCGCCTGGTCGTCGGCGAGCACCACCCGGATGCTCACCGTCTCCCCAGAGGCAGTGACGCCCAAACACGGAATCCCCCTTCGGTGCGTCTGCCCGCCGAGAAGGTGCCGGCAAGCGCCGCGGCGCGCTCGCGCATCCCCTGGAGGCCGCCCCCTTCGCGCGGCGGCTCATCCACTCCGGTGCCGTCGTCGACGATCTCGAGATCCAGCCGGTCAGGCTGGAGCACTGCGCGCACGCTCGCCCTCGTGCCGGAACCGGCGTGCCGGGCAACGTTGGTCAGCGACTCCTGCACGATTCGATAGGCGGCGGTCGAGACAATCTCGGGGACCTCGTCGCCGCGCTCCGGAAGCTCCAGGTCGATCTGCAGGCCCGCATCGCGCATCTGTGCCGCCAGTGCCGGTAGCGCCGAAAGGCCTGGTGTCGGCCTGCGATCCACACCCCCGAGACCCTCGCCCCGAAGCGCGGCCAGCTCACTGCGAAGCTCGGTCAGCGCTTGCTTGCTCACGCCACGAATGGCGGTGATGGCTTTGCGAGCCTCCTCGGGCCGGCTCGCAAGGAGGTGCTCCGCGACGCCCGCTTGCAGGGTGATCACCGCAAGGCTGTGTCCGATGACGTCGTGCATCTCGCGAGCAATGCGCAATCGCTCTTCAACCATGCGCCGTCGCGCTTCCTCTTCGCGGCTCCGCTGCGTCCACTCCGCCCTCGCCCGGGATTCCCTGAGAAAGCGCCGCCGAGCGTCGAGAGCGATCCCCGCGAGCGCAGCGACGCACACCCAGACAGCGGCAAAGAGGGCCACTGGCCACGACCATCCGTACACAGCACCGTGGACCGCGGACAGCACGCAGGCACCGCCGAGCACCGCCACGATCCAGATTTGCAGTGACCTTGTCGCTGCCAGGACGACGACCAGCCCGAGAAACGGGGCCAGCAGAATCGGCCCTGGTGGATCGCCGACAAGAAGGTAGGTGCCCGTGCAGGCGAGCGAGGCGGCATACGCGAGCGGTGGCCACCGTCGCCGCAGTGCCAATGCCATCGCTGCGCCGACGAGCAGCAGGTAGCCGCCAATCCCGATCCGGTGCGCGTCCCCGGTGGCGTGCTCCTGAGCCGTGCTCGCCCCCACCAGGAAGCCCGTCAGGACAAGAGCCGGGATCAGGTCGGTCACAACAGGGGCACGCCGCGCGATCTCCGCCCAGAGCGCGCGCGGCGATGCGGTCGCTGTGAACTCTCCGCCGCGGGGGACTCGGGATCGCGGGAGGTCGGTCATACCTCGGCTAGGATGCGCCGAGTTCAACGCGGAGAAGAACGATCGGTCCGCGGCTGCTCATGTACGTCACCCTAACCGCCGGCGACGGCAGCGTCATCCGCCCGGGCGCGGCTGTTGACGTACGCCCCTCGGCGTATGCGCCCTACGACCGCCGTTGAACCGTCTGCCCGCTTGGGCATCTCAACGACCGCTTCTCTATTCTCGGGTCATGACCCACTCGGCTCAGGACCTGATCGGGCGAGACGCGGAGCTCGAGCGTTTGAACGCCCTCGTGAATCGCCTTCACGAGGCGGGCGGCGCGCTCGTGATCAGCGGAGAAGCGGGCATCGGGAAGTCGGCGATGCTTGATCACGTGCGCAAGCACGCGCAGGAGGTAGGCGTCACCGTGCTCGCGACGGCCGGGGCGGAGTCCGAGGCGGAGCTTGGGTTCGCCGGTCTGCATCAGCTTCTCCTTCCCGTCATCCGCGGTGTCGAGCTCCTGCCTGATGGGCAACGCCTGGCGCTCGAGGCCGCGTTTGGAGCAGCGACCGGGGTCGCCCCGGATCCGTTCCGAGTCGCGATGGCCGCCTTCCGGCTCATCAGCGACGCCGCTGATGCCAATCCACTGGTCCTGCTCGTTGACGATGCCCATTGGGTCGATCGCCCGAGCCTTGGCGTGCTCACGTTCATCGGCCGGCGCCTGGAGCACGTACCCATGGCGCTGGTCGCGACAGTGCGAGCCGGCTACGCGTCGCCGTTCAAGGAGGCTCGCCTACCGATCGTGGAGCTTGGTCGTCTGAGCGCCGGGGAGGCAGGCGCTCTCCTCGACCGCAGCGCGCCCCGACTGCACCCGGTGTCTCGCGCCCGAGTTCTCGCGGAAGCCGCCGGCAACCCGCTTGCCCTGGTCGAACTGCCGCGCACGACTTCCTTCGCGGCGGGTTCTCCTGATCGCCTCGTTCCGGCCCCGACCACCCTCAACGCGCGCCTGGAGCAGGCATTTGCCACGAGCCTTCGCGACCTGACTGACGAGTCCCGTTTAGCTTTGCTCGCAGTCGCCCTCGACAGCCGCGCCTCACTCGTCGAGATCGTTGAGGCGGTGACCCTGGTTCAAGGGTCGCCGGTATCGCCCGTAGCGCTCGAGGCCGCGGTCGAGGCAGGGTTGATCGACGTGCGCGACGGTGCGGTGCAGTACCGCCATCCTTTGATCCGTTCCGCCGTTCGTCAGGCTGCGCCGTCGTTCCAGGTGCAGGCCATGTATGGCGCACTTGCGGTGGTTGTCCACGACTCTGAGCGCCGGCTCTGGCATCGGGCCATGGCGGCGACCGGCAGCGACGAGGATGTCGCTGTGGCGCTCGAGGATCACGCACACGCGTCCGTGAGTCGTGGGGCAGTGGCAGTGGCCGGCGCCGCCCTCGAACGCGCCGCCGCCTTGAGCGCTGAACCGCGCAAGAAGAGCGAGCGATTGCTGGCAGCTGCCGAGGCCGCATACGAGCTCGGGCTCGTCGACGATGTCCGCCGGCTGCTCGATCAGATCAGCCTCCCCGACCTCGGCAGAGGTGCGGCAGCCCGTCTCGCGTGGCTGAATGAGGTGATCAGCGGCGACGTCTGGTTCGAGACGGGCGCGACGAAGACGTTCGTGATGCTCGCCCACGAGATTGCCGAGAGCGGTGACAGCGACATGGCGCTACGGTCGCTGCTGCCAATCGCTCATCGCTGCTGGTGGACCAATCCTCGGGTCCGCACCCGACGGTACCTCGTGGACGCGGCAAAACAGCTCGGCGTTGGCGACGATGATCCGCGCCTGCTCGCGGTGATCGCGATGGCAGACCCTGAAGCGGAAGGACAAGGGGTTCTCAAGCACGCCTCTCGTCTTCGGCGCGCTCAGCTGGCGGATCCGGGAGCCGAGATGCTCGTCGGGATCGCGACCGAGAAGTCGGGCGATTTCGCGTTGGCCGCGCGTTTGCTCGCCAACGCAGTTGATGGCCTCCGAGCACAGATACGGCTTGGGCCGCTGACTCAAGCGCTCGTGCACTATGCGTGGACCGCGACGCAGACTGGTGATTGGAGTGCTGCCGTGTCGGCCGGCGAGGAGGCCGCCTCGTTGGCGCGCGACACCCGCCAGCCCCAGTACGGTGTCACCGGCGAGCTGATGGCCGCACTTGCCAGTGCGTTACTCGGAAACGCACCCGACCTCGAGGCCAAGCTGGCTGCGTCCGAACGCAGGGTGCTGTCCATCAAGAGCCCGCCATTGTTGACGACGGCGCACCTCGCTCGTGGTGCAGCCGCGCTTGGTGACGGCCGGAACGACGATGCGTTCCGTCATCTCTGGCCCGTCTTCGACGAAAAGGACGACGCCTTTCATCGTTTCATGCGGTGGAACGCAATCCTTGACATCGCAGAGGCTGCGGCGCGAAGCGGGCACGCTGAGAGTCTCCTCCCTGTGATGGCAGACATCGAACAGGTCGCCACACGGAGCAATCCGCCGCTCCTCTGCCTCGCATTGGCGTGCGCGAGACCGCTTCTAGCTTCTGACGACGACGCCCCAACGCTCTTCGCCGCAGCGCTCTCGAGTGACATGTCGCAGTACCCGTTCTTCCAGGCTCGGACGATGTTCTCGTATGGCGGCTGGCTGCGGCGCCAACGACGGAGCGCCGACTCGCGCGAACCGTTGCGCCGTAGCATCGAGCTGTTTGACCTGCTCGGTGCAGCGGCGTGGGGACAGCGAGCGCGACAGGAGCTCCGCGCGACAGGTGAAACGGTCGGCCCTCGGACACCGGATGCCCGTGACCGTCTGTCGGCTCAGGAGCTCCAGATTGCCCGGCTCGCGGCCGCGGGCCTGTCCAATCGGGAAATCGGCGAACGACTCTTTCTGTCGCATCGCACCATCGGCTCCCATCTCTATCGCGTCTATCCCAAGCTCGGCATCACCGGACGCGGTCAATTGCGCGAAAGCCTCGCGAGCGCAGTCGGCGACTGAAGATTCAGTCGTCCTACTCAAGCGAAGCGTTCCTCCTCCACCCAGGATGTGGTCAGTCAGACCCACGACACGAGGACACTCCGATGAGCGACAAGCCGAGCGTTGTACTGGTCCATGGCGCGTGGGCCGATGGATCGAGCTGGAGCGCAGTGATCCAGTCGCTGCAGGCGAAGGGCTACGCGGTAACCGCGCCGCAGTTCCCCGAGTCGTCGCTCGCCAACGACGTCGCGCGCCTCCGCCAGGTGCTTGTCCGCCAGAGCGGCCCAACTGTCGTTGCCGGTCACTCCTACGGTGGGCAGATCATGACGGCACTCGGCACGGAGCATCCGAACGTTGCGGCGCTCGTGTACATCGCCGCTTTCGGGCTCGACCAGGGAGAGTCCCTCGGCGCCCTCCTCGGGAGTGGGCCGCCAACGCCGGCGCTGGCGCACCTGATCGTCGACGAGCACGGCTTCGGCTGGCTGCCCAGAGAGGACTTCGTGGCGCACTTCGCCGGAGACGTCGATCCGGTGAAGGCCAATGTCATGTACGCCGTTCAGCAGCCAATCTCAATGAGCACGTTCGAGGACGCCATGGGGGAGCCGGCATGGAAGTCGCTGCCGTCATGGTATCTCGTCGCCACCAACGACGAGGCCATTCCACCCGATGCTGAGCGGTCGTTCGCCAAGCGCATGGGCGCGACCACCATCGAAGTCCCTTCGAGTCATGTTGCGATGGTGTCGCACCCGGACGAGGTCGTGCAGCTAATCGAGGCCGCAGCTCAAGCGGTTGGCGGCGCTGGGAACAAGCAACCCGTCAGCAGCGCGCAACGCCAAGCGTGAACTGAACACAAGGAGACCTCAACCATGCCGATGATCGATGTGTACGCAGCCTCGGGAACGTTCAACGACCGCAAAACGCTCGCGCGTGACCTCGCCGCTGCCGTCATGCGCTGGGAAGGCGTCCCGGAGATTCCCCTCTTCAAGGACAATACCGCAGCCTTCATCCACGACCTTGCGCCGGACGCGATCTCGGACGTGTCGAGTGACGCTCGTCACATCCGCGTGCAGGTCCTGACCCCGGCGGGCGTTTTGAACCGAGACAAGCAGCTTGGCGTGGTCAAGGAGCTGACGGAAATCGTCGTCGCGGCCGCCGGTGACCCCGAGCTCGCATCTCGGACCTGGGTTCTCATCGTCGAGTCGCCCGATGGTGGCTGGGGGATCGCGGGCCACGCGAACACCAACGCCGACATCGCCAACCTGGCTCGGCAGGCACTCACCGGCGCCTCCGGCTGATCGATCACTGAAGCAACTCAACGCTGCTGATGACGCCGCGCGCGAGCTAGGGCACCGTCAACCGCGTTGGCACGCAAGCGCTGAGGCCGTTGGGTTGTCCGTTGCCGGCTGCGTCAGGTGTCATCGGTGAGAACATCGCGAAGCCTGCGGGCGAAGGCTTCGGGCTTGCCGGCATATCCGGAGTCGCCGCCGACGAAGCCCCCGTGATGGCTGGGGAAGACGCTTACCTGCTGACCAAGTCGTTCTGCTGTGGCCACCGACGTGCGTCCGGTGAAGGTCCCCGCTGATTCTTCGCCCACGGCAATCACGATGCGTGTCGGCGCCGCGACCAGCGCGTCGAAGTCGGGGCGAAAACTCGTGACCGCCGAGGAACGGTCAGAGAGCAGCGGATCGTCACGGGAGCCGGTGTCCTCGGCCGGCATCCCGAACTGCGCGGGACCCGGTGTCGATCGCGCGAAGTATTCCTCTGTGAACTCTCCCTGCCACGACGTCATGGCGATGAAGGCCGCCATGCCGAACCCCCACCCCTGGGCTGCATACGCGTCGCGAAATTGGGCTATGGCGCGCTGAGCGGCCTCCGCGTCAGGAAGCACCGTCGCGAGCGGCGGCTCATGTGCCACGAGGAGGGTCACATCGTTTGGATATGCCGTCACCAACGCGAGCGCTGTGACAGCACCGCCGCTGCTCGCGAACAACTCGACGGGGCCGGCGTCGAGAGCTCTGATGACGCCGTGCAGATCGCCTGCCTGGACGGTCGGGACGTTGTCGACCCGGCCGTCTTTGCGGATGCTGCGGCCGAGACCGCGCGGGTCATATGTGACCACGGTGCGGTTGGGGAAGAACGACGCCAACGTGCGGAAGCCGCTGGCCTCCATCGGCTGCCCGATCATCAACAGCGGTGGGCTTCCGTCCGCAGTCGGCAACGGGCCCTCGACGTCGTAGACGATGTCGGCCTCCGCGGTCTCAAGCGTGTACGTCTTCATGCCAGTCCGGCTCGGTCAGTCCGCGAGAAGCCGGTCGAGCTTGTCAAGTTGCTCGGACCAGCCCTGCTCTGCACCGGCCAACGCTTCGGCGGGCGGCATCGGCTCGAAATAGGACTGTCGCATGGTGAGGGCGGTGCCCCCGTCGCGAGCCGCAAAGGTCACCTCGATGAGCGTTGCGAAGAGCTCGCCCTGCTTGTCGTTGACGGCCCGGCCGCTCATGACCAGGCGATGCGGGCGATCGATCTCGTAATACTCACCACCCATAAAGTGCGCGAACTGTGCCTCGGCGGGGACTGAGCCCGGCCACTCCATCGCGAGCCGGTACGCCCCCCCAACGCGCAGGTCCACCTCTGCGGCAGGACAGGTGAAGCCGTTGGGCCACCACCATTTCTTGAGCTGGTCCGGGTCCGTGAAGGCGTCAAACACGCGTTCCGGCGAGGCCTTGAGGGTGCGCTCGATGACGAGTTGCTTGGTCGGAGTCGCAGATCGGACGTCCACGTCCGTAGAGGTCTCAGGCATCGGGGTTCTCCTCCGTAATGGCTGATTCTGATTGAGCGGCGAGATGGACCTCGAGACGCTCGAAGCGGGCGGACCATTCGGCGCGGGCCTGCCGCAGCCAGTCGTCCACTGGGAGCAGGCCCTCGAGGTGAAGCCGCGCCGGACGGCGCTGCCCGTTGCGTTCGCGGCCGATCAAGCCGGCTCGCTCCAGCACCTTGAGGTGCTTGGTGATCGCAGGCTGGGTGAGCGTGGAGGCCGCCGCGAGTTCCATCACGCCAGCTTCGCCGGCTGCGAGGCGCTCGAGGATCGTACGGCGGGTGGGGTCGGCAAGAGCCCCGAAGGCGCGGCTCAAGGGGTCAGTAGCCATTACCCAGAGGTTATATAACTAGATGGTAAAAGTCAAGCGACTTCATCGACCCGAGACAAGGATCACGCTCCCGAGGCTCACGAGCGATCAAGGTGCGACACTCGAAGAAAGGAGTCCGACGATGCATGACCAACCAGCCGGCGGCCGTGAATCACTGCCGGAATCAGCGCGTGCCGACCCCATGGCGGGAGGGCTCGTCACCGAGACACTCGACTACGATGGTGGTCGGCAGGTGACGGTGTACGTCCCTCCGGATCCACCCGAGGCAGTCGTATTCGCCGGTGACGGTCAGGGGTTCTCGAGGTGGGGTCGTTTCCTCGAAGCGGCCGATATACCGTCCACGATGATCGTCGGCGTTCACGGGCTGACCGAAGAGATGCCGCGGCTCCATGAGTACTCACCGCCATTTGACGCGGAACGGTTCGCGGCACACGAGAGGTTCTTCGTCGAGGACGTCCGCCGATGGGCGCGGTCGCGTTTCGGAGTTGCGCTGCCCACCGAACGCACTGCGGTGTTTGGTTACTCGGCGGGTGGAGAGCTTGCGCTTGCCCTAGGGCTTCGCCATCCGGACGTCTACGGCGCGGTCTTCTCTGGCTCGCCAGGCGGTGGTTACAAACCGCCTGCCGAGTTGCCGGCCTCGCTTCCCCGCGTCTACCTCTTCGGCGGCACGCTCGAGCCGTTCTTCCTCGAGAACGCGACACGCTGGGCAGGCGCGCTGCGCGATGCGGGTGCGGACGTCGTGATGAGCGAGCGGAACGTGTCGCACGGAGCCAAGCTGTGGCGCGCAGAGTTCCCGCTCATGGTGGCGTGGGCGTTTGGACGTTAGCGACGAATAGATGCCCGCCGCATCCGCGGCGGGCATCAGAATCCATCGCGTAGAGCCCGGGCGATCGCCTACGACGACAACCAGATCTGGGTCACGTCGTACTGCTCGCTAAAGGGAACGTAGATGGCGTTGTGCACCCGCGCCGAGTGGAAAATTGCCTGCAGCTGAGTCTGGAAGGGGATGAACGCAGCGTCCTTCATGACCTGCACATCGGCCTGATGCCAATAGTTGGCAGCCGCCGATATGGTTGTGGCGGCTTCCGCCTGGTTGACGAGCGCGTCGACCGCCGGATCGTCGAAGCCACCCCAGTCGCTGCCCGGGAAGCTGAGCGCACCGTCAAAGATGTCGGGGAGGATGGATCGACCATTTGTCGGGCTGAACCAGTCGGGACCCCATCCAGGCTCGGTGATGTCCCAGTGGCCGGCCTTGAGGCCGTCAGGCGAGGTCACGCCGATGCCTGATGAGCCGTAGTAGCCGGTCGCGATCGGAGTGCCGACCACGGTCACGCCGCACTTCTGGAAGTCCGACTGGACCTCCTGGAACACGGCCGGATGGTTGCCGCTGTTGCGGTAGTAGTCC
>DASZJB010000133.1:0-6307 GCA_035948615.1 Candidatus Dormiibacterota bacterium
CTGCGACCGGCTGATTGCGCGGCGCGGTGAGGCGTCCGGCCTGGCGCTCGCCACCGAAGTCGTACGTGCCCTGGAGCGTATGAACAACGCCGAGACCGCCGATTTCCTGGAGGTGCTTGCCGGCTCGTTCTCTCCATCACCAACGGCGGTCGCCGCCGCGGTCGCGCGCTGGCGGTCCGATCCAACCGATGACGCGGTGATGGCCCTCGCAATGGCAACCGAGGCGCCCCGACAGGAGCTGTTCCGGCGACTCAACATGGTCGGGGGCGGAGCCGCGGCGCTCGTGAAGCTGCGCGGTCACCTCCTCGAGCTGCTCCCAGCCCGCCCGCATCTACGCGCTGTCGATGCGGATCTGCGGCACCTGCTCTCATCGTGGTTCAACGGGGGCTTCCTGCGTCTCGAGCAGATCAGCTGGGGAACACCTGCGGCGACGCTGGAGCGGCTGATTGCCTACGAGGCGGTGCACGAGATCCACGGGTGGGACGATCTGCGCCTGCGCCTGGCCGACGACCGTCGATGCTTCGCGTTCTTCCATCCTCTGCTCCCGGGAGAACCGCTGATCTTTGTGGAGATCGCGCTCACTCGCGAGCTGCCGACGGCCATCGCACCGCTTCTCGGCGTGGGTCGTCCCATCGCCGACGCGCGGGCGGCCCATACGGCTGTTTTCTACTCGATCAGCGATTGCCAGCCGGGCTTACGCGGGATCTCCTTTGGGAATTTCCTGATCAAGCAGGTGGTTCGCGAGCTCTCGGCGGAGCTGCCGGGTCTGCGAACCTTCGCGACGCTGTCGCCGGTGCCCGGCCTGGCCAGAGCTGTCGCGGATCGGAGCGACACCGAGGGCTTCACCGACGAGCGGCTGCGAGCACTGATCGCCGGCCACCACGATGAGCTCCGCCGCCTCGCCTCGTACAGCGATGAGATGGAGGCGTTTTCCCGCCTCCTGCAGGCTCCCGGCCCCCACGCCTCGGTTGTTGCCCGGCTGGCCGGTCGCCTGTCGATCGCGTACCTCCTTCATGTGAAGGTCCGCGGTCGCGTCGCCGACAGCGTGGCCCACTTCCACCTATCAAACGGCGCCCGGCTCGAACGCATCAACCCGGACGGAGACCTCTCACCGAGAGGCCGGCAGTCACATGCGGTGATGGTCAATTACGTGTACGAGCCGCAGCGACTGGAAGCCAACCACGAACGCTACGTGCGCTCCGGTCATGTGGCCACCGCGGCGTCGCTCGGCGGCGAGATCAAGGCTGTCGAAGCCGCCTGGTCGAACACGCCCCGGCGCGAACGGAGGTCGGCGCGCGCAGCACGCTGATCCGATCCTCGCCCCTGGCGAGTTCGTCCTCGAGGATGATGCCATCCATCGAATGCTCGACTAGGCTCGGACCATGACGATGGTGACCGCCGTGCTCGAGCGGCTTCGACGGCTGCCTCCGATGGTGCCGGACGGAGCTGTCGCGGTCGTCCTCATGGTGAGCGCCGGCCTGGCGGAATTCCAGGATGCGGGGAAGCTGACCCTGGTCCAGGTCCTCGCCATCGCGCTGATCACCCTGCCGCTGACGGAAAGGCGCCTGTTCCCTTCGGCTGTGAGCGCGACCATCGGTGCAGCCCTCATCGTGCATCTGCTCCTGGGTTTCACGAATTCCTTCGTCGAGAATTTCGCGATCCTGCTCGCGCTCTACACGGTGTACGCATCGGCGCGAAGTGGATGGCGCATCGCGGTCATGAGCGGGATCCTTGTGATCGGACTGACAACGGGCGTCATCCTCGGATGGCGAGATCAGCACCATGTCTACCTGTCCGATATCGGCTACAACGCGATCATCTTTGCGCTGCCGGTCATCCTCGGCTACGGGGTGCGGACCCGGCGCGCGTACGTCGCCCAGCTGCACGAACAGTCGAAGCTGCTCGCACGCCAGGCTGCGGCCGACGAACGCACTGCGATCGCACGTGAGCTGCACGATGTGATCGCTCACAGCCTCAGCGTGATGGTGCTCCAGGCCACGGCGGGCCGGCGTCTGGCGCGCCGTGATCCAGCCAATGCGGCCGCAGCGTTCGAGGTCATCGAGCAGACCGGCCGCGACGCGCTCTCCGACATGCGGCGTGCCATCGGGGTGCTCAAGACTGACTCCGTCGAGGCGGCGTCGCTGGCGCCGCAACCGAGCCTGCGCCAGCTGGATGCGCTCGTCGATCAGGTCCGAAAGGCGGGAGTCTCCGTGCGCGTCAGTATCGACGGGACGCAACGGCCACTCGCCCCAGGCGTGGAACTGTCCGCCTATCGAATCGTGCAGGAATCCTTGACGAACATGCTCAGACACTCGGGAGCGGACGGTGCGGTGGTCGCGATCCGATATGGGATCGAGGACCTCACCGTCGAGGTGACCGATAACGGACGAAAGGGCACGATGCCTCCCGCCGACGGCGGGGGATTGACCGGGATGCGGGAACGGGTCGCGCTGCTGCATGGCGATTTTCGCGCCGGCAGCACCGTCGACGGCTTCACGGTGAGCGCTCGCCTCCCCCTGGAACCACGCACTGCGTGATCCGCGTTCTCCTGGTCGACGACCAACCCCTGGTGCGCGCAGGACTTCGCACGCTGCTCGACGAGGAGGCGGATATCGAGGTGGCAGGCGACGCCGGCAACGGCGAGGAGGCGATCGCCGCAGTGGCGGCTCTGACTCCAAACGTGGTGCTGATGGATATTCGTATGCCGGTGCTCGACGGCCTCGAGGCGACGCGCCGTCTCACCGCACTCGGGTGCGCAGCGAGAATCGTGATTCTGACCACCTTCGACCTCGACGAATACGTGTTTCAGGCACTGCGCTCCGGGGCATCGGGATTCCTGCTCAAGGACGCGACCGGCGATGAGATCGTCCGTGCGGTGCGGGTTGCGGCAGCCGGCGACGCCCTGCTCGCTCCTTCGGTGACGCGACGGCTGATCGAGCGCTTCAGCGGTCGCACTCCCAGCGCCGACGCCCCGCATCTTCGCCTGCTCACCGAACGCGAACGTGAAGTCCTTCTGCTCATGGCCCGAGGTCTCAGCAACAGCGAAATCGCCACACGTCTTTTCCTTGGCGAGACGACCGTGAAGACGCACGTTGCCCACCTGCTGGACAAGCTCGAGTTGCGTGACCGCGTGCAGGCCGTCGTGCTCGCATACGAGTCGGGGTTGGTCGAGCCCGGCCTCCGCTAGCTTCGAAGCGCAATCTCGTCCGAGGGGATGATCGTCAATCAGCCCTCGGGATGACGCTCACCGACAGCGTGCGAGTCGACGATCGCCACACCGGAATGCCGGGAAGGAAATCGAGGACAGAGCATGAACGCACGGGACTCCACGGCTCGCCCACCGTCCCACAGCACATCGGAGCGGGTCATCGTCGGCGGCGTCGCCGTCGCCGTCCTCGCGCTCCACCTGGCGACGAACGGGCTGTACGGGTTCCACCGTGACGAGCTGTATTACCTCGACAGCGCGCGCCACCTTGCCTGGGGATTCGTCGACTACCCGCCGCTCACCCCGGCGATCGCGCGCATGAGTGAGCTGCTGTTCGGCAGCAGCGTCTGGGGACTGCGACTCTGGCCGAGCCTCGCGGGGTCGGTGATGATCGTCCTCGCGGCGCTGATCGCCGGCGAGCTCGGCGGCGGTCGGAACGCGCGCATCCTCGCCGCCATCGGCGCGGCAGCCAGCCCGGTGCTGCTTGGCGCCAACTGGCTTTTCGAGACGGTGACCTTCGACCAGCTGATCTGGCTGATCTGCTTCTGGGTGACGGCGCGGCTCCTGAGGACAGGCGATCGCCGTCTCTGGCTCGCGCTCGGAGCTGCGATCGGGGTCGGGCTGGAGACGAAGTACACCATCGTCGCGCTCCTCGCCGGGCTCGCAGTCGGGACGGTGACGACGACGCTCCGCAGGCACCTCCGTACCCCATGGCCATGGCTCGGGCTTGCCATCGCCTTGGTGATCGTCCTCCCCAACGTGATCTGGCAGGCCGTCAACGGATGGCCATCGATCGCATACACCTTCAATCATCACGCGGCTCAGGCAGGGGACTTTGCGCCACTGAAGTTCCTCTCCGATCAGATCGCCCTGATCGGCCCTGTCGCGATTCCGATCTGGCTCATCGGATTGCGCCGGCTGCTCACCGGCAGAGCCCGTGCCCTGGGGGTTGCAGCGCTGGCGATCTTTCTGCTTTTCCTGTTGGTGGGCAAGGGCTACTACATCGGACCGCTGCATCCGCTGCTGATAACGGCAGGCGCGTGCGCCATCGAAGCCTGGACGCGACAGCGGGCGCATTGGCTGCGACCCGCGACAGCCGTGGCTCTTGCGATGCAGGCAGTGGTGTTGCTGCCCATCGCGATCCCATTGCTCCCGGAGGCCGTGATGGCGCAATCGATGCTGCCATCGATTCGCACGGACTTTGCCGACACGGTGGGCTGGCGGCACCTCGTCGCCCAGGTCGACGCAGTGTACGAACGGGTACCGGAGAGCGAGCGCTCCACCACGGTGATCCTCACCAACAATTACGGTGAAGCGGGTGCGATCAACACGTATGGGCCGTCAGTCGGACTCCCGACGGCCGCCTCCGGCGAGCTGAGCTACTACTACTGGAAGCCCGACCGGATCGGCGGTCCGGTGATCGGCGTCGGCCTCGATGCTGCGTTCCTCTCGACGCTGTTCGATGGCTGTTCAACGGTCGCGACCATCTCCAACGCGTACGGTCTTGCAAATCAGGAGTCCGGGGCACCTATTGTCGTGTGCGCTCGTTCCAGGATCTCGCTCAATCACCTATGGCCGCAGTTGAAGTCGTTTCAGTGACGGCATCAGGTCGATCGTGGGAGTCAGGAGACCCTGACCCTGGGATCGATGACGCCATAGAGCCCGTCCACTGCGATGTTGGCAACGACGATGAATGCCGAGGCGGCGAGGACGACACCTTGCACCACAGGCCGGTCCTGGCTGAGCACCGCTTGCACGATCGTCCTTCCCAACCCCGGAAGGTTGAAGACCACCTCCGTGATGATTGCTCCGCCGAGCACGGTGGCGAGGTCGATGCCGAACTGGGTCATGATCGGAGCGACTGCCGCGTGGAGAGCATGACGGTAGACAACTCGCCGCTCTGAGAGTCCTCTGGCACGCGCCGACGTTATGTAGTCCTCTCCCAGGACCTCGCGCATCGAGCTGCGCGAGAGGCGAACGTACGTCGCCGATGAGATGAACGCGAGCGTGATCCATGGAAGGATCAGGCCGTGCGCCCATTCGAGGGGGCTCACCAGAAAGGGCGTCCAGCTGTTGCCTGGGCGCGGGAAGAGGTCAAGCCCGGGGATCCAGATACCGCCAAATAGGTACACCAGAGCAATGCCGAGCATGAAGGTCGGGATGGAAAGTCCTGCCAGAACGAACACGGTTGCGGTACGCGCCCCGACGCTTTTCGAATGGCGAGCAGCAAAGCTTCCCAGTCCCAAGCCGACACTGAGCCAGATGATCCCCGCCGGGATTGCGAGCGAGAGATCAACGGGCAGCGCGTGGATGATGATGGTCGTCACCGGCTCGCCGCTGACGTATGAGTACCCAAGGTTGCCGTGGAAGATTCGCCCGAAGTAATTGAGATACTGGTGCCAGAGCGGAACGTTAAGACCGAGGTTCTGGCGGATCCTCTCGAGGACCGCCACGGGGCAGCCCGGCCGGCAGTACTCCGCGGCAGGATCCCCGGGCACCACGAAGTACGCGACGAACACAAGCGACCAGGTCGCCCACAGGGTGACGACACCCTGGATGGAGCGGCGAATCAGGTAGGAGGCCACCCTGAGATCATCTCGCGTGGCCTCCTACGCGCTCCCGCATTTAGCGTCGGCAAATAAAGCGCAAAGGGGAACTTTCGCTCAAAGGGTGCGTTATGGTGACGTCCTGATCGCAGGAGGTGGAGGTGTGATTTCGTGGCCAACGGTCTGGAGGGCGGCCGGAGACACGTAGGAGCACGCCTGGTTCTCGCGCTCGCCGCCGCAGCCCTCGCCGGCATTGCGGCGCCGTTGGGCGCGCACGCGGCGTCGCCCCCAGTGACCCTGAGCGTGACGCCCGAATACGCCACGTCGGGTTCTACCTCCACCACGTGGACCCCGTTGCAGGTCACGCTGAGCAACAGCGGGCCCGACTTCAGCGGCACGGTTGAGATCGCCGTCACGGGATCGGGAAACCAGCAGCGCTGCATCGGCTTTCTCAAGGTGTCTTACTGCGGCAACGGCGGGGCGTCACCGTCATACGTCGACCGGATCCCTGTCCAGCTTGCCGCCGGGACGACCAAGCGCTACGTCGTGGATATCG
>DASZJB010000134.1:0-3671 GCA_035948615.1 Candidatus Dormiibacterota bacterium
AGCATCGTGCCCGGTGACGTGTCCATCGACGATGGACGCGTAACGGGCGTCGGGCTCCTCCCCGCCGGCGCGTCTGGGCTGGCTGCTCCAGGGTTTGTCGACGTCCAGGTGAACGGTTTCGCCGGGGTCGACTTTGTCGCCACTGACGCCGCCGGCTACGCTCGCGCCGGGGCAGCGCTGGCCAGAACCGGGGTCGTCGCCTACCAGCCGACCTTCATCAGCTGCCCGGTCGACGCGTGCCTCGGGGCGATCGCCAGGCTGGGCACGCTCAATGGCGCAGCACCTGGGCCACGAGTGCTGCCGGCGCACCTGGAGGGGCCATTTCTCTCCCCTGTGCAGCACGGCGCCCACAACCCTGAGTACATGCTGGGTGGCGACACCGGCCTGGCTGACGCCCTGTGCGCGGCCGGTCCGGTGGGCTACGTCACGGTGGCGCCGGAGATCGACTGCGGCTTGGAGTTGATCGAACACCTCGGTGCTCGAGGTGTGGTCGTCTCCCTTGGCCACAGCGACGCGGCCGGCGATACCGCCATCGCCGCGTTCGACCGCGGCGCCCGGGCGGTCACGCACATCTTCAACGCGATGCGCAGGTGGGCACCGCGCGATCCCGGACTGCCGGGCGTCGCGCTGTCCCGCGGCGATGTCTTTGTTACCGCCATCGTTGACAACATCCACCTCGCTCCCGAGACCGGGCAATTGCTGATCGCCGCGGTGAGCGATCGGCTGGTGCTGATCACCGATGCTATCGAGGCAGCCGGACTCGGTGATGGCACGTACCGCCTCGGAGATCGCGCCGTGCACGTCCGCGGCGCGGAGGCTCGACTCGCCGATGGCACCCTGGCCGGCAGCGTGCTCTCCATGGACCAGGCGGTGCGCAACCTGGTCTCGCTCGGCGCGAGCATGGAGTTCGCGTTGGCCGCCGCAAGCCGGAACCCGGCGCGCCTGCTGCGCCGCGCCGATCTTGGTGAGCTGCAGGCCGGAGCGCCGGCCGACATCGTGGTCCTCGACGACCGGCTCGAGGTGCGCCGCACGCTGGTCGGCGGCGCAGAGGTCTACGCGGCCTGAGGTGGTGCCACCGTGGTCTCGCTGAGCGACATCATCCCCGCACCGGTCTCGATCCGCCCACACCCGGGCGATGACTTTGTGATCTTGGCGTCATCGGTGATCGTGGTCAGCGTCGCAGGGGCGGAGCAGCCCGCGGTCGCGTGGCTGGCCGGCCTGCTGCGCCGAGGCACCGGTTACGCAATCCCCATCGTGCCGGCCGCGGACTCATCGCTGCCGATCATCACCTTCGCCCTCAGCGTTAGCGAGGCGTCGCTGGGCGAAGAGGGGTACCGCCTCACCGTGTCGAGCGCTGAGGTACGGATCCAGGCCAGCACTGACGCCGGCCTCTTCCACGGCGCGCAGACCCTTCGACAACTTCTGCCACCGGAGATCGAGACCCGTGACAGCCAGGGAACCGTCCGCTGGGTTGTGCCTGGAGGGGAGATCACCGACCACCCTCGTTATCGATGGCGTGGCGCCATGCTCGACGTCGCCCGCCACTTCTTCAGCGTCGCCGATGTCAAGCGCTACATCGACTTGCTTGCGCTGTACAAGTGCAACATGCTCCACCTGCACCTGACCGACGACCAGGGTTGGCGCATCGCAATCGAGTCCTGGCCGCTACTCGCATCGGTGGGTGGGAGCACCGCAGTTGATGGCGATCCTGGCGGTTACTACAGCGCCGCCGACTACCGCGACATCGTCGCGTACGCCGCGAGCCGCTGCATCAGCATCGTGCCCGAGATCGATGCTCCCGGCCATGTCAACGCCGCCCTGGCCGCCTACCCGGAGTTGAGCTGCGCCGGCACTCACCCATCGCTGTACACCGGAATCGAGGTGGGCTTCAGCACCCTGTGTCCCGACAAGCCGATCACCGAGAGGTTTCTCGACGAGGTCATTGGTGAGCTTGCCGCGCTCACCCCGGGCGACTACATCCACATCGGCGGCGACGAGGCGCGAAGCACGCAACCGGCGGACTACATCGACTTTGTGCAGAAACTGACCACAATCGTGACCGCCCACGGCAAGATTCCGATCGGCTGGGCAGAGATCAGCAAGGCACCGCTGTCTGCCGGCGTGGTGGCTCAGTATTGGGACGTGAATGACAGCGGGCGGAGCGCGCACTCGGCCGCCGCGCAGGGCGTCGACGTGATCCTCTCACCGGCGAACCCCTGCTACCTCGACCTGAAGTACGACGCCGCCACTCAACTGGGACTCAGCTGGGCCGGAACGGTGAGCGTCCGCGCTGCCTACGACTGGGACCCGGGTGGATACGGCGTGCCCGAACACCAGATCCTGGGGATAGAGGCGGCGCTCTGGACGGAGACGCTGCGCACCGTGGCGGATGTCGAATACATGGCGTTTCCCCGGCTGCCCGGAATCGCCGAGGTCGGCTGGTCACCGCAGTACACGCACAACTGGGCCGCGTACCGCCAACGGCTCGCGGCTCAGGCGTCGCGCTGGGTCGCCATGGGCGTCAACTTCCATCGCGCTGCTGGCGTCGAATGGGCCAAGGGCTGAGGGCTGCTGGTGCGAGCACGACCATGACCGCAGTGTTGATCGACCCCGAGAGCCCGGTTCCGAAGTACTTCCAGCTGCAGGAGATCCTGCTCAACCTCATCGAGACGGAACTCACCTACAACGAGATGATCCCGTCGGAGCGCGAGCTCGTCGACCGCTACGGGCTCTCGCGAATGACCGTGCGTCAGGCGATCAACCAACTCGTCACCGAGGGCCGTCTGTACCGCCTGGTCGGCAAGGGCACGTTCGAGGCCCGGCCGAAGATCGAGATGCCCCTTCGCCTCGCCTCGTTCACCGAGGACATGCGCGCGCGGGGGCTCGAGCCCGGGTCACGTGACCTCGAGCGGCGCGTCATTCCCGCCAACGCTCAGCTCGTTCGTGGCCTCAACCTGAACCCGGGCGAGCTGGTCCACGTCATCTCGCGGCTGCGCACCGCCGACTCCGAGCCGATGGCCATCGAGCGCTCGCATATCCCCGTGAACCTTGCCCCTGGTCTCGATGCGGTGCCGCTGTCGGACCGATCGCTCTACCAGGTCCTCGCGGACGAGTTCGGCATCATCCTCGAGCGCGGTGAGCAAACCATCGAGGCAGGAATCGTCGATGCCGCCGATGGAGCGCTGCTCAAGTTGCGGCCCGGGAGCCCGGTGCTGCTCTTGCAGCGCCGGTCGTTCGCCGGTGGCCGGCCGGTCGAGTTCACGGTGTCGACGTATCGAGGTGACCGCTACCAGCTCCATGTCGGTCTCGGCTTTGCCGGTGCCGACGGCCGGGGTCCGAGATCGCGAGACCTGGCCTGACGGTCAATCGGGAACGAGGTGGGGATAGCGCTCGATGAGCGCTCGGTTGCGAGCCTCTCCATCGTCGAGGTTGACCGAGACGAGGATGCTCCTCTGGTGTCGCAGTGCCTCGGTTTCGGCGAACAGGCAGTGGAGCAGTACCACCCCGGCGACTGTGCTCTGCGGACTCATCATCTGATCACCGATCCTCACCGACGCGTCACGGCGTGAAACCCCGGTGAGCAGTGCGTGATCAAGGTGAGCCATGAGCAGGTTGCCCCTGCCGACACCAGTGATACCGATGGTGAGCAGCCCCAACTCGCGTGCCGCACT
>DASZJB010000135.1:0-4663 GCA_035948615.1 Candidatus Dormiibacterota bacterium
TTCTCGGTGTGGCTGCTCGCGCTTGCGCCCACGGCGCTCTTTCTCATCGCTCCATTCAGCGAGAGCTGCTTCATCGCGTCAGCAGCGGCGAGCCTCTACTACGCTCGCGCCAATCAGCCGGGCAAGGCGGTGGCCGCCGCAGCGCTTGCGTGCGCGTTCCGGCTCACCGGGCTCGCGCTGATCCCCGCGCTCGCCGTCGAGCAACTGCGGAGAAGCGGATGGCGGCCTCGCCCGAAACTGCTTGCGGTCTTCCTCGCAGCGCTCCCGCTCGCGCTCTACGGTCTGTATATGCAGATCCACATCGGTGATGCCCTGGCGGTCCTTCACGCCGACCGTCTGCCCTCGTTCGGTCTCCAACCCACCCCGCCGTGGAGTGGATTCGCGACCACGTGGCACACGCTGGTCAGCACGACAAACGGCGAGACGCGGTCGATCTTCGCCCGAGAGGTCGCGTTCGGTCTGCTCGGACTGGTGCTCTGCGCCGGGATGTGGGTGTCGTCACGAATCCCCCGATCACTGGCGCTGTACTGCACCATCGCCTGGTTGATGACCGCGTCACTGCCCTTCTGGCGCTCCCAGCCCCGCTACAGCCTCGCGCTCTTCCCGGCGGTGCTGCTCGTGTCCGATCTCACCCAGCGATTTCCGCGCGCGCGGCCGGCGATGCTGGGCGCGAGCGCCATCCTCATGTGCGCCGGCACCTGGATCTTCGCTCAGGGGCGGTGGCTCGGATGATCATCGACAGCCATGTCCACGTCCTGCCGGCGAGCATGCGCGACGCGCGGGATCATCTGGCGGCGCTCGATCCGTGGTTCGACGTGTGTCATCGCGGCGGGCGCTCGATCGTCACAGCGGACGAGCTGCTGGCGTCGATGGATGCGTCGGGGATCGATCGCTCGGTGTGCTTCGGCTGGCCGTTCGCCGACCCGGAACACTGCGCCGAGGTCAACGATCACCTCATCGCCGTGCAGCGCGAACATCCGGACCGGCTCACCTGCTTCGCAACCGTGAGCGCGGCAAGGCCGGGAGCCGTCGCCGAGCTGCGACGCTGCGCCGGCGAGGGTCTGCGCGGTGCCGGCGAGCTCAACGCGGACGCCCAGGGGTTCGATCTCGGGTCGGAGGCGATCGACGACGTGGCCGCGGCATGCAGCGACCTTGAGATCCCGCTGGTGTTGCACTGCAGTGAGCCGGTCGGTCACGACTACCCCGGCAAGGGCACGGCGACACCGGGACCCGTCGCCGCGTTTGCCCTGCGTCACCCCGGCCTGCGCCTGGTCTGCGCGCATCTCGGCGGCGGACTTCCCTTCTTCGCGCACATGCCGGAGGTGGCCGAGCTGTGCCGCCGGCTATGGTTCGATACGGCGGCCGGCCCGTTTCTCTTCGCCCCGACGGCGTACCGCGCGGTCGTCGACCTCTGTGGTGCCGACCGCCTGCTCTTCGGCTCGGACCACCCGCTCCTTCCCGCACGGCGCTACATCGATGCGTTTGCGCAGGCGGAGTTGACCGTTGCGGAGCGGGCCCTGGTGATGGGCGGGAATGCCGCCCACCTGCTTGGTCTGTGACAACGTGCCCCTCTCGTTACGAATCTGTGTCTCAGCATCGGAGGCAACGTTCAGGCACTTTGCGACACTTTCTTCGGGCGGAGAAACCGGCGCCCGCCAGCCGGTCCTTCGCCTCTTTCGTGACCAGGATTGGGGGCTTCGGCCCCCGTCCGCGGTCGCAACGGACGCTCCGATGAGGGACCGGGCGCACGTCGAAGCCGGCACCTGTGGTTGCCGGTTTCGCACACTGTGGGTCGATGTTCACTCCTGAAACGCTCGACGTCGTCATGGTGTCCTTCGAGGGACCCGATCAGTACAGCCAGGCAGGCGGTCTCGGCGTGCGCGCCCGCGAGCTTTGCAGGGCCTTCGCGGCGCTCGGCTACCGGACCACGCTCGTCTTCGTCGGCGACCCGGACAAGCCGGGTGTCGAGCTCGACCAGGGGGTGCAGCTGGTCCGCTGGTGCCAGCAGATCAGTGATCGGTACCGCTCCGGTGTCTACGAGGGCGAGCTGGCGAAGATTCGGGACCTGACTGCGACGCTGCCGGATGCCCTCATCGACAGCATCCTCCGTCCGGCCGCCGAGGCAGGGAGGATCACCGCGGTGCTCTGCGAGGAGTGGCACACCGCCTGGTTTTGCAAGGCGCTGAGCGACCGGCTCCACACCCTCGGACTGCGCCAGAGCGCAGTGCTCCTCTGGAATGCCAACAACCTCTTCGGCTTCGAGGCCATCGACTGGCCGGTCCTCGACTTTGTCGCATCGATCACCACGGTCAGCAAGTACATGAAGCACCTCATGTGGCCGTACGGCGTCAACCCGGTGGTGATTCCCAACGGCATTCCCGAGAGTGCGCTGACCCCGGTGGATGGGACGGCGGCACGCGCGATCCGCACCGCTGCGGGGTCACCGTGCCTCGCGTTCAAGATCGGCCGCTTCAGCCCGGACAAACGCTGGAACCAGGCCGTCTCCGCCCTCGCGGAACTTCGTGCCGAGGGCATGCCCGGTCGCATGCTCATGCGTGGCGGGATGGAGCCGTACGGCGCCACGGTGCTCGAATTCGCCGCCGAGTGCGGGCTGGCCGTGACCGACTGGTACGAACCGGTCGAGGACGCCGGCGGCATCGTGCGCGCGCACACCGAGACCGACGGCTCGCCAATCGTGCACCTTCGTCGATTCCTCCCCGACCAGGTGATCACCGAGATCAACGTTGGCGCGACCGCGGTGCTCGCCAACTCCGGGCACGAGCCCTTCGGTCTCGTCGGACTCGAGGCGATGGCCGCGGGCGGGGTCGCGATGGTGGGCGCGACCGGCGAGGAGTACGCCCGCCCGTACGGCAACGCCATCGTGGTCGAGACCGACGATCCTGCCGAGATCGCCAGCGCGCTGCGTGGTCTGGTCGAGCAACCGGCGTTGGGCGAACGGCTGCGCGTCGCGGCGCGTTTGGACGCCGCCGACTTTGCCTGGCCGATCGTCATCGCCGGCTTGCTCGAGCGGCTTCGCTTCATGTGCGTGCATCAGCGGGTGGTGCTCCCGGCCGGCGGACCATCCCCGAGCGCGTAATTCCTCGCAACCCGCCATATGATCTGAATCGGCAGACCGGTGCCGAGGAGGTGGTCGTGTGAAGGCAGTGGTCATGGCGGGGGGTGAAGGGGCCCGGCTGCGTCCGCTGACCAGCCGCCTTCCCAAGCCGCTCGTCCCGGTCGTCGGGACCCCGGTGCTCGAGCACATCCTCCGGCTGCTCAAGGAGCACGGGATCACCCAGGTCGTGGTGACGCTCGCGTACCTGGGTGCGGAGATCCGCAACCGTCTCGGCGATGGCGCCGAGCTCGACATGGAGATCGAGTACGTCGTCGAGGACCGTCCCCTCGGCACCGCGGGGAGCGTGCGCAACGCCGCCCATCTCCTCGACGACACCTTCCTGGTGATCAGCGGCGACGCCCTCACCGACATCGACCTCACCACGGTGATGCGCTCTCATGCCGAGCGCGGATCGCACGCGACCATCGTGCTCCACTCCGTGCCCAACCCTCTCGAGTACGGCGTCGTCGTCACCGACGACGAGGGAAACATCAAGCGCTTCCTCGAGAAACCGTCGTGGGGCGAGGTCTTCAGTGACCACGCCAACACGGGTATCTACGTCATCGAGCCGAAGGTGCTCGACCACATCAAGGAGGGTGCCAACGCCGACTGGTCGCAGGACGTGTTCCCGACCATGCTCCGCCGTCATGAACCGCTCCACGGCATCGTCGTCGACGACTACTGGTGTGACATCGGGTCGATTCAGTCGTACATGCAGGCGAACTGGGACGCGCTCGACGGCAAGGTTCGCTGCCACATCACCGGACACCGCGAGGGCAACGTCTGGATGGGTGAGGGCGTGGAGATCGGCATCGGTGTCCAGCTCGACGGACCCGCGTTCATCGGCGACGAGGTGAAGCTCAAGGCCGGCGCGCACATCAACGAGCACGGGGTCATCGATCGCTACAGCGTCATCGACGACAACACCAAGGTCAGCAACAGCGTGGTGTGGCCCCACTCGTACATCGGCGAGCGCTGCCGGCTGCGCCAGGCGATCGTCTGCCGCAACGTCACCATCAAGAACGACTCGCTCCTCGAGGAGAACTCGGTGATCGCCGACGAGTGCGTGCTCGGCAGGGGCTCGCAGATCCGCGCCGGAGTCAAGATCTGGCCAAGCAAGACCGTGGAGCCGGGTTCGACGGTGAACGAGTCCGTGATCTGGGCCGGTGAGTGGCGGAGTGGCCTCTTCTCTTCGTACGGACTTGGCGGTCTCATCAACGTGGAGCTCACCCCGGAGTTCTGCGCGCGGCTGGGAGCCGCCTTCGGCGCCACCCTGGCGAAGGGCGCCTGCGTCGTGGTCGGCCAGGATCATGCGCGATCGTCGCGGATGATCAAGCGGGCGATCGTCAGCGGCATCGTCAGCGCCGGCGCAAAGGCGCGGGACGTGCGCGAGCTTCCGGTTCCGGTCACGCAGTGGGCGACCCTCGACGCCGACTGTGCCGCCGGTATCCACGTGCTGGTGTCGCCGCTCGACCAGCGCAGCGCCGACATACGCTTCTTCGACTCCGACGGTCTGCAGATCGACAAGCGCGCCGAGCGCAAGCTCGA
>DASZJB010000136.1:0-3182 GCA_035948615.1 Candidatus Dormiibacterota bacterium
GCGTGCCACATCTATAGTCCCGATTCGTGGAGAGCGATAACGGCGTGGTGCGGGTTGCGGTCGTCCAGCAGCCGCCGGTGCTGCTCGATCGAACCGCAACGCTCAGCGCGGCGATCACCCACCTCGAGGCGGCAGCCGGCGCGGGGGCAGGACTGGTCGTATTCCCCGAGACCTTCATCCCCGGGTACCCGGCGTGGATCTGGCGGCTGCGGCCGGGCGATGACCACGACCTGACCGGCGAGATCTACCAACGGCTGATCGAGAACAGTGTCGACCTTGCCGCCGACGGCTTGAAGTCACTGCGCGACGCCGCGGCTGAACTCCACCTGGTGGTGGTGTGCGGAATTCACGAGCGCGACGGCATGTTCGGCCGGTCGACCCTCTACAACACGGTGGTCACGATCGGGTCCGACGGCACGATCCTCAACCGCCATCGCAAGCTGGTCCCCACCAATCCGGAACGCATGGTGTGGGGACAGGGCGACGCCGGTGGACTGCGCGTCACCGACACGGAGATCGGACGTGTCGGGACGCTGATCTGCTGGGAGAACTACATGCCGCTGGCGCGCTATGCCCTCTACGCGGATGGTGTTGAGGTGTACGTCGCGTCCACATGGGACGAGGGCGAGACGTGGATCGCCACCATGCGTCACATCGCGGCTGAAGGACGCTGTTGGGTGATCGGCTCGGGATGCGCGTTGCGCGGCTCCGATGTACCGATGTCCTTCCCCGGGCGCGAGCAGCTGTTTCCCGACCCTGACGAGTGGATCAACTCCGGCGACTCGGTGATCGTCGCACCGGGCGGGGCTCTCGTCGCCGGGCCGCTGCACGAGGAGTTCGGACTGCTCATGGCCGACATCACGCCGACGCGCTCGGCCGCTGCGCGGAGGACGCTGGATGTTGCCGGCCACTACAGCCGGCCGGACATCTTTCAGCTCACCGTCGACCGCAGCGCCCGTGATCCGGTGACCTACCGCTAGCGGTTTCGGCTGGGCGTCTCGCGATCAGACCGGGTCAGCCTGCTTGAGCAGCTGGACGTGGAGTGCCTGGATCGGAGGGCTTGGTGTCGCACCGAGCTCGTCGCGCAGGAGGGTGCGCAGATCCTCGTACACACGGAGCGCCTCTGCGATGTTGCCTCGTGCGGCGAGGATTTCCATCAGCAGCCGGTAGCCGGATTCGCGATAGGGAGCATGGGCGATCAGCTCTCGCGCGGTGCGTTCCCCAACGTGGAGCTCGCCGCCGCCAAGCCCGAGCGCCGACGTGGTGTAGCACTCGAGCGCCGAGCAGTGGATGTCGTCGAGGCGGCGCCGGTGCGGTTCGATCCAGGGGAGGTCGTCGCCGCGCAGCAGGCCACGGCGCGCGGCGAAGAGCGCGACCAGCGACGGTCCCCAGGCGCGTGCCCACTGCCCGCGCGCGATCGCTGACTCGGCTCGGTGGATCGCCTCATCCGCTGCCTCGAAATCGACCCATGCGGCCGCTGGGAGGACGAGACGCACCTCGCCCCGGCCAGTGAGGTGGTCGACGCCGACTGCCCTGCGCAGCCTCGAAAGCACGGTGCTCAGGGCGCCGTCAACGTCTGGAGGCACGTCGTCCGCCCAGAGCGCGTCAACGAGCTCGTCGCGACTCGACTCGCGGTGCCGGTTGATCACCAGGTAGGTGAACAGGAGGCGACCCTGTCGCCGGGGAATCTGGTCCGTGACCGTTTGACCGGCGATCTCCACCGCGAGCCGCCCGCAGATCTGGATTCGGGTCGAGGGCTGGTGCGTCAAGGTTGCGGCAAGGAGAATGTCAGAAAGTTCGAGCGACCGCGTGTGCGGGAGCGACCGACCTACGGAGGAGAGGAGCAATGGCCAAGCAGATCATCTGTCAATGCGGATTCGTCGCACGCGGCGAGACCGCAGCCGATGCCGCGGCGATCGTCGAGCAACACATGCAGAGCGACCATCCCGAGCTCGTCGGCGAGGTCACCAAGGACGACCTCCTGGCGATGGTCGAGGAGGCCTGAAAAGCGTCAAGGTTGATGCAAGGTCGCGGTAAGAACCGATCCATGTGCTGCTTCTAGGGTCTCGGGCATTGACCCACCCCAACAAGGAGCACGGAGATGACCGACACCAACACAACCTTCGAAACGCCGCCCGGGCCGCTGGTCGGCGCCGACTGGCTCGAGGCCAACCTGGACCACGAGCGCGTGCGCGTCCTCGATGTTCGCGGTCGGCATCCCAGTTCGCCGCTCGCCCATGCCAAGCGCGTCGAGTACTCCGAGAGCCATATCCCCGGGGCGACCTTTGTTGACTGGGAGAAGGATTTCGTCGATGTCACCGATCCGGTGCCGTACCAGATCGCATCGCTCGAAGCCTTCGCCACCCGCGCCGGAGAGCTCGGCATCAACCAGGACGACCTGATCGTCACCTACGACGACTACTACGGAATCTTTGCCGCGCGCGTTGCCTGGGCATTTCGCTTCTACGGTGCCGAGGCACGTGTGCTCGACGGCGGATGGCGCACCTGGTTCGAGGACCGCCGACCGACCGATGCTTCGGTGCCTGAACGGCCGGCAACCACGTTCACTGCAAAGATGCGCACACCGTTGCGGCGCAGCCTGACCGACGTGGAGCGGGCACGAGCCTCGGGGGCGACCCTGGTGGACGCCCGCCCGCGCCACCTGTTTCTGGGCGAGTCCGGCGTCGCCGGCACGGGTCACATCCCGGGGGCAGTATCCCTGCCCTACCAGGAGCTCGTCGACGGCGCCACCGGATTGTTCGCGAGCCCCGCAGCGATCGTTCGCCTGCTTCGCGACGCGGGAGTCGATCCGGCGCGACCGCCCCGCGAGCTGATCGCCAGCTGTGGCACCGGCGTGTCGGCAACCGTCGCGCTGATCGCGCTCGAGCTTGCGGGTGTGCACGGCGCCGGGGTGTACGACGGCTCCTTCTCGGAGTGGAGCGCCGACCCCAGCCGGCCGATCGCATACGGAGGAGCCGGCTGACCGTCCTCGTGCACCAGACCTCCGTGGCGCGTTCACACGTGGTTCACAGGTGGACGGGAGAGTGATGCCCATACCGTTCACCCTCCACAAGGAGAATCGACATGTACCGTGTAGGACGCACCGCCTGGGGCCTGGTGGCAATCGGCGCGGCGACCGCGGTCGGCATCACCACGCGTGATCCCGGCTTCACCGTCATCAC
>DASZJB010000137.1:0-34798 GCA_035948615.1 Candidatus Dormiibacterota bacterium
ATGAGCTTGGCCACCTCGGCCCGATGCGGCTGGTTGGGCGGCAGGGCAAGGAGGAGCGTCACCGTTCCAGCGAGCACGTCGCCGTCCCAGGCGCCAAGGATCACCCGTTCCGCGCGGTCGGCGGCTGCCAGCGCGTCATCCCAGTAGGCGTCGGCGGCCGCAACATCGAGTGGATGCATGAAGCTCACCGAGCCACCGCCCGCGACCACGTCGATGAGGAGCTCGCTCAGCAGCGCACGCGTCCTGGCCGAACCGCTCAGGATTGTTATCTCGATCTCGCCCATGACCACGGAGTCTGCCCGCACACGGCGGAGTCGCGCACCCGCGTCGAGCTAGATCGCGCCGACTGTGACCGCCTGCTCGATCCACGGGATGACGAGATCAAGCATCTGATCGAGCGTCGTCGTGGCTTCGAAACCCAGCACGCGCCGTGCCTTCTCCACCGACGGAATCCTCCGCTGCACGTCGTATTCGAATGGAGCGTCGCTGACGTACCGAAAGGGCACGGCATCGCCGTTGATCCTGTGCCAGATCTTCTCAGCCAGGCTGAGGACCGTTGTCGACTCGCTGGTGGAAAGGTTGAAGTCGTCGTTCAGCGCGGCCGGACTCTCCATGGCGGTGACGATTCCCCTGGCGAGGTCACCCGCGTACGTGTAGTGCCGGATCTGCTCGCCGCTCCCGAGGATGTGCAGCGGATCCTGCCCCTTGACGACCTTCTGCACCAGGTCGGGGACCACATGACTCATCGCCAGCTTGACGTTGCCGCTGAGAATTTCGACGTCGCCGAGCGCCCGGCCCTCGCCGACTCCCACGCAGTTGAAGGGACGGACGATGGTGTACGGGAGAGCGTGCTGGCTGTGCGCAGCTCGGGCGAAATATTCGACTGCGAGCTTCTGAAACCCGTACGACGATCTGGGAGGTGGGATCTCGAGTTCCTGGCCCTCTGCCGAGGGCCATGTGGTGGCCGACTCGAAGACCATCGACGAGCTCAGGTACGTCACCTTGGCCAGCGTGCCGTCACGATGCGCTCGAATCGCAGCGTCGCAGGTTGCGGCCAGGATCCGCTCGTTGGTCGCCAGCAGATCGTAGGCGTACGTATGGAAATACGAGATGCCGCCGATCATCGCGGCGCCGGCGATCAGGTGGTCGCAACCCGCGAGCGCGCCGGCCATCACGTCGGGGTCGCGCGCATCGCCCTGGATGAGCCGGTACCCCGGGTGGTTGTCGAACGACCGCGCGACGTGCCCGTACTTCGACTCGTTATCGACACCGACGACCTCGTGTCCGCGCCCGAGCAACTCCTCCACGACGTACCCGCCGATGAAGCCGGCGGACCCCGTGACCAGCACTCGGGTCACGATCCCGGTCTCGGAGGGCGTGGCCTGGCGTGTCGATCGCGACCGGAGAGACCGAGAGCGTAGAGGTACCAGTGCAGATACCTCGGTATCCACGCCCTGACCTTGAAGTTGGACGTGCCGTCGGCGCGGTCGAGCCAGATCGTGGGCAGCTCGGCCACAGGAAGGCCGAGGCGGCGTGCCTTGGCCACGAGCTCGATGCCAAGCTCGAAGCCGGCGTCGGAGTCGATACCGACGCGCTCCACGAACGCGCGTGAATACGCCTTGAAGGAGTTGGTCGCATCGTGTGTTCCGACATGCGCCAACAGGTTCAACGAGACACCCGCAAGGCGTGAGACGCGTCCCTTCACCCACGGCCCCCCGACCTGCTGACCGCCGCGCATGTACCGCGACGCGCAGGCGACGACCACGCCGCGCTCGACGAGCCGGGTGAGTTGATCGATCTGCATCGGATCGTCGCTGCCGTCCGCCATGGTCACGACCACGACGTCGGCTCGGGCCTGCGCGATGCCGAAGCGCAATGCGTTCGCCGGGCCGCGTCCGAGTGTGTTGAGCACCGGCCGCAGGCGTTGCTCCCGCTTTGCATAGGTTTCAAGGTATGGAACCGTCGTGTCGTCGGCGGTGTCGTACACCACCAGCACCTCCGCTGGCAGCGTGATCGCCTCAAAGATGCGGTCGAGAAAGGGGACGACCGCGGGACCCTCGTTGTACGCGGGGATCACAACGCTGACCCGTGGCTTCACACCCTGACCCCGTTGCCGAGAAGATTGGTGATGTCGACGACCGGTTTCGCCGTGCTCAGGTCCCGGTACAGGCGATGCGGCGCGGCGATGATGAGCAGATCGGCCTCAGCGACCACCGCGTCGAAGGGCACAAGGTCCGGGTCGCCGACGACGTACGGGTCCGTGCACAGCACACGGGCTGCCTTGCCGGTGAGAATGCGTTTCATCTTGTAGCTCAGGCTGGATCGGGAATCGTCCGACTCGGCTTTGAAGGCCATACCCAGGACGCCGACTGTCAACGCCGTCAGGTCGAACCGCTGCTCGAGCTTTCCGAGCACGTAGAGGGGCACGCCCTCGTTGACCATCACCGCTGCGTGACCAAGCGTGAAACGGTTCTCGGCAAAGGCCGTGATCTGCATCGTGTCCTTCAGGAGACAGGGTCCGGCGGTGAGACCGGCACCGGGCAGGTCGGCAGCGCGCGGGTACTGAAAGGTGACCGCGTGGCGGATCCGCTCGTAGTCGAGCCCGTTGTCGTTCGCGATCATGAACAGTTGGTTGGCGACCGCGAACTTCAGATACCGCCAACTGTTGGTGAACAGCTTGGCGAGCTCGGCCTCCTCCGGTTCGAGCTCGACGATCTCCGCGGTGAGGCGCCGGAACAGCGCGTCGGCGCGCTCGACGGCGCGTGGTGTCGTCCCAGAGATGATCTGCGGCAGGCTGCGCAGCTCGACAAGTGCCTGGCCTTCGGCAATGCGTTCGGGGCAGAAGCTGACGTCGATGTCGCGACCCAGCTTGGCGATGAGCCGTGCAACGCGGTTGGTGACCCCCGGGTACACCGTGCTGCGCAGGACGATATGGTGACCATCGACGAGGTGGTCGGTCAGAGGCGTGATAACGCGCGCGACCGCCTCGACGTCCGGGCTCAGGTAGCGGTCGACAGGAGTGCCCACGACCACGACGACATGTTCGCTGCGGTCGATCGTCTCGGCATCCCTGGTTGCGCTGAGACGACCCGAGGCCAGAACCCGGCTCAGCACCTCGGGTGCTCCCGCCTCGACGAAGGGCATGGTTCCGGCGTTGACAATGTCGACGGCGTCCGCGTTGGTGTCATACAACTTGACGTCGAGCCCGGAATCGGCGAGCGCGAGACCCAACGGCAGCCCGACATGACCACATCCGCCGACGACGACGATGTCATGGTCGAACTGTGTCGGTCTGTCCATCTAGATTGCCGCGATGAGCTTGTGCTGCTGACCTGACGCGGCGGTCATCTCTTGATCCCGGCCACGAGGTGCACTGTGGCGGACGACAAACACAACCGCAAGTATCACCAGAAGCAGAGGAACCACCTCGGTCGTCAGGAACGGACCTTGCCCCCTGGGGTAGCCGATCTGGGCGAGCGTGAACGCCCAACCGGCGGCGACGACCGCCCATGGTTTCGAGGCGGCGACGATCAATCCGAGTGGTGCCAGGAAGAGCACGTCATAGGCAAGCGTGTGCAGCCCGATCACCACCGCGAGCGCGAGCGCGATGGCAACGAAGGCCGGCGTTTCGACACGCCCGCGGATGTTCACCAGCACCGTGAGCGCAACAACCGACAGCGCAAGGAATGCGAGCTCCGCGGCCGCCGTGCTCGCGCTCAGGCGAGCGACGGTGCCCGGAAGTCCGATGCCAATCTGGAATTCCTCGAGCTGGGTTGCGCTTCCAAGCCACTGGAGGCTGCACGACGGCCCCACCATCACGGCGCACACGGCGCCTATCGCGGCGATCGTGGCCGCGCACGCTGCGACAACGCGCCACCGGTGATGGATGAGCAGCGCCAGGACAGCCAGGAAAGCGAGTTGCGGCTTGAGCGCGACGATCCCGATGAGCACGCCGGCGGCAACGTCGAGATGACGTCGAACCATCTCCAGCGCGGCCAGCCCCGCCACCAGGAGCAGGGCGTCGTTCTGAGCGAGACTGAAGTCGGTATTCGCGATCTCGTTGAGCAACAGCGCCGCGACCACCGCCGCCATGAGCCAGTGACTCAGGCCCGCCCGGCGTCGCCAGAGAAGAACCGCGCCGCCGGCGAGGGCGGCCCACAGAACCACCTCCCATGCATCCACGGCAAATGGAAGGCGCAGCCCCGCGAAAGGCGCGACCAGCAGCGTCATCACCGGCGGCTCGTTGAACTTCCAGACGAGGCCGGCGGCAGCTGAAGGCGCGGCCGCACCCGGAACCAGGTGGGCCCCCGCAAGTTGCACGGCCCTCGAGTAGATGCAGCCCAGTCCCGCCACCTGCGCCTGGTGTGCCGCCGCCACGCCGGCGAAGTCCGTGACCTGGGGCAGCTGCACCGCGGTCCACACCGCCGAAAGTGCGAGCGCGATCGACCCCGTGACACTCGCGAGCGCCATGAGGCGCAGCGGTCTCCGGCGCGTCCTGGAAAGATCTGGCGGGCCTGGCGCTCGAAGTCCTTGAAGGGGCATCTGCGCGAGGACCCTACCCCCGAGGGGCGATCGACGCCGAGGACGTTACCGACTAGCTACGAGTTTGGGCGCCCCCAAAACCGGCCACCTGCAATCTCGGTACCTCGGCGCGCTCATGATTCCCGCGGGTCGCGACGCAGGCGAGCGCCGCGGCGGCGACGAGCGCCCACCCGGCCAGCTGACCCGGCGGAAAGGCTGCCCCGTCGATGAGATCGGCGCCGGCGGCGAGCGTGATCAGTGCCCAGGCGCCGAACACGAGCGAGACGGGCGACGCCAACGTCAGCGCCGAGATGGAGCCGGCGCGACGTGCCGCGGCGGCGACACCGATCACCAGGGCCGGGGCGAGCATCACGAGGTCGTCAGGGTATGCGTGTGGCGAGGCGACCAGGGAGAGCACCGCGGCGCCGACCAGGGCTGTGTCCAGGCGGCTCGGATCACGGCGGACAGTCGTGCCCAGCCATACCGCAATCGCGCAGGCCAGACCGGAAGCCGCGAGGCCGATCATGTGCGCCCCCAGGCCGTTGCCGAACAGCGATCCGACCACCCCGATGAAACTCACCATGGTTGCGAGCTCCCAGCGCGTGGTCGAGGAGGCGAGGATGCTCACGAATCCGGCAACGCCCCCAGGCCCGACCAAAGCGATGGACGCGATCGCGAGTCCCGCGGCACCGGCGAGCGCGCCGATGATCACGCGGCGTTTGCGCCAGCCGAGCAGGAATGCGAGCAATCCCAGGGCGAGATGCGGTTTGGCGATCCCTGCCGACACGACCAGAACCGCGGCCCCGGTTGCGATGTGTCCGCCCCTCCACGACCGGTAGGCGATGACGAGACCGAGAGCGAGCACGGGCGTCCACTGCGCCTGCAGGAACATCGTCCACGTTCCCATTCCGGCGAGCGCCGCGGCACCTGCGGCCGCCTGCCAGATCCGCGGTGTTCCGGCCGGCCACTCCACGCTCCGCACCGCGAGCATCACGGCGATGAGGAGTACCGCAAGCTCGAGCACCGACCAGACGCGATACGCCGCATCCAGCGGTAGGAATGTCGCGGGCAGGACGAGCGCGGCCGCTACCGGGGTGTTGACGAACGGCAGGTTCGCCTCCGTATCCGGGGCGATCAGCGCGCTGTGCAGCGGCTGCTGCACCGCCGGGCTGTACAGATCACCGGTGTGCCCTTCGCGCAGCAGCGTCCCACCGACATAGAACGCGGTGAAATCGCTCCGACCCATGTCGAAGCTGCTCACCTGTGTCCAGATGACCGCGTATGCGATCAGCAGGGCCGCGGCAATCGCGATGATCAACCGGGCAGTCCGGGGAGATCCGCTCACTTCAGGCAGCCTATCCGCTGCGATTGCATACGCTCCGCGCGTTATCAGCCCGTCACACTGCGGCACGCACGAACCTCGAGCGCCGTCTGCGCCGGGGCGCCCGACACGAGGCGTGCGGCAGCTCCCTGCTGCGACACTTGAACGGTCCACACAGAGGAGCCCGCCATGCCCGCCTTGAACGAGAAAGATGTCTTCGTCCTTGCCGATCGCGCGCTCGACCGAGTCGTGCAGCAGATCGGCGATGAGCAATGGGATATGGACATGCCGGCGAGCTTCACCCGCAGGGACTCCTCGACGGTGCCCACGCTTCGAGCGATCATCAGCTATCACGCGCAGGACGACGCATGGGTGCCCGACATGCTTGCCGGCCGGACAATGGACGAGGCCGGGAAGGAGAAGTTCAAGGGGGACCTCCTCGGCGACGACCCCAAGGCCGCCTTCGCCGCCATCGTCGCCAGGGCGTGCGCTGCCGCCGAGCAACTGGATGACCTCGACCGCACTGTGCACTGCTCCTTTGGCGACTACCCGGCGCACGAGTACCTCTGGCAGATCAACGGTTTCCGCGGGCTGCGGGCATGGGAGATCGCGAAGATCATCGGCGTGGATCCAACCCTTCCCGATGACCTCGTTCAAGGTTTGTGGGATGAGTTGAGCCCGATGGCAGACGCGTGGAGGGAGATCGGCGTGTTCTCCGCGGCGGTCCCCGTGCCTGATGACGCGCCGCTGATGCAGCGCCTGCTCGGGATCACGGGTCGAGATCCACGATGATCACGGCCACGCACGCCGTCCTCTACGCGGACGATCCGGAACGAGCCAGGGCCTTCTTTCGAGATGTGCTCGAGATGCCCAACATCGACATCCATGACGGCTGGCTCATCTTCAAGCTCCCGCCGGCCGAGCTCGGCGTCCATCCCGCCGGCGAGGGCTCTCCGGGTGGACATCACGAGGTCTTCCTGATGTGCGACGACATCGATCGAACCGTGGCCGAGCTGACCGCCAAAGGGGCGGAATTCTCCCAGCCGATCAGCACCGCGCGGTTCGGACGGCTGTCCCGGATCCGCATTCCGGGAGGCGGAGAGATCGGTCTCTACCAGCCTTCGCACCCCACCGCGTACGACCTCGAGCGCTGAATCCCGTAAGAATCCTGGGCTTCGGTTGCCGCTCGGTACCATGAGTCGGTGAGTTCCGAGCCACGCCTGCACACCGTCCAGGCGCCCGATGGCCGGCAGCTCGAGGTCGTCTCAGCCGGACCCGAAAGCGGGCGCTGCTTTCTGTTTCACAGCGGAACGCCGTCAGCCGCCGGCGCGTACGCTCCGCTCGTCACCGAGCTTGCCAAACGCGACCTGCGCTTCCTGACCTTCTCTCGCCCCGGCTACGCCGGGTCGTCCGCGATGACGGGCCGGGCCGTGGGCGACGTGGCGACCGACGTGCAGGCCATCCTCGATGCCCTGAGCATCGGCCGGTTCTTCTGCGCTGGACAATCCGGTGGGGGCCCTCACGCCCTGGCCTGTGCGGCACTTCTTGCTGACCGTGTCATCGCCACGGCGACGCTCGCGGGTGTGGCGCCGAGGTCGGCGGAAGGGCTCGACTGGCTGGGTGGGATGGGCGCGGAAAACGTCGAAGAGATCGGCGCGGCCGCGCAGGGCCGAGCGGCGCTCGAAACCTACCTCCGACGCGAGGCCGCTTCCTTGAAGGACGTTCAACCGACGGATGTCGCCGCCTCGCTGGGCAGCCTCGTGAGCGATGTCGACCGCGCCGTGCTCACCGGCGCCTACGCCGAATTCTTGGCCGGAAGCCTACGCAGTGCCGTCTCGACCGGGATCTCCGGTTGGCGAGACGACGACATCGCGTTCGTCACCCCGTGGGGATTCGACCTCCCGGCCATCGAGACGCCGGTTGCCATCTGGCAGGGGGGCGCCGACCTAATGGTGCCGATGGCGCACGGCGCCTGGCTTGCCGCCCACATCCCCGGTGCTGAGCAACACCTCCTCCCTGCCGAGGGCCATCTCTCGCTCGCAATCAATAAGATCGGTGACGTCCTGGACGGCTTGCTCGCAATGGGCGAGACCGCGCCTCACCAGGCTCGCGCATCGTGAACACCGTATAGTCGCCGCAGCCATCGAGGACGCGGAGAGGAGATCGCACCCATGACACCTGACGAGGTCAAGCAGAGCATCACCACCTGGTGCTCGTCCGACGATGACCTGGAGATCGCCTCCGACCGATTCGAGCCCGGCACGGACTTCTCGTTCGGGCTGAAGGCCGGAACGCTGAGCACCTCGCCCGTTGACCTGACCGTGCTCAAGACCGACGGCGCCGATCGCGTCACCATCCGCCGGAGCGTGACCATCCCAGGCGACAGCGTTGATGCCGCAAATCGGCTGGTCGCATCGCGCCCGGGGTCGGTCACCGCCGCAGTCGAACGGTCGGGCGCTGATACCACCGTGGTCGCGCAGACCTACGTCTACCTGGACGGCCTGAGCAAGCACACGTTCGTGCAAGCGGTCGCCGAGCTCGCGCGCACCAGCACACTGCTCGATGCCATCGGTGGCGTTGAAACCGCCTCGGTGGCCGACCAGGAAGCAGCCAGCGTGGCGTCCGACGCGGTTGATACCGACTTCGAGCCCGACTCCACGCCTGTCGACGATGGGGCGGTGACTGCAACCCCGGCAATCCCTGCGGCCTCCACCTTCCAGCAACCGGCGTTTCCGCAGCCGAGCTCGATCCCGTCCGGGACCCCGGTCGGTCAGCCGCTGCCCACCCCAAGCTTCACGCCACAGCCGTATCAGCCCGCGCAGGCACAGCCTGTGCAGCCGGTCTATTCGCCGCAACCGGCTCAGGCATACCAGGCACAACCCGTTCAGGCACAGCCGGTGCCTCAACCGTCCCCCGCGGGTGGGTGGGCGCCGAGCCACTCGGTGCCGCCGCAGGGCCTGCGTGCGTGGAGTGCCCCTGACCCCTCTGGACCCGTGGTGGCCAACCTCGCCCCCGGTTTGCCCATTCAGGTTGCCGAGGTCCGCGGAGCCTGGGCACGAGTGATCTGCTCCAACGGGTGGACCGGCTGGATCGACGGCCGCATCATCGGCGTCGCTGCCTGACCCTCGGCGTGCGATGAGCACCGGCTCGGACGACGGGTGACCGAGGCTCGGGACACACCGGGCCTCGACGAGCTCACCGCGGCGCTCGCTGACCGCCGCGCACGCTCCCTCGCGATGGGTGGCGCGGAGCGCATCGCACAGCAACACGCCAGGCACAAGCTGACCGCGCGCGAGCGGATCGACCTCCTCTTTGACGAGGGGACCTTCGTCGAGTTCGGCCTCCTCGCCCATCAACACTCGATGAGCGGTGCGGTCACCGAGCCGGAGCGTACGCCCGCCGACGGAGTGGTCACCGGCGAAGGGCTCGTCGACGGTCGTCGCGTGTACTGCGCCGCCTACGACTTCACTGTGATGGCCGGATCGATGGGAATGATCGGCGAGCAGAAGGTGGCGCGACTGCGCCGCAAGGCGATGCTCAACCGGCTTCCGATGATCTGGCTTCTCGATTCGGCCGGAGCCCGCATCCAGGAGGCGGCGGGCAGCACCTTCGCCGGCAGCGGTGCGCTCTTCTTCGAGCAGGTCCAGATGAGCGGCGTTGTTCCACAGGTGGCCGCGATGCTCGGCCCCTGCGCCGCCGGGACGGCGTACATCCCCGGCCTCGCCGATTTCGTCCCCATGGTGAAGGAGACGAGCAGCATGTCCCTCGGCGGAGCGCGCCTGGTCAAGGCGGCGACCGGCGAGGAGACCACCGACCACGACATGGGGGGGAGCCAGGTGCACTGCTACGTGAGCGGTGTCGGAGATCTCGAGGTCGACGATGACCCGGCCTGCATCGCCGCCGTCCGCGAGTTTCTCTCCTTCCTGCCATCCAACAACCGCGAGGCACCGCCACGCCGGGAAACTGCGGATCGACGCGACCGGCGGATCGACGACGTCGAGAAGCTCGTGCCCACGAACCCGCGCGCTGCCTACGACATGCGCGGGGTGGTCAAGCGTCTCGCCGATGACGGTCATGTCTTCGAGATCAAACCGACATTCGCGCGCAACATCATCACAGCACTGGTGCGCTTCAACGGACAGAGCGCGGGCATCGTCGCCAACCAGCCGATGATCAAGGGCGGAGCGCTGGACATCGACGCCGCCGACAAAGCAGCGCGCTTCATCTGGTTGTGCGACGCGTTCAACATCCCGTTGGTGTTCCTGCAGGATGTGCCGGGTTTCATCGTCGGCACCGAGGTCGAGAGGCAGGGCATCATCCGTCACGGCGCGAAGATGCTGTTTGCGGTGAGCGAAGCGACGGTTCCGAAGGTCACCGTGGTTCTGCGCAAGGCGTACGGAGCCGGCTACTTCGTGATGTGTGGCCGCGGCTATGAACCCGACACGCTGGTCGCCTGGCCGGCTGCGGAAATCTCCGTGATGGGCCCGGAGGGCGCCGTCGACATCATCTTCACGAAGCAGATCGCCGCAGCCGACGATCCGGCCACGGCACGGGCGGAGTATGCGGCTGCGGTTCGTCAGACCATCGACCCGTTCATCGCCGCCTCGTGGGCGATGGTCGATGACATCATCGATCCCGCGGAAACGCGCCGGGTGATCATCGACGCACTCGAAGGCGCCGAGACAAAACGGCAGCGGCGCGCCTGGCGCAAGCACGGCGTGCCACCGGTATGAGGAGGTAGCGTGACCGAGATCAAGGCCGAGCTGGTCGGCAATCTCTGGAAGATCGTCGTCGAGGTGGGGCAGGCCGTCGAGGAGGACGACACGCTGATGATCCTCGAGTCGATGAAGATGGAGATCCCGATCACGACTCCCGCCTCCGGCACCGTGACCCAGATCCTGGTGCGCGAGGGCGAGGTGGTTCAGGAAGGTCAGACGGTCGCCATCATCGATTGACGCTGCGAGTCACCGTCACGCGACGGTGGTGGCGGGCGGCCGCGGGCGTGCGAGGATGATTCGGTGGACTCGGGTCAGTTCGACACGATCAGTGTCAGGACGTCGGACAACGTCACGCTGGGATACAGCATCGCGGGTCTCGGCAGCCGGCTGGTGGCACAGATCCTGGACAACCTCGTGGCGGTGCCGCTCGCGCTGGTCGCGATCCTGCTCTACGGCGGAGTCGCGAGCGCGTTCGTCACCAGCAGCGAGGGCGCAGGCTTCGCCGGTGCCGGCGCGGGATTCTTCGCCGCTTTCGTGTACTTCGGATACTTCTTCGTGGCCGAGGCGGTGACCGGTGGCAAGACCCCGGGCAAGAGCGCCATGGGCCTGCGGGTTATCCGTCTCGACGGTTCTGCGGCCGATTTCGGCGCGCTCGCAGTGCGCAACGTCATCCGCATCGTGGATGTCGTGGTCGTGCTGATCGGCATCGTCGTGATGTTCTTCCAGCCGCAGACACGTCGACTCGGCGATCTGGGCGCAGGCACGATCGTGGTCCGCGACCGGGCGATGGTCACGCTCGCGTCGGCGGTCGCGCCGCCGCCGGTCATCCTTCGCACCCCCGACGCAGGACCGCCGATCGACGGGCTCGACCGCATCGGCGGCTTCGAGCGCGACGCGTTGCGGATCTTTCTCTCTCGCCAGGGACTCAGTCCAAAGCTGCGAGCGGACCTGGCGGCCGACATCGCCAAGCGCGTGTTGGACCGGCTGCAGCTCCCGCCTGGCGCTCCCGAGCGGTTCTGGCCACCGGAGTTGTTCATCGAGCGCGTCTATCTTCAGCTCGATCAGCGGCATCGATGAGCCTTGACGCTTTCATCGCGGAGCGGCAGGGACGATGGGCCGCCCTCGAAGCGGCGATCAAGACAGCCAAGCGCGGACGCCTGCGGAACCAGTCTGCGAGCGACATCGAGCGGTTCGGCCTGCTCCTCCGTCAGGCGTCGAGTGACCTTGCCATCGCGCGCCGAGATCACCCGGACGCCCCCATCACGGAATACCTCAACACACTCTGCGCACGAGCACATCCACTCCTGTATCGCGGCAGACCGTGGCGCATCGGTGCGATCGGGCCGTTCTTCGCCACGGCCCTTCCCCGCTCGTTCCGAGCGGCGTGGCCGTACATCGTCGCGAGCCTGGCGCTCATGGTGATCGGCTTCATCGCCGGCTGGGTCGCGGTGGATCTTCGTCCCGACCTGCGCGCTTCGCTGGTGCCCCCATCGCTCTTCGACGAGATGGCCCGCGGTCAGATCGGCACGGGCGTGCAGGATGCCCCGTTTGCGGCGGCATTCATCATCCAGAACAACATCCGCGTTGCGCTCATCTGCTTCGCCGGCGGCATGCTGCTCGGCATTCCCACAGCGCTCGTGCTGCTCACCAACGGGTGGATGCTCGGTACCGTGGCCGCCGCCGTCCGTCTCGGTGGTTATGACGTTCAGTTCTGGTCGCTGATCGTGCCGCATGGCGTTCTCGAGCTGAGCGTGATCGTGATCAGTGGCGGCACCGGGCTGATGCTCGGCGATGCCATCCTCCGCCCCGGGCAGCTTCGCCGCGGCGAAGCGCTGGCGCGGGTGGCGGTGCGAGCCGTGCTCCTCGTGCTCGGCGCCGCCAGCCTGCTTGTCATCGCCGGGACACTGGAGGCGTTCGTCTCGCCGAGCGCGCTTCCAGACGGAGCCAAGCTCGCGATCGGCGCCGCGGTCGGCGTGCTTCTCTATTCATGGCTGCTGCTCGCGGGTCGAAGCCCGCGACGGCGACGATCGTTTCAGTTCGATCGCCCAGCGGAAACCCCCGCGTAGACTGGACTTGATGGAAGTCGTCCGGATCACGCCCCGTGGCTACTGCCATGGTGTGGTGGAAGCAATACGGATCGCAAAGCGGGAAGGCGCGGCCCGCGCGGGCCGCGAGCCGGTCACCATGCTCGGCTACCTGGTGCACAACGAGCATGTGACCCGCGAGCTCGAGGAGTCGGGCGTCGCCCTGGTTGCTGAACCGGACCGCATGAAGGCGCTCGAGCAGGTCACCGAGGGCACGGTGATCTTCACAGCGCACGGCATCTCGCCGGCCGTTGTCGAGGCGGCCCGGGCGCGGGGGCTCAACCTCGTCGACGCCACCTGCAGCGACGTCACCCGGACGCACGATCTCGTCCGGGAGCTGGTGGCGAGCGGCCACCACGTCATCTACATCGGCAAGCGCGGCCATCCCGAGCCCGCCGGTGTGCTCGGCATCGCTCCCGAACACACAACCCTCATCGAGAGCATCGACGAGGTGGACGCGCTCGTCCTGCCCGACGAGCGGCCGCTCGCGGTGACGTGTCAGACGACGTTGAGCATGTGGGACACGCAGTCGATCATCGAGCGTCTCGTGGAACGCTTTCCCACCATCGAGGTGCACAACGAGATCTGTCGCGCCACCCAGGAGCGGCAGGAGGCAGCGGTGCTCGCGGCCGATGACGTGGATTGTGTCGTCGTTGTGGGCAGTGACCGCAGCAGCAACAGCCAGCGGCTTGTACAGGTGGTGCAGGAGAAAGGCCATCGCCCCGCGTACCTCGTCGATACCGCCGCGGACCTCGACCCCGCGTGGTTTCGCGGCGTCCACCGGGTTGGCGTGACATCGGGGGCTTCAACGCCCACGCAGTTGACGCGCGCCGTGATCGCCGCCGTGGAGGCGATGCCCGAAACCGCGTGAGGTGACGTTTCGGCTGCAAAGGTCACAAACCCGGCAAGCCTGCTAGTGTCCTGGCACGATGACCATCGGAGGGCCGCCGCTTCCCCCGCCGCCGGCACCCGGTCTCCCTCCGCCACCACCGATGTACCCGGTCGCGACGTACTATTCCGGACCCCAGCAGGGTCCGGCTCCGGGTATCGCCTACGCTGGTTTCTGGATCCGCGTGGTCGCGACGATCATCGACTCGATCATCGTTGGCGTGCCCTTCCTGATCGTCTTCTTCATCGCTGAAGGATCGGCCATCACGACGTATTCCGACTGCTTGAACAGCGCCGCCGCAACCGGGACGCTGCCAACCACGTGCGAAGGTTCGTTCTTCGGCTCGATCGGCTATTTCGAGTTGATCGCGCTCGTTGTAGAGCTGGCGTATTTCGTCGTTCTGTGGTCGCAGTTCGGGGGAACGCTCGGCCAGCGGATGCTCGGGCTGCACGTGGTGGAGGCTGCCACGGGCCGGAACATCGGTATCGGCCGGGCGATCGGCCGGTTTGCCGGCTACGTGATCAGCGGGGTCGCACTGGACATCGGTTTCATCTGGGTCGCCTTCGACCCGCAGAAGCAGGGCTGGCACGACAAGATCGCAAGCACATTCGTGGTCCGCAAAGTCTAGAATCCGGCAACCGACTCGCCGGCCGAGACGGGTTCAATGAGGAGGAGAGCAATCGTGGCAGCACTGCCGCCCCAGCCACCCGGAAGCCTGCCCCCAGAGCCGCCAGGAGTCGCACCACCCGGTGGGCCGCCCTCCGGCCCGCCGCAGGGTCCGTATTCTCCCGGCGGCGCGTACTCGGGTCAGATGCCCGCCCAGCCGTACGTCTCGCAGCCGATGCCGCAGCCCGTCGTGGTCAAGGTGCACAAGCGGACTTTCTGGCTGACCATCGCGCAGATCATCATCATCCTCAAGGCGATCCTGATCCTCCTGCTCGCAGCGGGCTCGGTCGCCATCGGCGTCTACATCCTCAGCGCCGGACACGCAGCGCTTCACAACATCCCCGGATACGACAACTACGCAAACCAGTTCGGCAACTCATTCGTCAATGCCGCCGGAGCACTGTTCTTCGTAGTTGCCGTCGTGCCGCTCATCATCGGCATCGTCGATCTGATCCTTGGCATCGTCGTCGGGCGTCCGTCGAATGTGGCGCGATGGATCATCGTTGTGCTCGACGTCATCAGCATCATCCTCGCGCTGACCGATTTCAGCCGCGTAAACACGAGCGCCGGGGACCTTGTCCTCGTCGTGTACCTGGCGCTGCAGGTGATCGTCCTGTACGCGCTGCTGATCGACCCTGCAACACGACGAAACTTCGCAGGCACGGCTCGGTAGGTTACTCAGCGAGCCCGCCCGCCCTCACAGGCGCGCTCGCCGTTTGAGGTCGAGATAGCGGTTCACGAGCCGGGGTGACAGCGTGCGCGCGTCGGCGTCGATGGTCTCGACGCCCGAACCGCGCAGCAGTCGTAGCGTGTCGTCGCGATCCGCGATGAGCCCGCCGGCGACAGCGCGGGCGTACGCATCGTCACCGCTCCGCGGAACGGCGTTGGCGGCGTCGTCGAGCGCGGGGTCGCGGACCGTGACCACCAGGGGGAGATGCCGCCGGCGCAGGCGTACGCACTGCCGGATGAGTGCCTTCCCCTGATCGGGGTCGAGCACGTCGGTGAAGATGACCACCAGCGATCGGCGCGTCTGCCACCTGCTGAAGAATGCGAGGGCGTCGTCGTAATCGGCCTCGGTCTCGCCGGGCTGGATCGGTCTGGTGGCATCCAGGAAGCGCCGCAGTTGCGCGGTCCCGGCGCGCGGGGGAAGCGTGTGAGTGACCGTGTCCGAGAACGCGAGCATCCCGGCGCGATCACCGCTGCGGAGCGCCACGTGAACGAGGAGCAGTGCCGCGTTGATCGCGTGATCCAGCTTGGTGAGCTCGCCCGCGCCGATCCCCATCAGACGGCCGTGATCGAGGCAGATCAGCAGCGGTTGGGCTCGTTCCGGAATGAGCTCCGTGGCCATCAGACGCCCGGTGCGCGCGGTGGCGCGCCAGTTGATGGCGCGCAACGGGTCGTCAGGAAACGCTTCGCGCACTCGCTCGAACTCGCTGCCCTCGGTGCGCAGGCGCATGGTGCGAAGCCCGAGCTCCGCAAGCTGTCCGCGCCGCGCCAGTGCCTCGTACACGTCGATGGCAGCAAGATTCGGATCGACGCGCACGAGACGCTGCGTGTTGACGGTGGTCTGGCGCCACCCGAGACCCCACGGGCCGATGACCCGGACGACAGCGGGGCCGAGGGTGACATCGCCGCGCGCCACCGGGGTGACCGTGTACTCGACCCCGGCGGGCAAGCGCACCCTCCAGCGCACCTGCGATGGATGCATGTGGGGCGGCACACGCTCGTGCACGATCGCCGCCGCGCCCTCGGTACGGGCGCTGATCGCGAGGGTCACGCGGTTGGCGACTCCGACGGAGAGCAGGTCGTTGCAGACGCGCTCGACGCCAAGGCCCGCCCTGCCCGGGGCGCGTCGCGAGTCGACCACGACCGCCGCCGCACACACCAGGAAGAGCGCGAGACCCACGATCAACATCGCTTGTACCGCCGCGCCGATCGCCACGACCGCGACCGGCACCAGCATCAAGCCGGTGCCACGCCACGTCATCGCGGCGCCGTCACCGTGGGACCGGGACCCTGCCCACGGCGCGCTGTACGGCTGCGACCTCCGACACACCCTGGATCTCAGCCTCGGGGCGGCGGATCATGCGGTGCCGGAGGGCGGGGATGCAGATGTCCTTGATGTCGTCGGGGACGACGTAGTCGCGTCCCTGGATGGCGGCCATCGCCTTGCCGGCGAGAAGGAGAGCGATCGACCCGCGCGGACTGGCTCCGAGCGAGAGGTCCGCGCTCGTCCGGGTTGCGGTCACGATCGCCGAGATGTAACCGAGCACCTCGTCGGTGACGCGAACCGCCGCCACCTCAGCGCGAACTCTGGCGAGGGCGGCGGCGTCGATGATGGCCGTCACGCCCGCGGCCGTCAGGTCGTGCGCATTGAAGCCGCTGTCGACACGGCGCAGCATCACCATCTCGGTCGCGGGTTCGGGGACGTTCACCTCGAGTTTGAAGAAGAATCGATCCAGCTGCGCCTCCGGGAGCGGGTAGGTCCCCTCGTACTCGACTGGGTTCTGGGTGGCCACCACGAGGAAGCGATTGCCGAGCGGCCGGGTCTCCCCATCGGAGGTGACCTGGCGCTCCTCCATCGCCTCGAGCAGCGCGGATTGCGTCTTTGCCGGCGCGCGGTTGATCTCGTCGGCGAGCAGCGTGTCGGTGAAGATCGGTCCCTCGCGGAACTCGAAGGTACCCGAGTCCGGGCGATAGACGCTGGTCCCGACGATGTCGGAGGGCAGCAGGTCAGGCGTGAACTGGATGCGCGTGAAACGCGCGTCGAGGGCCGCAGCCAGCGTGCGTGCCATCAGGGTCTTGGCGGTTCCGGGGACTCCCTCGAGGAGCACATGCCCGGCGCAGAGGACCGCGATGTACAGACCATCGATAACCTGGATCTGCCCGACGACGGCGCGACCCATCGTCTCGTGCAATGCCGAGCGCAGCGCTGCGGCGTCGCTCTGGGTAGCCACGGGAGGCATTGTGCCCTGCGCGCTCACGCGGTCATCCAACCGGCACACCCCGCCACTGGCGCTCGCAGGCATCGATATCGCGCGCCAGGCGCAGCAACTCGCGCTCCTCGGGCCGGCCCGATGCCAGCACGCGAGCGTGCGCAAGCAGCGCTGCGAGCGCCGGCGCCGAGTGCGGATTGGTCAGCGAGATCGCTGCGCAGAAGGCAGTGTCGTCGAGGTGCCAGTCCACGCCCGTCGCCGCACCGACCCTGCGTTTGAGCTCATCGGCGTAGCGCGCGGCGATCGGTCCGCGTTGCCGGCTGCGCGCGAAGAGCTGCCCCATCGCGGTGACGTACGCGGTGGCGCTCGGCACCACGGCTTCGCCGCCGTCACGCGAGGGTTTGCCGAGTCTGCGACCGTTGACCGCGAGCGCCAGGAGCACAACAAGACCGACGAGCAGCGCAGCCAGGCCGACCGGGCCGTCGAAGATCGCGCCCGTCCCATCGGCCCTGGTTCCCTCGCCGTGGTGGTATTCGTCGAAGCTGATCCGGCCACCACGAGCACGTTGCAGCAGGCTGAGCGCCAGGAACGACGAATCCCCACGCCGGAGGCCTTCATTGGACAGCGGCGCCGCGTCACCGAGGACGTAGGTGCGGCCCGCGACTCCTACGCGCACCATTGCTGCGACGACCTGACCGTGCTCGATGAGCATCGGGACCAGCGGCGCCTGGTCGGAGAACGTCAATCCGCTCCCGACCGGCACTGAACGGACTCGATCGGTGCTGTCGAACGGCTGCGCGACCGTCGCGACGCCGCTGCCGGCCGATGCGGCCGGATTGACCTCGAGCGTGCGGAGCAACGGAGCCGCGGCGGCGAGGCTGTCGGAGGTGACCACGAGGACCAGGTCCCCACCCGAGCGCAGAAACGTCATGACGGCACCGACATCGGCGTCGGTGAGCGCGACCGTGGGGTCGTAGCAGACGACGACGTCGCTCCGGGTGAGATCGAACGTGCCGGTCAGGCGGTCGACGTTGAGACCCAGGTTCGAGTACCACGTGTACAGCGCGAGCGTGCCGAGGCTGCCCGCGGATCGCGATGACGGATTGACCTGGTCGTTAGGTGGGATCGCCGTGGTGATCGCGATGACGGCGAGGATGCCGAGCGCCGCAATCAGCGTGAGCATCGCCGAGAGCGGTGGCCGGCTCACGGTTGGCGCGCTCCGGCGGCGCGCCGCGCAACCCGCCGCACGGCTTCGCATCGTCCTCGCGCGACGTCCCAGTCACCGGCGCCGACAGGTGCTCCGCCGTACCAGGCGCTGTCAAATGAGGCGGCAGCGGGCGCGACCACGGCCAGCAGCTCGGCGTCCACCGACAGGGTGGCGAGCATCTCGCGGGTGGTCCAGGCGCGGTCGAGGTGGGCTCGCCGATCGGCGACCTCGAGCAACGCGGAGCGGAACGCGCGACGTATCGCCTCGCGATAGTCTCCCCGCTGCGCTGCTGCGAGTGCGTGCTGCCATTCGCGCTCCGGGTCGTCGCCGGCCGTTGCCGGCTCGTCGAGACCGAGCGCGCGCCGACCCCCGGCGACGCCACGCAGCCGATAGATGACAAAAGCCGTGATGGCGCAGAGCACGAGAAGGCCGAGCAGGATCGATCCTCTGTTGCCGAGCAGTCCGAACAGATGCGAGACGATCCAGTCGATGACCGCGCCGATCTGCTCGAGGAGTGACGGGGATGGCTTCTGGTCGAGATCGGCAAAAACAGACGACGCGTATACCTGGTGAAGGGCATTCTCGGCGGCGCGGGAATCGACGCTGCACGCCGACCCGGACGGCAACGCGAGCGTGGTGACGATGAGGTCGATGCGCTGCCTGCTCCCGGTGACATCCGGGGGTGATGCACCCAGCGCGGCCTGGATCGGAGCGAGCTCCGGGCTTGATGACGGCGCGATGCTCTCGGCCTGGGTGATCGCGGCCAGCGCCGCGGCCGGCTGCGCAGGGACAGACATGAGCGCCGCGTCCGCGCGCGCGAGCAGCGCGATGTACTCGAGTGTCACGCAGGATGCGGCGGCCCGCGCGGGCGCCGCCGCGGTCACGACACCGGTCATCAGCCCGAGGCCGATGACGCCGGCCACGAACGTGCGCCTCACAGCGACCGCGCGAGCATCTCGATATCGAAGCCTTCTTTGCGGATGCGGATGTCGTAGTAGAGGAGCGTCACGCCGATGTAGGTGATCGGCCCGACGAACACCGCGGCGATCGCACTTGCCACCTGGTCGAAGACGAACGTGTTGCTCGGGAGGAGTGCCGAACCGGGAAGTTCGAAGACGGCTCCGATGACCGAGGAGATGATCGACGTGATCAGCCCGAGCAGCAGCATTCGCCCGAGCGTCGGCCAGAAACGTCCGCTGATCAGGCGCCAGCTCCGCTGCAATCCGGCCCAGCCCGAGGCGCGCTCTAGGACGATGGCCGGAACCGCGACCACGGTGCGCACGTAGACGACGATCAACGCCGGCACCAGCACGATGATCGCCAGGACGGCGAGGAGCGCTCCGAGTCCGCCGGCACCGGCGGCGCCGAGGAGCAGCGCGAGCACCAGGACGGCGCCGAGAGAACCGGCATACGCCCCGATGAGGATGCAGATCATGCCGATCAGCGCTCCAAGGCGGCTCCAGGCCGCCCGATACGCCGCCAGCAGCGAGCTGGGTCGGTCGAGATACCGGTCGCTCACCGCCCGCGTCGTGGCGGCCTCCCCGAGAGGAACGACTACCAGGAGGCTGACCAGCACCAGGCCCACCGTGACCGCGAGCACGCCGAGATAGGAATTGAGGAGTTGCTGGGCCTGCGCCTGGGTGATCGTCTGCCCGGAGAACGACGCGAATGGCGAGCGCACAAAGGTGGCGACCCCGGTGAGCTCGAAGAGCAGCCAGGTGAGCAGCGCGTACGGGATCTGCACGACAGCGCTGATGGACGCGATCAGCGCGAAGTTGCGCCGGTAGAGGGTGAACGTCGCATCGAGCCACTCGCCGACCGACATGGACCGAAATCGCCCGGATCCGACCTGCGACGGCATGAACCCGGGATTCCAGCCGGGCTGCTGCGGTCCCCATGAACCGGGCGGCGGTCCCCACGCACCGGGCGGTGCGCCCCAGCCGGGCGGTGGCGATCCCCATCCCGGAGGGGGTGAGCCCCAGCCGCTCGGTGGCGGTCCCCACCCTGGCGGCGAAGCTCCCAGATCGGCGGGGGGCGGGCCGGGTGGCGGCGGCTGATCGGTCATCAGACCCATTGTCAATGCTGCACCACCAGGGTGAGCACACGTTATCCTCACAGGTCGAGGCGATGAGAGAGTCCACTGCCGCGCTTGCTCGCGGCCATTTCGCCATTTGGCACGCCCGATGCGGGCGCTAGTCGTCGACCCGACCCTTCTCGACCCCGGCTCCGGCCGCCGGGGTCGCGGCCGGCGTCGCCGCGCGCAGCCGAGCTCCTCGCTCCCCGTCGAGGTGCGCGACGTCAGGACCCCGGTTCCGCCGGGGCCGGGCTGGGTGCTCATCCGGCCGGCACTGGCCGGTATCTGCGGCACCGACCTCGCCCTGGTGCATCGCGACCCGGTGCCCAACGTGCTCACCGCCTACGCCGCCGGCGGGACGTTCATCCCCGGCCACGAAATCGTCGGAGTCGTGGAGCGCGCATGCTCGACGCGCTGGGCTCGCGAGGGCGACCGCGTCCTGGTCGAGCCGACCCTACGCTGCGCCCACAAGGGTCTGGCAGAGTGCCGCCGCTGCCGCGCCGGGGATACCCACCTGTGCGAGAACGCCGATCGCGGCGGCTCCCTCTGCTCAGGCCGGTCAGTTGGTTCCAGCGAGAAGGCCGGCGGCGGTTGGAGCGAGGGCTTCCTCGTTCACGAGGACATGCTCGTTCCCGCTGACGGCATCTCCGACCAGCGCGGTGTCCTGGCCGAGCCCGCGGCCACCGCCCTGCACGCCGTCCTCCGCTGGACGCGTCGCGGCGACACCGCCGTGGTGATCGGGACAGGAGCGCTGAGCCGGCTGATCGTGGCGACGCTCCGGCGGATGCACCCCGATCTCGACGTCATCGTGCTCCACGACTCACGGAGCGTCACACGGCCGCGTCTCGGCCGGCGCCACCGTGAGAGCGCTCCTCTCAACGGCGATCCGAACGCAGCCTTCATGGCGATCAGATCGATCGGCGCCAATCGTGTCTGGCACGGATCGTCCGAACAGATGCTGCAGAAGACCGCCGAGCACATGGAGGCACGCCTGATGCGACCCGCCGGCGGGGGGCTCCCCGTGCTCGACGGTGGCGTCGACGTGGTGTTCGACTGCCGGGCCTCGGCGCTGAGCATTGACCTCGCGGTGCGCCTGCTCCGTGCCGGTGGCACGCTGGTCCTCTGCGGCCGCTCCGGCCGGCACGAGATCGAGTGGTCGCTCATCTGGGCTCGTGAGCTCACCGTTCGCGGCGCCGCGTCCTACGGCCGCGAGCCGGACGGCAAGAGAACCTTCGGTACGGTTCGCGAGTGGCTGAGCGACTCGAGCTTCCCCGTCGACGGCGTCGTGACTCACCGGTTCCCATTGGATGAATACACGGCGGCACTCGCGATCGCCCAGGCAGGCACCGCCGCGGGCGCTGTGAAAGTGGTCTTCGAAGGGCCCGCTGCCACGAGTCTGCGGCCGTCGGCGGCGGCGGTCGTCGTTCATCAACCCGACGAGCCGGTGCTCCTCCAGTCGACCGCGGCTCGGGTTCGTGGCGGTCGAGTCAAAGTCTCGTAGGAGCAGGTCGCGTGGACCCGCGCCGAGACGGCGCGTGCCCGCGTGATCCAAGCCGCCGGGCACGTCCGTACCAACAGATGCGCAACCCCCGAGCGTGTGTCGGAGCATGAGAGTGCACCTTAGTGACGACGACATTGTCCGCTCGATCTCTGCCCACTCGCCCGAGGGGATCGAAGCTTTGTACGACCGATACGGTGGCCTTGCTCACACGGTCGCGCTGCGCATCCTCGGGGACCGTGGTGCCGCCGAGGACGTCGTTCAGGAATCGTTCCTGGCGGTCTGGCGGCGTGCCGCGACCTTCCAGGCGGGGCGCGGGTCGTTGCGCGCGTGGATCTGCACGATCGTGCGCAACCGAGCCATCGACCGCCTGCGCGGCGACCGGCACCGCACCCGCCTTGACACACCCATGGAGGGCGAGTCGATCGAGCCGGCGGTCAGCGACCCCTGGGCGGCGGTCGCCCTCGAGCTGAGCGGCCAGGAGGTCCGCAAGGCGCTCGACGAGCTGCCGGCCGAGCAGCGCCAGACCATCGAGCTGGCCTACTACGCGGGGTATTCGCAGTCGGAGATTGCCACCAAGATGGAGGTGCCGCTGGGCACCGTCAAGGGCCGGGTGAGGATCGCCCTGGACAAGTTGCGCACCAGCCTTGCGGACCGCCTGGAGACGCCATGGCCGACCCAATGAGCTGCGAAGAGGCGACCGACCTGCTGGCGCTGGACGCCGTCGGCGCGCTCGAGGCGTCCGACCGCGATCTCATCGAGCGCCATGTCGCCACCTGCGAGTCGTGCAAACGCGCTGCCGCCCAGTACGCCGATCTCGCCTCGCTGCTTCCCGCCGCGCTCGAGGTGGCGCCGCCGCCGGCCCGACTCCGCCGCCGGCTGATGGCGCAGGTCTACGCCGAGGCGACCGCATCAGCGAGGCTGCCCTGGTGGCGACGCGTGCTAGCGGCCATCCCCGCGAGCCGGACGTTCACCGCCGTCGGAGCCGTGGCTGTTGTCGCGGCGATCGTGTTCGGGATCTTTGCCCTGGCCGGACGAAACGCGTCGCCGCCACCGGTCGCCTACACCGTGTCCGGAACGACAGCCACCGGGACCCTCGCCGTAAACACCGCGGGCACCCAGGCCGTTCTCACCGTCAAGGGGCTCGCGGCCCTCCCAAGCACTGAAGCCTATGAGGTCTGGCTGATCCCACCACGCGGCTCTCCCAAAGGTGTCGCGTTCCTCAGCCCGGGTCTTGGCGGTGGGCCCTGGACGGCTGTCGTGCCGGGGAGCCTCGCCGGGTACAAGAGCATCGCGGCGACCGTCGAGCCTGCGGGCGGGAGCCCAACCCCCTCAAACACCGAGGTGTTGAGCGGTCAGCTCGGCGAGTCCTGACGCGGTGCCGCCGCCTTGCGGCGCTTCTCCGCAACCGCGGGGAGCACGCGCTTGACACCGGCGTTGTCGACCACCATGCGCCGCTCGCGCTTGCGATCACGCTGGCGGATCCGCTCCCGCTCGGCATCCGGCACCTCGGGCTCGGGATCCATGCGGGCGGGTCAGGCGCCGAGCGCCGCGGGGTCGCGGCGCCGGCCGCGTGCGATGGCCAGGCCGACCGCTGCGGCCGCCGCCACGGTGAATACGGTGCCACCCGCGATCGCCTGCACCCTGCGGTCAAGTCCCAGGGCCCGGATGCGATCGCCGATGCCTGAGGCGCCGGCAATCGCCAGCGCCGACGCATAGATCTGGGCCCGGGTTTCGCGATCCAGGGTCCAGGCCGACAGCGCCGCACTCACCTCATCGCCGGTGTCGACCAACCCCGAGACCTCCGGAGATGCTGCGAAGGCAACCATATCGCCGGCGAGCGCCCCGTCCAGGCGGTCCTCGTCGTTCACGACCCGGACCTCCAGAGTCGCTCTGCCGGCATCGGCGCGCCCAGGCGACGCCGCAGCGCGGTCAAGGCCCGGAACGTCAGCAGCTTGACGGCCCCCTCGCTTCTTCCCATGATCTCGGCGATCTCCCGGTTCCGAAGCTCCCCGCCGAATCGGAGCAGGATTGCCTGACGCTGGTCCTGGGGCAGCCCTGCGACAGCGGCTCGCACCTCCTCGGCGCGATCGTTCTCCTCCGCATGCCACGCGGGGTCGGCGTCGGCGTCGGGCAGCATGCGCGGCTCGAGCTCGATCCAGCCCGGGCGGCGCCGCTCCCGGGCCACCAGGTTGCCGGCGACGCGATACAGCCACGCCGAGTAGGGAACTCCGCGCCACTCGAAGCGTGGGAGCTCCTCGATCGCTTTGGCGAATGTTGCCGCGGTCACGTCGTCGGCCTGCTCCATGTTGTTGGTGAGGGTGTAGACGTAGGCGTGAATCTGGTCGACGTAGCGCTCGTAGAGCGGCGCGAACGCCACCCGGTCACGCTGCGCGGCCAGGATCTCCAGCCGCTCCTCCTCGAGTTCCGCCGCGCTGCGATGGGCCATCGCTAGCGGGGCCTGACCCGCGAAGGACGCACCTCGCAGAAGCGTGTTGGTGTCATCGGGTTACGCCTCGTGGCCCACTCCGATCAGTCCAAGACGGGTGCCAACCTCCTCGAACGCGAGCAGCGCTCGATCCAGCTGCTCGTGCGTGTGGGTCGCGCAAACGATGGTTCGCACCCGAGCCCTGCCCCGCGCAACCGTGGGAAACCCGATGCCCTGGGCGAACACGCCGCGCTCGAGCAGCATGTCAGAGAGCTCCATCGCAGTCGGCGCTTCGCCGCACATCACCGGTGTGATCGGGGTCTCGCTCTGGCCGATGTCGAAGCCGAGCTCGCGGAGTCCGCTCTTGAAATGGCGCGTGTTGCTCCAGAGCCGCTCCATGAGCTGAGGTTCCTGCTCGAGCACGTCGACGGCGGCAATGCACGCGGCAACCACCGCCGGCGGGTGCGAGGACGAGAACAGGAATGGCCGCGACTTGTGGATCAGGTGATCGCGCACGATCTGCGACGAGGCGACATAACCGCCCACCACCCCGACCGCCTTGCTGAGGGTGCCGATATTGAGCGCGACCCTCCCGTGGAGACCGAAGTGATCGGTGGTGCCGCGGCCGTTGGTGCCGAGCACACCTGTCGCATGCGCGTCATCGACCATCACCGCGGCCCCGTACTGCTCCGCCCGCTCGACCAGCGCCGGAAGCGGGGCGATGTCGCCGTCCATGCTGAAGACCCCATCGGTGACCAGCAGGATGCGTCGATATCCCTTGCCACGCGCCTCGCTGAGCGCGCGTTCGGCGTCATCCGCGTCGGCGTGCTCGTAGAGGATCCGATCGGCCTTGGTCAGCCGGATGCCGTCGATGATGCTCGCGTGGTTGAGCTTGTCACTGACCACGCAGTCACCCTGGTCGAGCATCGAACCGATGACACCGACGTTCACGGCGTACCCGCTTTGAAAGGTGAGCGACGCCTCGGTGCGCTTGAACGCGGCAAGCCGCCGCTCCAGCTCCTGGTGCAGGGTCTGCGTCCCCGCGATGGTGCGCACCGCGCCACTGCCCGCGCCCCATTCGAGAGCGGCGCGGGATGCCGCCTCGACCAGGCGAGGATGCGTGTTGAGGCCGAGATAGTTGTTGCTGGACAGGCTGATCACCGCCTTGCCGCCGATGTCCACCTCGGGACCCTGCGCGGATTCGAGCACGCGCAGCGGACGGAACAACCCGTCGCGGCGCAGCGCCTCGAGATCCTCGTTCAGCGACGCGTCCAGGGCCTGGACGGCCTTCGACGTGACCGCACTCGTCACCATGCGACCAACGATACCCCGCGCGTCGCTACTCAGGAGTGAGGGTCACCTTCCCGCATTGACCTGACTTCATCAACTCGATCGCGGCATCGATGTCGTGCATCGCGAAATGGTGCGTGATCAGCGCGCGCACGTCGACGACGCCGTCTCGGACGTAGGCGGTCACCTGCTCCCAGGTCTCCGGGATGCGCCGGCCGGCGATCCCGTACAGGCTCAAACCCTTCATGACGACGTCGCTCGACAGATCGACGACGTCGGGCCCGTCGCCGATGCCGAGCAGGCTGATCCAGCCGCCGGGCCGGACGAGACGCGTGGCCGACGCGACCGCAACCGGTGATCCGCTCATCTCGAGCACGCAGTCGATCGCGCCGCCGGCGGCACTGCGTACGGCGTCGTCCGCAGCGGCGTCGGTCGCCCGGACGATGGCGTTGGCACCCATGCGCTCGGCAAGGTCGAGTCGATAGGCGTTGCGGTCGACACCGACGACGCGGGCAGCACCCCGAACCCGGGCGACCGCGATTGCAGCACACCCGATCGGGCCGCAGCCGAACACCACCACGGTTCGCCCGCCGAGTTCGCCATACGAACACGCGTGCACCGCGTTACCGAACGGCTCCATGGCGGCGGCGACCTCCGCGGGAACCGTGTCGCCGACCGGCCACACGTTCGCCCGCGGTAGTGCGAGGTGGGTCGCAAACGCCCCATCGACGTCGACTCCGATGATGCGCGTGTTCTCGCAGACGTGAAAGTCGCCACGACGGCACTCATCGCAGTGGCCACACACGATGTGCGACTCGACCGCCACGCGGGTCCCGAGCGGCGGATCGTGCACGCCCTCACCCCACGCGACCACCTCGCCGCAGACCTCATGACCCACCACGCGTGGGGGATGCACGCGCGCCGCGGCCCAGGGATTCCAGTCGTAGAGATGCACGTCGGTGCCGCACACCGACGCTGCGAGCACACGAAGGAGGACCTGGCCTTCCGCGGGCGAGGGCTTCGGGACGTCGCCGATCGCGAACCCGGGCGCAGGCGTCGGCTTGAGGATTGCGAGCACTCGTCGTGATTATGCGTTCGTGTCCCTCCCGACCGGGTCACCGTCTGCGCGGTGTCCGCGGGGGCCGGAGAGACTGCGGCGCATCGCGGCGATCACTCGCCGCTCAGCGACGGGCGCGGGAGGACACACGCATGCTTGATGGCATTGACCGGCCGGCTCCAGGGCCACGCCCTCGCCGGATCCCGGTCGAGGACCTCAGCGTCTACGAGGGTCGAGGCGGACACACGCTGCGCCGTCACGTCGATACCCGCGCCGGCGACGAGATGCGCAGGATCCTCCGCGAGGGCGTCGCCGCCGCGGGGCGATTCATCAGCCGCGCCACCGCGCAGCGGTGCGTGGACATCGCGATCACACGGCGAAGCTCGGACATCACCAAGTGGCTGGGCGGCAGAGACCGGGGCGCTCCTTTCACCTTTGTCGAGGACATGGGCGAGGTGGTCGGTCACGTGCTCACCTACGCTGAGGTCAGCCGGGGCGTGGTGGTTCCCACACAGGTCACCGCAGTCCGGCTCGTACTGCGCCGCAACGATGAATTGCCCGGCGGGTTCACGCTCGTGACCGCCTACCCGACGCGTTCTCCCTTTCGGGACAAAAGACACCAGGAGCGCTGACAATGAACGGCACCATCGATATCGACATCGCGATCGACAACGCCGCGACCGACTACCCGGCGCTGGCTCAGCTGCTCGCCGGCTACTACCACCAGGATTGGCAGCAGGACCACGGCGCACCCGATGCCGCGCTGCACGCGTTCGTGGACGACGCGTCGGCTGAGACGGTCATCGAAGCGACGGGCGACATCGACCGTCTCATCGACGAAGGGTTCGACGAGCCCGGTCTGACGCGGATGCTCGCCGACGGCTTCGACTGCAACTACGTTCCGGGAGCACACGGCCTCACCTCGGTGGGATGGCTCACCCACATCCGGGAGGTGCTCAGCAGCTCGGTCGCCGATTGACCCGTCCGTCACCCTGCCCGCGGCGATGCGGCAACCCGTTGGAAGAGCGCAACGAAATGCAGCAGCGCCGTGGGCACGAGCGTTGGCAGCGCGATGATCAGCGCCACGACCTCAACCGGTCCCCCGAAGAGGCGGACCACGTACAGGGCGAAGAGCACGACCCCGGTGAACAGCGTGTTGCGCCGTCCCCACACGGTGTAGACCAGCTCCGGGCGCCGGCCGGTGAGGAGCACGATTGGCGTCAGCACCACCGGTCCCGCATACCGAGCGACGATCAAGATCGCCAGCCAGAGTGGGACGATCCCGAGTGCCCAGGAGCCGATGGCTCCGACCACGAAGTAGAGCGCATCGCCGAACGGGTCCATCGCCTTGCCCAGGACGGTCACCGGCCCGTAGCGGCGGGCGATGATGCCGTCGACCGCGTCCAGCAGGCCGACCGAGCCACCGATGCAGCCCCACAGCGCGAGACCGAGGCGCCCCGGCAACGACAGGGTCCCGAGCAGTAGCACCGGAACACACGCATAACCGCGGAGCGCGGTCAGCCCGTTGGGGATCCCGTAGCGATCGACGGGCGATCCGTCGGGCGTCCTGAGCAGGGCGGCGCCACCGATGATCCCGATTGTCACCGCGAGCCACCAGACCGCGGTTGCGATGACCGCAAGGGTCAGCGTGCCGTGGCCGTGCACCAGGGCCACGTCAGCGGTCAGCGCTTCGCCGAGGACAAGCCCGAGCAGCGTCCAGAAGAGCAGCGATCTTCGAAGGTGTGCGCTGCTGCGAAGTCGTGCGAGTGCAGTCCGGTAGAGGCCGGCTAGTCCACCCAGGCCAGGGCTCCCGACTGGTGCCGCCGCTTCCGGATCAGACGGCGAGGCACGTGATCGTCTTGACCACGCCGTCGGCGGACTGGATCCGATCCAGGATGAGACGACCGATGCCCGGGACGTCCGCTGCCTCGACCTGGGCTATGACGTCATACTCGCCGGTGATCGCGTCGACCAGGACGATGCCGTCGCTGCCCCTCAGGGCGTCGGCCACATGTTGTGCCCTGCCTGCGCTCGCTGTCACGAGCACGTATGCACGAATCATATCGCTGCTCCCACGGTTGAAACGCTCGGCGACTGTAGCATGGGTACATGCCGTGGGCCATCGTCATCAGGCTCCTCGCCCGGCTTGCGGCGAGCCTCTTCTTCTGGCGGATCGCAACCAACCGCCGCCGCGCATTCGCGGGCGGTCAACCCGTCCCCGGCACCACGCCGAAGGCCCGGCTCGACGCTCAGGCGGCGGTCATGGCGGTCAGAGCTTCCATCCTCCTGACCTGGCGCGCGTTGCTCACCGCGACCTTCCTCGCATCGACGGCCGTGCTGGCTGTCGCAGGCGTCACCATCGTCATCCTGACCCCGCGCTGGCTCGGCGCGATCCTGCTCGCGGCCGCGGTCGGAGCCGGCGCGGCGACGTGGTTCGAAGGACGTGTCCTCGTGGTTGCCCTGCGGATGCGCAACCGCAGGCGACGCGACGAGCGCCTGCGCAAGACAGCCACTTCCTGAACTTGAGCGTCCTGCGTGGCGGAGCGGGAGGGGTCACCCGGGCCCCGCTCAGCTTGTCAGCGCCCTCGTTCGCGCAAGCATATTGTCGCGCTCTCTCCGGCGCTGCCAAATTCGCTGGTCCCGGGTGACCCCTCCCACTCCGAGACCATGCTCAGCTTAAGTAGGGAGCCACGCCTTCGCCCTGCTCGGACGCGTCCATCATCAGCTCGCTGACTGTTGGGTGCGCATGGATTATCGAACCGAGGTCGTCCATTGTTAGGCCGTCACTGATCGCGACACCGACCTCGTGAATGATCTCGACCGCGTGGACGCCCATTACGGTGGCGCCCACTAGGCGGTCGGTCGCGGCGTCGGAATACAGCTGAGCGAGGCCGTCGGGCTCACCCTCGCCGAGTGCTTTGCCGTTGCCGAGGTAGCGGGCCTGACCCAGCTTGATGTCGATGCCTGCCGCCCTCGCCGCCTCCGGGTTCAGGCCAACCATGGCAATTTCGGGGTGGGTATAGATGCACGAGGGGACCACGGTGCGGTCCATTGGCATGACGTCATGACCGAGCGCGTTCTCGACGGCGCGTCCGCCCTCGGCGCTGCCGAGGTGCGCAAGCTGCAGTCCGCCGATGCAGTCCCCGGCTCCCCAGACCTTCGGGTTGGCCGTTCGCAGGAACTCGTCCACCTCGATGTGGTCGCGATCGTTGATGGCAACGCCCGCCTCCTCGAGGCCGATCCCGCGGGTCTGGGAGCGACGGCCGACCGAGACGAGCATCAGATCTGCGTCGATCGCGGTGCCGTCGTCCAGATGAGCTTTTACGGCGTTCGGGGCGTAGTCCACCGATTCGACCCGCCGTCCGGCGAGAAACGCGATCCCCTGTTTTTCGACGATACGACGCCACTGCTGGACGATCCGCGGATCGACACCCGCAAGGATCTGGGGGAGCACCTCCACCACTGTGATTCGCGACCCCAGCGCCGCGAAGAGGCTCGCGAATTCACAACCGACCACTCCGCCACCGATCACCAGCATGTGGTCGGGAATGCGCTCCAGGCGGAGGATGCCGTTCGAGGTCACCACGCGGGGATGCTCCATGTCGATGCCGGGCAGCCCGGACGGCTCGGTGCCGACACAGACGATGAGGTGATCGAACTCGTGGCGTCCCTCGGCGGTGACGACCGCGTCGCCGTCGACCACCCCCTGGGCGCGAACCACACGCACGCCGCGTCGCTTGCACGCCGCCTCGACGCCCTTGCGCATGGTCACCACGATCTCTTCCTTGCGCTCCATCATCCGGGGGAAGTCGACCTCGGGCTCCGGGACGCGAATGCCGAAGGACGCAGCGTCGCGGATCTTGCGAAGCAGGTCGGCTCCTGCGAGCAACGACTTGGTGGGGATACAGCCCCAGTTCAAACAAGTTCCGCCCAGCTCGGCGCGTTCGATGAGCGTCACCTCGGCACCCAGCTGAGCCGCACGGAGCGCGGCGACATCGCCGGCGGGGCCCCCGCCAAGCACCACCACGCGCTGGGTCATGCGGTGATCTGCGTGGTGACCGGGACCGGGGCGGCTGCTCCGTTCTGACCGCGTCGCGACGTGGCGAATGCCTCGGTGACGATGCGTTCCTGCTCGAGTTGGTGCGAGCCCGCGTACCCCTCCGAGGGGCTGGCCCGGCGCGGTCTGCCGATGTAGTCCCAGTGAACGTGCGGCGGACGCGCCAGCCCGAGCGCGCGTTCCAGGCTCCCCCACGCGCCCATGTTCTGCGGCTCCTCCTGCACCCAGTACAGCCGCTCGAGCTTCGGATACAACGCCACCAGCTCCAGGATGGCGTCGATGGGGAGCGGATAGAGTTGTTCGACACGCGCGATGGCGACATCGGTCGCCTCGACGCGCTGCGGCGCAAGGCTGAGCTCGTAGTAGATCCGTCCCGAACAGAGCAGCAACGACCGGACCTCATCGCGATGCTCCGCGCTGGTGGGGTCGTCGATCACCGGTTGGAACCTGCCGGTGCTCAGGTCCGCGAGCCTCGACGTCGATTCCTTGAGGCGCAGCAGGCTCTTCGGCGTGAAGATGATCAGCGGGCGCGGGTCGTTGAGCAGTCCCTGGCTGCGCAACAGGTGAAAGTACTGTGCGGGCGTGGTGCAGTTCGCCAGGCGCATGTTGTCGTTCGCGCAGAGCTGCAGGAAGCGTTCGATTCGCGCGCTGGAGTGCTCCGGACCGCTTCCCTCGTAGCCATGGGGCAGGAGCATGGTCAAGCGCGAGTGCTGACCCCATTTGGCGCGCGCCGACGAGACGAACTGGTCGACGATCATCTCTGCGTTGTTGAAGAAGTCGCCGTACTGCGCCTCCCAGATCACCAGGGTCTCCGGGTCAGCCGCGCTGTAGCCGTATTCAAAGCCCAGGCAGCCAACCTCGCTGAGCGGACTGTTGAGTACCTCGAAGGTGGCCTGCGCGTCGGTGAGGTGCTGCATCGGGATGAACACTTCCCCGGTGCGCTCGTCGTGAAACGCGAGGTGACGATGGCTGAACGTGCCGCGCACCGTGTCCTGACCGGTCAGCCTGATCGGATGCGCCTGAGTGATGAGCGAGGCGAACGCGAGTGCCTCGGCGGTCCCCCAGTCGACGCCGCCCTCGAGCATGGCCGCCTTGCGTCGCTCCATCTGGCGGAGGAGCTTGGCGTTCGGCGTGAAGTGCTTGGGGAAGGTGAGCAGCTGGTCGTTGAGCGCCGCAAGCTGACGCCCGGAAACGGCGGTCCGCATGGTCGGATCATCCGGCTCTTCGATGACCTGCTCGTGGGTCAGATCGTCGAGCTCGGCCGCGAGGTTTTCCTTCACCCGCTTGTGTGCGTCGGCGATGCGGGCGTACATCGCCTTGGCCTGCGCCTCGACGTCTTCGGGCCGGAGCAGCCCGTCGGCCACCAACTGCGCCGCGAACAGTTCGCGGACGGTGGGGTGCTGGCGGATCTTCATGTACATGAGCGGCTGCGTGTACGCCGGCTCGTCGGTCTCGTTGTGTCCAAACCGCCGGTAGCCGATCAGGTGCACCATGACGTCGCGACGGTACGCGCGGCGGTAGTCGTACGCGAAGGTCATCGCCGCCAGACAGGCCTCCACGTCGTCGGCGTTGACATGGACGATGGGAATGTCGAATCCCTTGGCGAGGTCGGATGCGTAACGGGTCGACCTGCCCTCCAGCGGATCGGTGGTGAAGCCGACCTGGTTGTCGGCGATGAAGTGCACAGTGCCGCCGGTCGTGTAGCCGGGAAGCGACTGCAGGTTGAGCACCTCCTGCACGACGCCCTGCCCCGCGAAGGCGGCGTCGCCGTGGATCAGCACCGGGAGCGCTGCCATGGGATCGAGGTGCAGCGTCGTCGCACGACGCTGGGTCTGCGCGGCGCGGCACCAGCCCTCCACCACCGGGTCGATCGCCTCCAGGTGGCTGGGGTTCGGCAGCAGCCGGACCAGGATCACCTTGCCGGATTCCGTGTGATAGGTCCCGGTGGCGCCGACGTGGTACTTCACGTCGCCGGTCGAGTCGACGCGACCGATCGCCCGGCGCGCGGACGCCAGCTCGAACGCGTTGAGAATCGACTCATACGAATGATTGGCGACGTGCGCGACCACCGCCAGGCGTCCGCGGTGGGGCATGCCCATGACAACCTCGCCGATACCGTCGTCGGCGACCAGGCTCATCAGCGTCTCGAGCATCGGCACCAGGGCGTCCAGGCCCTCGAGCGAGAACGTCTTTTGACCAAGGAAGGCGGCGCGCTGGTATCGCTCCATCGCGTCGACCCTGGTGAGCCGCTCGAGGAGTCGAAGCCTGTCCTCGATGGACAGCGCCGGCCGGTACTTGCCCGACTCGATGTGCTCGCGCAGCCACACGCGCTGCTCGTGACTGGAGATGTGCTCGATCTCGAAGGCGATGGTGCCGCAGTACGTCCGCCGGAGATTCGGGAGCACCTCCGCGAGGTTGCGACCGGGGACATAGACGCGCAGCAGATCGGCGGGGATCTGCTCCATCAATTCCGGTGTCAGGCCGTACGTTGACGGCTCCATGGCCGGATCGCCGATCGGCGGCGAGCCGAGCGGGTCGAGATGGGCGCCGAGATGGCCGTGGGTCCGGTGTGCTTTCACCAGCGACGTCGCGGCCTGCATCGCGCCGAGCAGGATGCGATCGGGGGCTCCCTCGCCAACGCCCGAGGGTCGCGGCGCGGCAGGCACCATGAGCGAGACCGTTCGCGCCGGCGGCGTCTCGAGCGGCGGCAGATTCAGGCCAAGGCTGGCGAAAACCAGGTCGTAGAAATTCTCGGCGCCGTCGAGCAGGGATTCGATGCGCCCGAGAAACTCTCCCGACTGCGCGCCCTGGATGACGCGGTGGTCGTAGGTGCTGGTCATGGTCATGACCTTGCCGACGCCGAGGTCGCGGATGCTCGTCTCGGACACGCCGCGCCACTCGGCGGGGTAGCCGATGGCACCGACGGCGACAATGGTTCCCTGACCGGGCATGAGCCGCGGTACCGACGCGACAGTCCCGAGGCCGCCGGGATTGGTCAGCGTCATGGTCGCGCCCTGAAGCTCGTCGGCGGAGAGCGTGTTGGTTCGGGCGCGTTCGATCAGGCGCTCGTACTCGTCGCGGAATTCCTTGAAGGGGAGCTCCGAGGCGTTGCGGATGACCGGGACGACGAGCGATCGTGAACCGTCCTTGCGGACGCTGTCCACCGCCAGACCGAGGTGCACCGGCCCGGCGACACGTGCGGGCTTGCCATCGTCGGTCCGTGCGAAATGAGCCGTCATCGCGGGGCTCGCGGCGGCGGCCCGTGCGATGGCGTATCCGATCAGGTGGGTGAACGACACCTTGCCCGTGATTCCGCCGGCGGCGAGCGCGCTGTTGAGCTGGCGCCGGCGGCTTTCGAGCACGTCGACCCCGACGGTTCGGAACGACGTTGCGGTGGGGATGTCGCGACTGCGCTCCATGTAGTCCACGAGGGCCGCCGCCGGGCCCTTGATCGGCTCGGCGTGTTCGCCGTCGACGACCCGCACGGTGGCGTCGTGTCGCGGCTCTGCGCCGGTCTTGGCGCCGAGCACGTCTGCCTTGGTCACGATGCCGCCGGGACCCGATCCGTGTATGGCGCGAAGATCGACGCCGTTCTTCGCGGCCGCCCTACGCGCGAGCGGCGCGGCATCGACATCGGCGCCGTCCGGCGCAGTACCGGGTGTGGGGGCGGTGGGGACCGCCTCTGGGAGTGGCGGCGGCTCAGGGGCTGGTACGTCCTCTGCGGCAGTCGGCGGCGACGGGGCCTGCTCAGCCGGCGGCTCAGGTGCAGCGGCAATCGGTGAGGGGGCAGGCGTGGCCGCGGCCCCCGGGGCGATCACCGCAAGGGTCGCGCCGACGGCGACGGTCTCACCTTCCGCCGCGACGATCTCGATCAGCTGACCGGTTGCCGGTGCGGGGACCTCGACATCAACCTTGTCGGTGGTCACCTCGACAACGGGCTTGCCTTCCTCGACGCTGTCACCCACCGCCTTGAGCCAGCGGGACACGATTCCTTCCGAGACCGACTCGCCCATCGCCGGGAGGGTCAGCGAAACAGGGTCGGCCACTCTTGA
>DASZJB010000138.1:0-2419 GCA_035948615.1 Candidatus Dormiibacterota bacterium
GCGATCTCGGCCGGCGACTTCACGCGACGGAGCGACTCGATGATCAGCTCGGCGTCGAAAGCTCGCTGCCCGATGAGCTCGCTCAGGAGCGGTCCACGGTAACCCCAGTAGGGGATGTAGCCGTCATGATCGGCGCCGGTGCGTGACGGCCTGGCACCGTTCTCGGCGAGGATCGCGGAGACGCGCTCCATCGGATGCTCCGCGCCGGGGTATTCGAAGTAGACGTCGACGCGGTCAAGCGACGTCGAGGACTCAGCGTGCTCTTTCTCGACAGCCGGAACCACCAGCACGGCCTTGGTTTTCGGCCCAAGCACGAGCGCGATCGGGCGCTCGGTCGGTATGTGGTGGAAACCGGTGAGGTAGGCGACCCGGGCGGGATAGAAGACGCAGATCGCGTCGAGGCCGGCGGCCTCCATGCCCGCAGCGACGGCCTCGCGCCGCATCGAATATTCGGATTCAGAGATGGAGGGATAACTCGCCCTCCCCGCCTGCCGGGGAGGGTCGGGGTGGGGCGGTGCGGTTTTCTCTGGACGCTTAGTACGAGGCAAGTTTTCTCATCGCCTCCGCGATCTTGTGCGGGTTCGGCATGAAGAACTCCTCTTGGGGAGTGTTGAACGGCATCGCAGGGATGTCTGGCGCCGCGACGCGGACTACCGGCCCGTCAAGGTCACCAAAGGCGTGCTCCGAGATGATGGCCGCGACCTCGGCGCCGAAACCTCCCGTCAGGTTGTCCTCGTGCACGACCATTCCCTTTCCGGTCTTGCGCACCGATTCCAGGATCGCGTCCCGGTCCAGCGGCGCCAGCGTGCGCAGGTCGACCACCTCCACGCTGACCCCTTCGGTCTCCAACTGCTCCGCCGCCTCGAGGCAGTAGTGGGTCATCAGGCCCCAGGCGAAACAGCTCAGGTTTGTGCCCTCGCGTCGCACCACGGCCGGACCGATCGGGACGAGGTGGTCGCCGTCAGGAACCTCTTCGGTCACGAGCCGGTACACCTTCTTGTGCTCGAGAAACAAGACCGGGTCGGGGTCACGGATCGCCGACTTGAGCAGTCCGTGGGCGTCTGCGGGCATGCTCGGCACCACGACTTTCAAACCCGGGACGTGGGCATAGAAAGCCTCGATCGACTGGGAGTGGTAAAGGCCGCCGTGGACCCCGCCGCCGAACGGTGTCCGGATCACGATCGGCACCCCCCAGTCCCCGTTGGACCGGTAGCGAGTCCGGGCCGCCTCGCTCACGATCTGGTCGAAGGCGGGATGGATGAAATCCGCGAACTGGATCTCGGCGATCGGGATCAGACCGTTCAGCGCGGCGCCGATCGCCACGCCGACGATGGCCGACTCCGCAAGCGGCGTGTCGAGGACCCGCGCCTCGCCGAACCGCGCATAGAGGCCGTCAGTCGCCCCGAACACTCCGCCCTTGCGGCCCACGTCCTCGCCCATGACGAGCACGCGGTCGTCGCGTTCCATCTCCTCGCCGATGGCGGCGCGCACCGCCTCGATCATCCTCATTTCAGCCACACGTTCATTGTCCTTCGCCCGGGCTGGTTCTGGGGTGGTCGACCCCCCACCCGGCCAGGACCGCGAGCGGTCCGGGCCACCCTCCCCCTGCGGGGGAGGGGAGATATACACTGCAATTCGGGGCGGGGTTTCATCTCTTCGTTGGAGGTACGCGATTTCGTTCTCGGCTGACGTCAAGAACGAGATGGCCGGGCTCATGCCGGCGCGGCCCTGCTGCCAGCTCAGCGAGCTGCTCGGGATTTATTTCGGCTCGCGCGCGCGGCTGATCAAACGCTCGGGTGAACCGGGACAGGCGGCGTATTTCTCGCTGCTGCGAAACGCCGTGGCGCGAAAGGTCGTGAGGCTGGGTCGCGCGGTGGGACCCATGGAAGCGAAATACCAGGCCGTCAAGACGCGAAAGCGCATGTCGTTCTTCATCGAGCTGGCGCTGCCGCACGGCCTCGTGCCTGCTTTCACCCAGTCGGCGATGCATGCCGTGCCTGACGCGGCGTGCGACCGGAAGGCGATGCTGCGCGGTCTCTTTCTCGGCTGCGGCTCGGTCAACGTACCGAGCTCGCGCTACCACCTCGAGTTCGTGCTCCCGACGGGCACATGGGCTGACGCCGTCTCAGACATGGCCGGTTCGGCGGATGTGAATGTCGGCGTGATGGAGCGGAGCGGCCAGCACGTCGCGTACCTCAAGGAAGGTGACGCGATCGTGCGCCTTCTCTCCTTGATGGGCGCCAGCCGCGCGGTCATGGAGTTCGAGAGCGTACGGGTGATGCGCGAGGTGAGCGGCGAGGTCAACCGCCGGCTCAACTTCGAAACGGCCAACATCGGCAAGACGATCGGATCCGGTCTCCGCCAGGCGGCTGCGATCGAGCGCCTCGAGGTCGACGGCGGGCTGGAGCGCCTTCCCCCC
>DASZJB010000139.1:0-6498 GCA_035948615.1 Candidatus Dormiibacterota bacterium
TTCTCGGCGATCGTCGAGTAGGCTCGAATGTCGGACATCAGCACAGTGACCGTGAGCCGCTCGGTCCTGCCCGGCTCGACGCCGTTCTCGCGCATCTGCTGCGCAACCCCTCCGGGCAGCATCCGGCTCAGACTCTCTCCCTGCTCCTCCCGGTCGATGATCACCTTGTGCAGCAGGCGCAGGCGCTCGAGCGCGCCCTGCGTGCCGGCGCTCGCCTGCTGCGCGAGCTTGAGAAAGAGCTGTTCGATGTCGTCGGCGACCGATGTCGGGGTCGAGTGCAGTGACGCCGCGATCGCCTTGATGGGCTTGCCCTCCGCGACCATGCGCAGCAGCCGCTCCTCGACGTCGTTCAAACCACCCGCGTCGCTCACGGGTCGGGTGAGCGCATCGACGATGCGTGGATCGAGCATCGACCCTCCGGTGCTCACCTCACGCACGGCTCGGGCCAGCTGATCGCCCTCGGCGACACGATCCTTGAGCAGATACGCGTAGCCGGCCGCGCCCTCACTGAGCAGGGAGATCGCGTACTCGGGCTCGTCGTACTGGGACAGGATCACGATCCCGGTCCCCGGATGCTGCTTGCGGACGATCCGCGCGGCGCGGATCCCCTCGTCGGTGAAATCGGGTGGCATCCGGATATCCGTGACCACGACCTGGGGCACGTGCTCGGCCGCGCCGGCGAGGAGCTCGTCGTAATCGCCCGCCACGCCGACCACATCGACGTCTCCGGAGATGGAGAGCAACGCGCGCACTCCCTCCCGGACGATCAGGTTGTCGTCCGCGAGCACGACGCGAATCGACTGCTCCGAAGCCATGGGTCAACTCTAGTCAGCGAGGCGGTCCTCGAAAGGGGGCTGCCACCACGTTCTTCGGGGGTCATCCTCACCGTCACCTGTGGTCCCGACACCCTCGACCGCCGCTGTCTGGCAAGCGATGATCGGCGCCACGGAGGTACGCCATGCACATCGAGTCGTCGGTCACGTCAATCTCGTGGATTCCATCTGAGGCTGTTCAAGGGGTCACCAAGGTCCCGTTCGAAATGGGCTTCGCGCATTACGACGAGCCACCCCCGGACCACATCGATTCGCTGTCGGCGCTGCAGGAGTCCGATCGCTTTCGATTCGCCAATCACTTGAGTGCGTGGATCGAGGTCGAGGATGGGCGGATCGTCGCCCACGGTCAGGGTGGTGGCGGTCAGATCGGTTCCACGACGATCAGGCTCGGCGGTCGCGGAATGACCTTTGCGGCGGTCGCGTTTCCCGACAGGCAGTCCGCACCGGAGACGGGCGACGGCTGGGTGCGGTTCTCCCAGACCGCCGGAGGACGGACCGGCGTGCCCGCACCCCGCAGGGTGAATCGACCTCCATTCGTCCAGCTGGCGGCACCGCTGGCCTGGACCAGCCTGACGCTGACGATCTTCTCCGACGGGACGTCCTCCCACGAGCTCACCGGCGCCAGCCCGTTCCCGCGCCACTGGGTCTACGACCGTGACCAGAATCTGGCTCAGAAGTCGGGGTTGGTGGATTTCAAGCGCTGGTATCAGCACGCATTCGGCAAGCACACGCCGTGGGGCGACGAGGATTCGCCTGCGCTGGTCACCGAGGTCGAAACGGCGTTGGAACGCGAACTCTCGCTGCGCATCATGCGTGGCGGTGCCAAGCCGCGCATCGAAACGGTCAAGGAGGGCGCGACCCTGGTGGAGCAGGGCGATACCGGGAGCGACATGTACGTGCTCCTCGACGGCGTGTTCTCAGTCGAGGTCGACGGTGCTTCGGTGGCCCAGGTCGGGCCCGGCGCCGTGCTCGGGGAACGGGCCTTGCTCGAAGGTGGCCGGCGGACGGCGACTCTCCGAGCGCTCACGCCGTCCAAGGTCGCGGCGGCGTCCGGCGACGAGCTCTCCCCCGAGATGCTCAGCGAGCTGGCTGAGGGGCATCGCCGAGAAGCTGCTCAGCCTGGCTGATCGCGGCTCTGACGCGGTCCATGGCGACCTCCGGGGAAAGCGTGGCCATCTCGACGCGCCGGCCGCTGAGGAGCCAGTCGATCTCATCAGGCTCCAGCAGCGCGCCGAGGTCGCGAGGCAGTCGCGCCGGCGCTCCCTCGATGACCTGATGCCCCGGCCCGTCGACATCACGAGGGCGTAGTCCGCCGTCGACGACGTCCATCCCCACGTCGCGAAGATCCTCGACCAGGGCGCACCCACGCGGGGACGCATCGTGGACGACGACCACGCGGGTGCCCGGTGCGGTGGTCTCGCCATCGCTCGCGACGACCACGTGCAGTGCGGGCAGCTTCGCATGCGCGGCGTTGGCGGCGATCATCGCGGCCGTGTCGCGCGTGTCGGTGACGATCATTGCCGGCGCAGCGCCGACATCCGCCGCAGCGGAACCGCTGTCGACCGGGATCAAGCCCTCAGGTTGAAGCGATCCGAAGCGAGTGAGGAAGTCGTCGAAGGACAGTGCCAGGATGCGCCCGGTGAGCCTCGGACGGCGCGTCCGTCCCAGGATGCCGGCGAGCAGCAGCGCCACGCCGAGGGTCACGAACAGCGCGAAGACCACCTTGACTCCGATAAAGATCAATCCGACGAGGATCATCAACACGCCGAGGCCAATCTCGCCGTTGGATGCCGCATCGGAGGGCGTGGTTTCCGCGCGGGCGCACGTCGCGTAGTACAGCTGCCGCTGCGTGTATCGCCAGCCACCGCTTGCAAGACCGGCCGCAGAGTCCTCGACAAGCAACGTGGTCACCGGAAGCGCCATCGCGGGGAGTGTCGCACAGGTTCCGGACATCGGTCGACGAGTTCGCGCGCTCGTGACACAGCGATATGCTGCGGCGATGGTCACCGAGCGGGATGATCCCTCGTCCGTCACGGTGGAGGAAGGAGAACCCGACTTCATCGAGGCGCTCCTCGATTGGCAGGACACGATTCTCGAACCGGCTCGCGCGCGCGGCGAGCGAAAGGATCCCTTCGAGACGGGGAGCGGCATCCCGGTGGCCCCCCTGTATACGCAAGCCGACCTGACGGCGCACGACCCGTTGCGCGATGAGCGCTTTCCGGGCGTGGCTCCGTTCACCCGCGGCATCCAGCCGACGATGTACCGGGGCCGCCTGTGGAGCATTCGTCAGTACGCGGGCTACGGCACCGCAGGCGACGCCAACGCGCGCTTCCGGTACCTGCTAGCGCAGGGCCAGCCGGGGCTTTCGGTGGCCTTCGATCTGCCAACCCAGATGGGGCTGGACAGCGACGACCCGCGCAGTGCGGGCGAGGTGGGTCAGGTCGGTGTGGCCATCGACTCGGTGCGCGACATGGAGGACCTGTTCCTGGGCATTCCCTTGAGCGCGGTGAGCACGTCGATGACCATCAACGCACCGGCGCCGGTGCTGGTCGCGATGTACGTCGTCGCCGCCGAGCGTCAGGGACTCGACGCCGCGTCGATCATGGGAACCGTCCAGAACGACGTGCTCAAGGAGTACATCGCCCGGGGCACCTTCATCTATCCGCCGAGGCCGTCGTTGCGTCTCGCAGCAGACCTGATCGCCTGGTGCACCGTCAATGCGCCGAAATTCAATCCGATCTCGCTCTCCGGATACCACATTCGTGAAGCGGGCAGCACCGCGGCCCAGGAGATGGCGTTCGCGCTCGCGAATGCGTGCGCGTACGTGCAGGCGTCCATCGATCTCGGTGTCGGCGTCGACGACTTCGCGCCCAAGCTCTCGTGGATCTTCAACACGCACATCGATTTCTTCGAGGAGATCGCCAAGTATCGAGCGCTGCGACGGATGTGGTCGCGGATCATGGCCAGGCGCTTTGGGGCGCGCGATCCACGCTCGCTCATGCTGCGCACGCACACGCAGACGGGCGGTTCGACGCTGACGGCACAGCAGCCCGAGAACAACATCGTTCGCGCCGCCATCGAGGCGCTCGCAGCGGTGCTCGGGGGCGTCCAGTCTTTGGCGTTGTCGTGCTACGACGAGGCGCTGTCCATCCCGACCGAGAAGGCGCAGCGGATCGCCGTGCGCACCCAGCAGATCATCGCCGAGGAAACCGGGGTGACCAATACGGTCGACCCGATGGGTGGTTCGTACTACATCGAATGGCTCACCGACGAGCTCGAACGTGACGCGCTGCGTCTCCTCGATGAGGTCGACGCTCTCGGCGGTGCGGTGGCGTGCATCGAGAACGGGTGGATGCAGCAGCACATCCAGGACGAGGCATATCGCACCGAGCGGGCGATCGCGGCCGGCGACAAGGTGATCGTCGGCGTGAACCGCTACACGGAGACCGAGGAGGCCGACCCACCACTGCTCTTCCGGCCGGATGAGCAAGCCATGGCAGCACAGGCGGCGCGGCTGGTCAGGCATCGTGCCGGGCGTGACCCGGCAGCAGTTGCGGCTACGGTTGCCGCCGTCAAAGACGCCGCAGCGTCAGACCAGGCGCTGATGCCGCGCATCCTTGAGGCGGTTCGAGCCGAGGCGACCCTCGGGGAGATCTGCGGCTCGCTGCGCAGCGTGTTCGGCGACTATCAGCCGCCGGCCACGATCTGACCACGCGTGTTCGCAGCCATCAGGCGCTGGTCGAAGGACAACCCGAGAACCGTCTTCCTGATCGTTGTCGGTGTGGTGATCTTCGGTCTCTTCCTTGGAGTCGTCACGCCGCTCTTCGCGACGGCCGGACCGCCGATGGCGGATCTCAGTGGCGTGATTCCGAGCACGGCAATCGCCGGCAAGCAGCTGGAGATCGATGTTTCGGTCGACAACGTCGGTGATCCCGTCATCGGTCAGATCTGCGTCGGGGCCCTCGTGCAGGGACCTCTGACAGCGATCGATGCCATCTTCCAGAACGTCGACAAGGAGCCCTTCATCGACGGCAAGGCCTGCGGCGGCGAGCTCACCAGCCAGTCGAGCGCTCCGGTGCAGCTGTTCTTCGACGCCGGATCGGCCGGTCCCGCAGACCTGGTGCTGTCGCCGATGAACGGCAAGCAGGTGATCGGCGAGGCGCTCACGGGGTCTCTGTCCGTGCACACCGCCTGATCTCTGAGGAAGCGGACACAAGGCTGTCACGCCCATTTTTGGTGGCGCGGCTCCCACTACGCTCTCCATCGAGAGGGTGTATATGCAACACGAGAGCGCCGCTCGGCGCTGGCTGCCGATCTTTGCGACGCTGGTGCTGCTCGGCATCACCAGCTGGCAGCTGGTCGACTCCTCGCTGCCGCCGAGAGCGATGCTCGTGGAGATCGAGGTCGTGGTTGTGGCGGCCGTGATGCTCGAGATCACGATCCGGTTGCGTCGAACGGCCCGGGTCGGCCCCTCGATAGCGACTCTGGTGCAGGGACTCACCAGCGTCGGGTTGTGCACGCTGGTCCTCGGCCTTTCCGTGCCGCGCCTGACCCACCCCGTGCCGCTCATCGTGCTCGGGTTCGTGGCCGTGCTGCTGACCGTCGATCCATCCGCACGCGCACCGGCGCTCTGGTCGATTCTCGTGGCGTCATGCGGTGGCGTCGCGGTGGTCTGGTGGTGGGCGGGGCTCACGCCCATCTACGGGGTCAACCAGCTGCTCCAGGTCGATGCGCTGATGGTCGGTGTCGTGGTGCTTGCGTACTCGAACTGGTCGCTGACCGATCGCCATTACCAGGCCCAGACGCGGCGCCTGCGCGCCGTCGCGGACGTGGCCCGCAGACTCGGGCTGACCACCAACTCGAGCGAGGTCGCGGCCGCGGTGCTCGGAGGCTGCCACGAGACCTACCCGGACGCGACATGGGGGCGGGTGCTGCTCTTCGATGCGGCGTCCAGCGGTCTCGCGACTCTCCCGCTCATCCTCGGCGGCGACGGCGTGGCACCGGCGGCCGGGCCGATGGTGATCATGGCGCCGGGCGAGGGGGTGATCGGACGCGTGTACTCGACGGGCGATCCCTGCCTGCTCCGGACACCCCGCGATATCAAGCAGGCATACGCGTCGATGCCGGGTTCGAGCATCGACGAGCTGGAGAATCTCGGTGGCGGCCGGCGCTCGAGAAGCGTCGTCGCGGCGCCGCTGCGTGCGGCCGGCGGGCGGGTGATCGGAGTTCTCGTGCTCATCTCCCACGCGCGCCGCGGGGCCTGGGACATCGACGACCTGATCGTTGTGCAGGCGATCGCCGACGAGGCCGCGGTGGCCGTCGCCCGAGCCGGCCTCTTCGAGGAGAAGGCGCTGCACGCGACCACCGACCCGCTGACCAAGGTCGGCAATCGGCGCGCGTTCGAGGAACGCCTCGGCGAGCTCACCGGCGCGACCGCCGTGATCGCCATCGATGTCGACCACCTCAAGCCGATCAATGACGAGTTCGGACACGAGGCCGGCGACACGCTGCTCATCGAGGTGGCGCGCACCCTGCGGGCGCAGCTCCGTGCCGGCGATCAGCTGCTGCGCATCGGCGGCGACGAGTTTGTGTCAATTATGGATGCAACCATGGAGGCCGAGGCGGTGGCGATCGCCGAGCGGATGCGCACCTCGCTCCATGGTGT
>DASZJB010000140.1:0-19535 GCA_035948615.1 Candidatus Dormiibacterota bacterium
CGGCAATCGCGGGCTCGACGTCGTCCGCCTCGCCGATCACCTCCACTCCGCTGCCGAGCTCCGACCGGACCCCCGACCGGAACAGGGCATGATCGTCGACGATGAACACGCGTGGCCGGTTGCCGGGCGCAGCGGTCATGCTGGTGGCCGTGGAGGCGGAGGAGTCATCGGAGGTGGCGGAGGTGGTGGCGGCGGAGCCGGACTCGCTCCGACGGCCCGAGGGAGGGTGAGCCTGACCTCGGTGCCCTCTCCTGGAACGCTCCGAAGGCTCGCGGCGCCGCCGTTGCGGGCCATCCTGGCATGCACCGACTCGGACAGCCCTTTGCGATCCGAGGGCACCATCGCCGGGTCGAATCCCCGTCCGCGGTCGCGGACGAAGAGCGAGACCTGGGTTGGCTCCACCTCGGCGTAGAGCGAGATCACCTGGATCCCAGACCACTTGGCGGCGTTGACTGTCGCTTCTCGCGCAGCGGCGAGCAGGGCCTCAACGCCCTCGGTGAGCACGCAATCCCCGACCGTGACCACCTCGACGGTGACGCCGTGCTGAGCCTCGACGTCGCCCTGGATCAGCCGCAATCCTCCCGCGAACGTCGTGTCGGCGGCCAGCGACCCGGGAGCGCGGCCGCCGAACAGCCATGAGCGCAGCTCGCGCTCCTGGGCTCGGGCCAGCCGGATCACCTGCTGCGGCTCGGCTGCGCGGCGCTGGATCAGCGCGAGGGTTTGCAGGACCGAATCGTGGACACGCGACGCCACGTCGGCGCGCTCCTCGGCACGGATGCGTGCTTGCCGTTCGGCGACCAGGTCACGACCGACCCGCAACCACCATGGTCCGAGCACCACCACCATCGCGGCGATGACGAGCGCGACGCCGGCGAGGGGGCGGAGCAGCGCGGTGCTCGTGTGTCCCGCCAGCAGGATGGTCACCCCACCGACCAGGAGGACCGCGGCGACGAGCGCACGCAATGCCACTCGAGAGCGCCGGGCATCGCCGGTGAAGCCGATGAACGGATCCGCGAGCCGGCGCAGCGTGACCTGCTCATCCGCGGGAGCGTTTCGCGAAATCAGGACGATCGCGACGACGCTGATCACGAAGGACCATGCGAGCGAGCCGATCCAGCCCGCCCCGACCAGGGAGATCATCACCAAGACGGCGACGAGCAGCGATGCAAGACCCGCGGCGAGCTTGATCCCGGTGCGGTCGGCCAGCGCCGCACTGCCGATGCTGGTCCGTTCCCCGGTGGCGGGAATGAGCAGCCACGCCACCAGATAGCAGGCGATGCCGGAGCCTCCGGCGAGCGCCAGCAAGACGAAGATTGTTCGGACGACGGTAACGTCGACGCCGGTCCTCGCCGAGAAGCCGGCGGCCACACCTCCGAGCCGGCGGGCTTCCGGGATGCGGCGCCACGATCCCCGCCTTCTCTTGGTCCGGGTCTGCTCTGCCACATTCCCATGATGGGGCTCGCAAGCAGGTGGAGCTATCGGGAATCACCCTGACGCATGCGGTGATACATCAGGGTGGAGTCCGGGTTCCTCCCGATTGCATCGCCCGGACATCGGACGTACGGTGCTGACATGAACACCCCGACGTCGACTCCGCCGGTCGCTCGATCATGACCACGGGGTGGGCTCCGCCACCGGCACCGCCTTCGCGTGCCCCATCGCGTGTCGGTGCGGTGGTGCTCGTGGTCGTCGGGAGCGTGCTCGCTCTCGTGATGATGGGGCTGCTCGCAGGCGGGGGCTTCCTGATGTGGGCCGATCAAACCCAGCGAGACGCCTCCGGATACCTCACTTCGGGAACCGGAAGTCTCACCGCGCCCTCGTACGCCATCGCGACCTCGAGCCTTGACCTCAATTTCTCGGGCCGCGCGTGGCCGGTCGACCAGAACGCGCTGGGCAACGTGCGCATCACCGCTGCCACCCGATCGGATGCGGGCGTGTTCATCGGCATCGCGCCTCGTGCCGACGCGCTCAATTACCTGAGCGGCGTTGCCTACGACTCCCTCAGCGATCTGCAGTTCCTTCCATATCGCGTCACGTACGCACCGCATGACGGTGGGGCGCCGGCTGTGCCCGCCACCCAGGCGTTCTGGCAGGCACAGGCATCCGGCGGTGGAACGCAAACACTCACCTGGACGGTGACGCCGGGTCGATGGATTGTCGTGCTGATGAACGCCGACGGTTCCCGCGGCGTGGCGGCCGACGTGTCAGTCGGAGCGACCGCCCCATTTCTCTTCGGGCTCGCGCTCGGTCTGCTCATCGCAGGGGGCGTCGTGCTCGTGCTTGCCGTGCTGCTGCTCACTTTCGGCATCGTCATGCTCAGCAGACACCAGCGCGCGGGGTCAACGGCTGCCGGCATCCCGCAGCCGCCCCCGGTCCCGGTCCAGCCGCTGCCGCTCAGCTATCCGCTGCGCGTCGAGGGGCGTCTGGAGGAGCCACTGAGTCGCTGGCTGTGGCTGGTGAAGTGGCTGCTGCTCATACCGCACTACATCGTGCTGTGGTTCCTCTTCATCGCGATGTTCGTGCTCACCGTGATCGCCTTCTTCGCGATCCTCTTCACCGGGCGGTATCCGCGCGCGATCTTCGATTTCAACGTCGGCGTGCTGCGCTGGGCATGGCGCGTCGGCTTCTACGGATACAGCGCGCTCGGCACCGACCACTACCCGCCGTTCAGCTTCGCGGCCGACGCCGACTATCCAGCCTCGCTTGACGTGCCGTATCCCGAGCACCTGTCACGGGGACTGGTGCTCATCAAGTGGTGGTTGCTGGCGATTCCGCAGTACATCGTCATCGCGATCCTGGCCGGCGGCGTCGGCGTCGCGGTACACCTCTGGGGACTCATCGCCATCCTGACTCTGTTTGCCGCTCTCGCGCTGCTCTTCACCAGCCGGTATCCACGCGGCATCTTCGACTTCGTCATGGGACTCAATCGCTGGGTGTTCCGGGTCCTTGTCTACGTGCTCCTCATGCGCGACGAATATCCACCGTTCCGGTTCGACCCTGGCGGCAGCGAGACGCCTCCGATGCCGAGCGCCCCACCTGCTCCGGCGGCGGGATGGCTGCCGGTGCCCCCGCCCGTCTGACCATCAGGCCATACGCTCACCGCGCATCACAGATCCGCGAAGGAGGCGGCAATGTCCCCGGCCGGCCCCCAGATGCTGAACCGGTCGGTCACGGCACGGATGGGCGCACCAGGTGGCCAGCAGGCGCCGACCTCAGTCGGGTGCGACAGCTCCGTGACAAGAGTCGGACGGCCGCATCGGGTGCCGGCTCCTGAAAATACAGTCGTTGGTCGATGAGGAAAGGGCTCGACTCCATCCTCGCGTCCGGTGGGCGACGCCAGCGCCTGCTACCGTTCGCCGCCATCGCTTCAGTGGCCGTTGTCAGCATCCTGTTGCCGCCTGGCCCGGCGCGACCGGGATTCCTGTATGGCGCCCTCGCTGTGGCGGGGCTCGTCATCGCTGCCGAGCGGCTCCCGGTGTGGCGACGCCGCCCACGATGGGCATCCGAGGCCCCGCTCGTCCCAGCGGTCGCCGCCATCGGCATGCTCATCTTCTCCGCAGGGACGATCACTGGACTGACCGCCCTTCTCCTACTGCCAGTGTTCTACTGCGCGCTTCACGGCCGACCGCGCGAATCATTCGTCGTCATCGCGACCGTCGCTATCACGCTCGCAGTCCTCGGCGTGACCGCAAGCGACACGCCGACAGTCTTGATTCGCTTGCTCGTCTTCTGGGTCAGCCTCATGTCCATGATCAGCATTGCCACCCACGTGCTGCGCGGTCGCTTGGCGGCCAGCGTAGCGAGCGCGCAGGAGGAGGCACGCCAGAGCGCTGTCATCGCTCAGGCAACCCGAACTCTTACCTCGATACTGGATCCGGACCTTGTGGTTCGGGCGGCGGCGCGTCTCGCCGCAGAGATCTGTTCGCCGACCATTTCTGCTGGACGGCGAGCGCAGTATTTTCGCATCGTCCAGACGGGCGTCCATCTCGTGGCCGACAGCGACGATACCGGCACAACCCTTGCTGGCGAGGTGATACCGATAGGTGAGCATCCGATGATCACCGCTGTCGTGGCCACGGATGCGCCGGTCAATGAGGAGATTGACGTTGCCGCTTGCGGGCCACAACTCCGACGTCTACTGACGATGCTGCATATCACTCATGCGGCATATGTGCCCATTCACATCGACGGGTCGATTCATGGGGTGCTCGCGGCCTCAGGGCGCGGACAAGCGATTCCTGCCGACCTCTTTGAGCGTCTCAAGACGCTCGGCAACCTCACCGAGTTGGCGCTGGGAAATGCGGTCGCACATCAGCGCCTCGAAGAGGAAGCCAGCACCGACGGACTGACGGGCCTGGCCAACCGGCGGGAGTTCGAGCGAGCCATCGTCAGGCTACCGATCCGCCGCCCATACGCCTTTTTCGCGGCGGACATTGACGGCCTTAAGGCGGTCAACGATACGTTTGGCCACGCGGCGGGAGACGAGCTGATCATCGCCGTGGGACACGCCCTTTCGTCGGTTGTCCGTCGCGGCGATACTGTGGCGCGAATCGGAGGCGATGAATTCGCGATCCTGATGTTGGATGCCACGCCCGATACGGCTGCAACTCTCGCTCTGCGCATCCAAAGCGCCGTCGCCACAACCCCGCTGCCAACCGGTCAGGCCTATGTCAGCATTGGTGCTTGCACATCCACAGGCGGGGAACCGGAGCTCATCCGACAGGTTGCTGACGACGCCCTCTATGCCGCGAAGGCCGAGGGGGGCGCCAGAACTGTGCTGCGGGATCTCCGTTCCGAGGTGCAAGGCGACGTAGTAAAGGGCGAGTTCCATTTGACGCATCATCTGAACCCGCGTCGGGCCGTGTTCTAAGCATCTGGTTGTCACGACCAGCCGGATCAGTACAACGGATGTGGAGCCGACGGGGAGATTCGAACTCCCGGCCAGCGGTTTACGAAACCGCTGCTCTACCACTGAGCTACGTCGGCGTGACACGGGAACGGTCCGCACTGCTGCCCGTCGAACCTCGGGTTTCCATCCCAAGACCCCGAGCCGCGTACCGTGGCGACCGTACCCGCCCATGGTACCCCGGTCCACCTGCGTCACCGTGGACGGAAGTCGATGGCCGAGCCAGGGCGTCTCGTGATGAGGGACCTCGCGACGCGCGGTTCAGGGGGCGGCGGGTTCCTCTCCGACCACCGCGAGCGAGAGCTCAGATGGCAGCGGCGACCGTGAGCGCGTCCGGGTCGTGCTGACACGGACGGTGCGGGTGGGGGTGGCGCGCACCACGCAGTTCCGCCCCGCCGCCTTGGCCCCATAAAGGGCCCGATCCGCAGCGGCGATCAGGGTTTTCGCGTCGATAGCATCGCTGGGGATGGCGGCGACGCCCAACGATGCCGTGACCATGGCCGAGCCACCGATACCCGCAAAACGATTGGCGATCTCGACGCGCAGCCGCTCGCCGACGATCGCGGCAGCGGGTGCGTCGGTCTCGCGCAGGAGGACACAGAATTCCTCACCGCCATATCGGTACGCGGTGTCCGAATCGCGCAGAGACCGTGCGAAGGCACTGCCGAACTCGGAGAGGATCTCGTCGCCGGCCTGATGCCCGTGTACGTCGTTGACCTTCTTGAAGTTGTCGACGTCGAGCATGATGCAGGCAATCGGGCGGTTGTAGCGCTGGCTTCTCGCGACCTCGAGGTCCAGGTCCAGCTCGAGACGGCGTCGATTGGGGAGGTGGGTAAGCGCGTCGGTATGGCTCATCTCATCGGCGCTCTGATGGAATCGCGCCGCCTCGACCGCAGTTGCCGCTTGACCCGCGAGGCTGTGCAGGACGTCGAGGCTGCTCTCGTCGACGGCGACGGGCTCCTCGGACATGAGCTCGAGGACGCCGATGATTCGTGCGCCGACGATCATCGGCACGGCGAGCGCCGCGATCCTGCTGCCCACTCGATACTCGGTTGCCAGCGAGCCGGCCACCAGTGTCGCAAGCGTGCGCCCGAACTGCCCGGCTCGTCCCACCAGGCCCTCGCCGAGTTGCAGGGAGGCATGCTCTCCGGTCTGACCGTGATCGATGTTGGTGTCGTGCACGAGGTTGAGCTCGCGCCGATCCTCGTTGATGATCCACATCCGCACGGTCTGGAAGCCGCTGATCGTGAGCCCCGCCTTGCCGACGGCTTCGGCGACGTATCGGAGGTTGAGGCTGCCCGAGATCTCCCGGCCAACGTTGACGATGAGCCCGAGCCGCGCCGCCTGCGAGCGCGCCTCACTCTCGAAGGCCGCCAGGCGCGATCGTTCTGCCGCGAGCGTCGTGGTCATCTGTCCGAGCTCGAACGCGACCTCTCGGAGTTCCGGAGGGCCGACACCGGCCGGCTGTGCGGTGAGGTCGCCGGCGCCGACCTTGCGCATGGTGGTGAGCAGGTCGTTGACGGGCGTGACGACCGCGGCGCGAAGGCCTCGGTGCTGCCGCCGGGCGACCAGGATTGTGAGCACGAGCATCCCGCCGGCCGCGGCCAGCGCCATGAGAACGACCGCGTGCTCGGCAGTCTGCTCGGCGCCGACATCGACGTCCACCTGGGTGCTCAACGCGGCGCTGGCGGTTCGGTACGCGTCGAAGAGGGCTTTGCCACTCAACAGGAAGCTCTGCCGCGCGCTCGGGCTGGTGACTGCGCGCTCGATCGCCAGCGCAGGCGTTGCCCATTCACTGAACCAGCGTTGCTGCGCGACGCGCATCGCGAGAACCGGTCCGACGAGATCCGGCCGCGTCGCCAATGTGATCGTGGCGCTGTCGCCGCTGAGGATCTCCTGCTGCCCCCCGTAGTAGGAGGCAAGGAACACCTGATTCCCGCTGTCGAGGTACCCGCGAAGCCCTGACTCCTCGTCGAGCATGCCGTTCTGCACCTCGTCGATGGCGCCCCGCCCCGCGATCAGGGCGTTCACGCTCGGCTCGAAGTGCTGGAGAACGACCGCGAAGCACCCCCCGGTCACCGCCAGGGTCGCGACGATCAGGACCGAGACTGCTGCGAACGCTCGCGCCAGCCGCTCCGTGAGGCTGCGATCCGAGGCGACCCGGGTTCTGGCCTGCATTACCGGATCGTCGTGCCTTCGGCCCGCCGGGAACCGGATCGCGCCACTCCGTCACCAAGTTGGTCACCCAGACGCGGGCGCGCGTGACCGCACTGGTCGACGAGATGGCGCCGGATCGAGCAGCCCTGCCGCCCCCCGGGGGCTATGTGGGCGCGGTATCGAACCCAGCCAGGGGCGCGCGGGACCACCGGGCCGGCCGCTCCAGGAAGCGGCCGATCGCCTCGACCTCGCGGCCGATCGCGCGATCGGCGCGGCGGCTGATCCGATCGAAGGGCATGACCTTGATCTCGATCTCACTCCTCGATTGCTCCATGCGCCACCCACCAGCGATCCAGCCGTCGACGCAGACCACGGGACGGATCCATCCGCCGCCGCCGTCGTGAATCCACGCCTCGGCGGCAGCGTCGCCGAGATGCTCGCGCCGGCGGTAGCCCAGGAGATAGGTGTCGAAGTGGCCGAGCAGGCGCACGGCCGGACGAGCCACGTCGGCGCCGGCTGCCAGTCCCAGCGTCCAGAGGCCGCGAATCGATCCGGGGAACTCCACCAGCTCCGTGCCGATCGCCGCCACCGCGGCGCGAGTCACGCTGCGTCGCAGGCCCGACCACGCGGCGAAATCCGCCTCACCCGCTGGACCGTAGGCGGCGAAGTACCGGCGCCCAAGCTCGGCGACAGCGGCCTCGCCCCGCGGTCCCTCCGACTGCGGCACCCAGTCGTCCAGGAGCACGAAGCTGTCGTCGCGGCCCATCCGCGGTCCGGAACAGATGATCCCCAGGGCCGCGGCGTGATAGAGCAGATGCAGCACCAGCTGCCCCACCGGCTCGCGGATCACCCCGGCGCTGACCAGCAGCTCGCGTATCTGCCGCCGCGCCATGGGGCCGCCCGCGAGCGCCTTGCGAATCACCGCGATGGCACGCGCGCACGTTGCATCGTCGAGGCCGAGGTTCATGCGGCGGCTGGCATCGAACTGGTTGACAGCCGGGCCGAAAACATCCAGCAGCCAGCGCATGTCATCAGCCGCGCAGAGATGCAAGGTCCCGCGCATCAACCAGGTTCGAACAACAGAACGATCCACCTCGAAGGCGCGATCCACCGCGTTGGAGGTGACCCCCACGCTGCGGACGCGCACCTGATGCCGCGCTGCATCAAACGCCTGCGCCTGAAGAGCGCAGACCGCACGCGTCACCGCCGCGACGTCTCCTTCAAGCCGGGTGTCATCCGTGAGGTGCTGCGAGCGCAGACGAGCGAGTCGCAGGTGCAGCAGGGCTGGATCGGGCATCGATCAGAAGAAGTCGGGCATCCAGGGGAGACCACCCGCGATCAGTCCGTCCATGGTGCCGACCGCAGACGCATCGCCTTCGAGCAACCCGAGCCGCACGGCGTCACGCGCGCGCAGCGCGCTCGAGTACCACGCCGACAGCGCCCCGATACCGCATCGAACCGCCCCGCTTCCTCCGGGCCCGACCCGGGCCGATCCGCCCTCCACCTCGAGCACCAGGCGCTCGACGCCCATCACCGGGTCGGTGACCTCGAGTTCGACGCGACCGGCGGCTCGCGACGGCCAGCCGCGAGCAGTCATGGCCGCGTCGACGCCGACGATGCGCTGCATCCAGCAGAGGAAGCCGGAGAGTTCGATGTCACGGTGCGGCTCGGGAAGCAGCCACTGCAGCGGCGACGCGTCGACGAGCGCCGAGTGCACGAACACCACCTCGCTGCTCTGCGACTCCTGCCCGCCGAGGAATCCGCACAAACCACGCAGCGCCTCAAGCGTCGTCCAGATGAACTCCTGAACGCGCAGGCGAATCCAGCCCCCCGCCTGTCGCTCGGATTCGTAGCGCACGTACCCGGTGAGCCGGTCTCCCTCGTACCAGCCGTACTCGAAGCGCGGCGTCTCCGTCCCGCCGGGATCCCACTCCACGGACAGGAACCAGTCGGGTCGATCGAGCGGTCCGTCCCACTGTCCGAGGTGGGCGCGCCGCATCGTCTCGATGTCGCCTCGGGCCGGTTTGGCCCGCACCCTCCCCGAGCCGGACAACCCGGTGAGCGCAGCCGTCCGGACCGTCTGCCGGAGTGTCTGAGAGCAGACCTCCCAACCCCAGCGCCGATACAGCCGGACCGTGGCCGCGTGGAGGGGCGCGAGCGCAGACCCCTGGTCACGCGCAACGGCGACGCAGTCCCGCATCAACGCTCCGGCCACGCCGCGCCGGCGCCAGGCCGGATGCACGGCAACCGCGGTGACCGCCTGCGCCGGCACCGGCTTTCCGCCGAAGAACTGCCCGACCGGCAGCAGCAGGTACCCACCGACGACGTCACCCTCCATGCACGCGAGCCGGAGCGCCGCGTGTGGCTCGGCGGCGGCGAGCCAGCGCATGTTGTCGGCGGCATGTCCGGCGAATGACTCGGCGTCGACCTCGGCAAAGCGACGCATATCGTCGTCACCCTGGCCGGCGCGAATCTCGACTGGGGAGGGGTCCTGCTGCATGAGCGCCCGAGTGTACTCGTGGCGTCGCGGCCGCCTGACCGTGGCGCACTCGAGCGCGGCCCGTTTGGGCTGGGCCCGGACTCGGGATACCCTTTGTGTCATGGACACGATCACGGCTCCCGTCGAGCCTGATCCGGGCCAGCTCGACGCCTACGACCACGCGAGGGTCGAGGCACGCTGGCGTCGGATCTGGGATGAGCGCGGCGACTACCGCACCCAGCTCGACCTCCCCGACCGACCCTTCTACAACCTGATGATGTTCCCCTACCCCTCGGCTGAGGGGCTCCACGTCGGGCACATCATTCCTTTCGCGGGGGGCGACATCTACGGGCGGTGGCGGCGTCTCATGGGGGACACCGTCTTCGAGCCGATGGGATTCGATGCATTCGGCATCCACTCCGAGAACTACGCGATGAAGATCGGAGAGCATCCCGCCGTTGTCATGCGCCGTGCGGTCGCAAACTTCCGCGAGAATCAGCTCGCGCGCATCGGGTCGATGTTCGACTGGAGCCACCAGGTCAACACAGCCGAACCCTCGTACTATCGATGGACCCAGTGGCTGTTCGTCAGGCTCTTCAACGCCGGGCTCATCGAGTGGCGCGAAGGCGCTGTGAACTGGTGTCCGTCGTGCCTGACCGTGCTCGCCGACGAACAGGTGGAGCAGGGCCGCTGCGAGCGCTGCCACACGCTGGTGCAGACCCGCTACCTCCGTCAGTGGTGGATCAAGATCACCCGCTACGCGCAGGAACTGCTCGATGCGCTCGACACACTCGACTGGTCGGAGTCGACGAAAACCATGCAGCGCAACTGGATCGGAAGGAGCGAAGGCGCCACCATCCTCTTCGACCTCGGCGGGTGCAGGCGCAAGGACGTCACGGTGTTCACGACGCGCCCGGACACGCTCTTCGGTGCGACCTTCCTGGTGATCGGCGCCGACCACCCGGAGCTCGAGGACTTCGTTCCCCCGGAGCGCATGGGCGAGGTCAACGCGTGGCGCAACAAGTTCCCACCGACCGCCGCGGAGCCTGACTTCTCGATCGGGATGGAACTGGGCTCGTACGCGATCCATCCGCTCACCGGCGAGCGTCTCTCAGTGTGGGCGGCGCCGTACGTGCTCGGTGGCTACGGCACCGGCGCGATCATGGCGGTACCCGGCCACGACTCACGCGACTGGGCGTTTGCGCGTGCGCACTCGCTGCCGATCGTCGAGGTGATCAGCGGTGGCAATGTCGATGATGCCCCGTACGCGGGTGCGGGCACGCTGGTCAACAGCGGCGACTTCAACGGTGCGCCCTCCGAGGAAGGCAAGCGGCGCATCGTCGAGCGGCTCATCGAACTCCGCCGCGGACAGTCAAGCGTGCAGTACAAGCTGCGCGACTGGCTCATCTCTCGTCAGCGGTACTGGGGCCCGCCGATTCCGATCATCCATTGCCCAAAGGACGGCCCGGTCGCGGTGCCGGAAGAGGATCTCCCGGTGCTGCTGCCCGACGTCGAGGATTTCCGGCCGCGCGGCACGGGCCTCTCGCCGCTCGCGACCGTGGAGGAGTGGGTCAACGTTCCCTGCCCGAAGTGCGGTGAGCCGGCTCGCCGTGAGACGGATGTCAGCGATACGTTCCTTGACTCCGCCTGGTACCACCTCCGCTATCCGTCCACCGACTTCGACGATGTCCCCTTCGACAAGGAGCGAACCGACACGTGGCTCCCGGTCAACATGTACATCGGCGGCAACGAGCACGCGGTCCGGCATCTGCTCTACGCGCGGTTCGTGATGCGCGCCCTGCACGACATGGGTCTGGTGCCGGCTCCGGAGCCGTACACCCGGTTCCGAGCGCACGGCATGATCATCATGGACGGCGCGAAGATGTCGAAGAGCCGGGGCAACGTGCTCAATCCGGACGAATACATCGATCGGTACGGGGCCGACACGGTGCGCCTCTTCATGATGTATCTCGGTCCGTACACGCTCGGCGGAGATTTTCGCGACAAGGGCATCACCGGCATGACCCGCTTCCTCAACCGGACGTGGCGTGCCACCCAGCTGGCCACCGGCTCAGACGTCAGCGACGAGACCAGGGAGCGCCGGCGTCATCGCCTCATCAAGCAGGTCGAGGAGGACATCGCCGAGCTGCGCTACAACACGGCGATCGCCTACCTCATGGAGTTCGCCAGGGATCTCGACCACGAGTGCTCGCAGCGGACCGCCCGGCGCATCGATGCCGAGACGTTGCTGCAGCTGCTCGCGCCCTTCGCACCATTTGTGACCGAGGAGCTCTGGGAGCGCACCGGACACGAGGGATCGGTCCACGAGCGCGGCACATGGCCCGGCTACGACGCCGAGCTTGCAGCACCGCAGCGGGCTACGGTTGCGATCACCGTCAACGGCAAACGCCGTGGGGAGCTGGAGGTGGATGCCGGAACCTCCGAGGCGACCCTGGCGGCGATGGCGCTCGCGCAACCGCGCGTGGTTGCCTTGCTGAACGGTCGCGAGCCGAGCAAGGTGATCGCGGTCGTTGACCGCATCGTCAACATCGTCATCGGCTGACCTCGAGCCGCATCGGCGCGTGCTCGATGCCGTCCTCGATCCAGCGCTCGCCGCAGATCTCGAATCCGAAGCGCGCGTACCACTCGACGAGATATGCCTGCGCGCTCAACGTGATCGGTGGCCCTGACAGCTCGATCGCCCGCCTCAGAAGGGCTCCCGAATAGCCGCGACCGCGAGCTTCGGCGAGCGTCGCAACGCGACCGATGCGATGTCCGGATGCTCCCTCGTTCAGGAGCCGCATGGTGCTCACCACCCGACCGAGGTCATCCTCGATCCAGAGGTGCACCGTCTGCGGCTCGCCGTCACGAGCGTCGATGTCCTGATACACACAGTTCTGCTCGACAACGAAGACAGTCTGACGGACCGCGAGGATCCCGAGCAGCGCCCTCGGCGACAGCTCGTCGAGACGACCTGCGTGGACCTGTGGCATGCCTGCTCCGCTCGTTATACCGACTGCGGCTCGACCGCCGCGCTGCAGAACGCGCATCGGTGAGCAGCCTTGGGAATGATGCTCAGGCACTCCGGGCAGGCCCGCGTGTTCGACTCCGCCGGCTGGGCCGAACGCGTGCGCGCCTGAAGGCGGTTGTAGGGGACGACGAAGAAGAAGTACACGCCGGCCGCGACGAGCACGAAGGCGATCACCGCGGTGAGAAACGTGCCGTACTTGATGTTGCTGCCGTTTACGGTGAGCACCAGGGTGTCGAAGTTGGGCTTGCCGAACGGGATGGCGATGATCGGGTTGACGATGTCAACGACGAGCGCCGTGACCACCGCCGCGAATGCGACGCCGATGACGAATGCGACCGCCAGCTGTACGACGTTGCCCTGGTTGAGAAAGTCACGAAAGCCTTTCACGCTGTCCTCCTTTTCCCGCTCGTCATCCGGATCAGCCGCCGTCGGCGACGGCCACCACTGGGTTCAGCATGGTGACGCACACGCCGGTCCAGCAGCGCGTGTTCGAAAGTCTGTACCCGCCCGAACCCGGAGGCAGCGGTTCGCCGGGTTCGTACACGTACCAGACGGTGGCCGTATCCGGTGAGGGCTGCGGCAACGCGCGGAGCACGGCGTTCGGCGGGTACACCGCCGTGCCCCAGAACCATGGGACGGTTGTCGCCACCGAGCGCGTCCGCGCGGCGATAGCGCCGTTGGCGTAGTAGCGGACGAGCAGATACTCACTCGGGTACGCGGTCACGAGCCCGGAGTGCACCGGGGTCGCCGTGATCGCGGCGACCGCCAACGAGGTCTCGGGATTGGTGATGGTCAGCACCGTGGTGGCTGCAACCGCGGTGGTCACCGCCGCGGCGCCGAGGGCCGCGCTTCGCCATGGAACGATCGCGAGGCCTGCACCGAGGAGCGGATACATCGGCGCCCAGGCGGTGCTCAGATACTTTCCATCCTCGAGCGGGTGATAGAAGCTCGCCAGGAGCATCACCCCGACGCCGATCGCAACGGCGAGTCCGAGGAACGCGGCGGCCTCGGCGCCTGCAGCGGTGAGCCGCCTGCGATTCATCACCAGCGCGACCAGCACCAGGCATCCTGCGACATCCCCGGCAAGCTCCAGCGCTCGAAGGACCGCGAACCCGTTCACCCACGTGTTCAGCGGTGGGCCCGTGAAGAACTGCTCGAGGCCGCCGAACGCGCTCTTGATGCTCAACCTCGGCACCCAGAACGCACCCGCGCTGTGGCTGAGCTGTGCGCTCGCGGCGACGATCCACGGGCCCAGGCTGGCAAGCGTGGCCACGCCGAGCGCTGCGACCAACGCCACGGTGGGGAACCGGCGTCGGCGGTGGAGCACCGCCACCGTGACCACCTGAGCGAAGACCGCGAACAGCGCGAAGTACACGGTGTAGACGGCGAGAATCGATGTCACGGCGTAGAGCACCCAGCGCGCCGGCGACGGCCGCTCGAGGGCGCGCAGGAGGCAGAGCGTGGAGGCGAGCACCAGCGTGGTCGCGAGCACGTACATGCGCGCGTCGAGCGAGCTGACCAGCAGCGCCGGAGCCGCGGCTCCGATCAGGGCAGCCCAGATGCCTCCGGTATCGCCCGCCACGCGGCGTCCGAGCGCCGCCACGAGGGGGATGGCCGCACTCCCGACCAGCACCGGGAAGAGGCGGAGCATGGGTGGGCTCGTCGAGACCACCGCGAAGAGGCGCTCGACCAGGTAGAAGAGCGGCGGCGCACTGTCGTTGCGAACCACGTCGATCATCGAGCCCAGCGGTTGCTGCACCGCGAGCGCGGTGAACGCCTCGTCGCGCCAGAGCGGTTGATAGCCGAGCAGCGCAAGGCGAGCCACGAGCCCGACGCCAGTGATCAGCCAGATCTTCCCCGAATATCCGCGCAGCATCGATCCCACCATAGATCGGCGTCGCCGAGGGACGCGCGGCGCGCAGGGCTCACGGCTGCGCCGGAACGCCGGCCTGCGGAACCACGTCGAAGACCACGGGATTGCCCTCCGGGTCGGTGGCGCCAACCTGAGCCTCCGCGGCGATGCCCGAGCCGACAGCGGCCGCGATGTCGGCTCGCGACGGAGCGACGATTAGAGAATACACAGCCGCGTTCTGGATCCTGGTCATCGGCGCGACGATGGTGGGCAGCCGGCCGGCGTCGAGAAACTGGACGTCCATGGCGTCGTAGCTGTTGAGGATGACCAGCGTCGAGGGTCCGCCGTCGGTGGGGTTGTTCACCGCGACATTGGCCAGGGCGACGTCTGCGAACGTGAAGGCCGCATACCGATCGGCCACGGGGCGATTGAGGTAGGTCACCGCCGATGCGACTCCCAACGCGGTCGCCGCGATCGCGCAGACCATCCAGCCCGTCTGCGTCACCGACCTCTCCGAGCGTGGGATCCCCGAGGCCAGCTTCCGGGCGATCGCGATGCCCTCGAGGCAGCCGAGGCCGATGCAGGCCGCGACGTAGGGTTCGAGTCCGAGCGATCTCAGGAAGTGCGGCGCACCCCCCTCGTTGGCGACGAGTGGCGGGATGAGGAAGACGGGCAAGCCGAGCAGCACGAGCGCGTAGCCGTGATCGTCGCGCCGCCGCCAGCAGTGCCAGATGCCGAACAGAAACGGAACGACCAGCACAGGACCCAGAAGCGGCAACCCGGACACGTCGTGGCGCGGATTCGGATCACCGGTCGCGAGGAACATCCCGAGCGTCCTGAGGATGTGCACGGGGTAGCTGTCCGAGGACCCTGACGAGCTGTTGAAGACGGAGACGAAGGCGGCGCGGCCGAAGTACGACGAGAAGTCGGTGCTCGCCGTGTACACCATCGGCGCGATGACCACGACGAAGGCGAGCCCCGCCCAGGTGAACGTTTCACGGAGCGTTTGAAACCGCTCCCGGTCGCGGGCGCGCAACCAGAGCAACCAGAGAATTGCGAGAAGCGGGAGCAGCTTCAGGGGCTGATACGTCCAGAAACCGAGCGCCACCGCGACGCCCGCCAGCGCGGCGCTCCAGCGCGATGGCCGGTCGCCCCAGCGCAGCAGCGCGGCAAGGGCGGCGGCGCCGACAAGCACGGTGAGGATGTTTCTGAACCCGTCGCGAGACACCGCAATCATCCACAGTGAACCGGCGGTCCACGCCATGGCGATGAGCGCCGGTCCCCTGCCGAAACGGCGGACAGCGACGTAGGTCGCGATGACCCCGGCGACTCCGACCGCCGCCGCCGTGCCGCGCAGGGTGAGCACCGACGACCCAAAAATCTTGAAGACCGCGGCGACGATGTACGCGTAGAGCGCTTCGCGCCCACCGTCGCTGTTGAAGAACACCGGGTGATAACCCGGAATGCTCAGCAGGCTCTGGGCGCTGAGACCCTCAGCCGCCTCGTCGGGATACAAACCGCCGGGCTGACTCTGGAGCGCCCAGAAGCGCACCACGATCGCGGCGATGACGATCAGGACGGCGGCCGCAGCCTCTACTGCAGTCGCCGTCCTGAGGCGCCCAATGACGCCCGTTATGCGGGTGATCCGGCCCCCGTCAATTCGAGGCTGGACCGGTGAAGCAGCGTCCTGGTGGCGGCGATGCGGCACGCCAGCATCTCCAGAACGTCATCGAGCTGGTCCCGCAGCACGGTTTCCAGCTCGATTGGGTGGTTGTCTATCTCCCGCAGCAACGCCGACAGCCGGAGCGCCTTCTGGTCGATCTTCGCAACGACCTCCTGCGGGCCTGCCGTTGCGGCCAGGTGATTCGGTTCCATCCAGATCCTCCGTTTGCGTAGGTGGATGTCACCAGAGTAGGCACCTGGGAGGGGGTTGTCCAGCGATCATCGTGTCGCAGAAACCCGACGTTCCATACCTCCGGACATCGGCCCGGACGGTCGCGTGAACGCGTGCCTCCGAGGCGCACCCTGCAGCTCGGCGTTGAGGCTCAGGCACTAAACTGGCGCTGGCCGGTTCGACCGACCGGGCGCGGATGGCGGAATCGGTAGACGCGCGGGACTTAGGATCCCGTGGGGCGACCCGTCCGAGTTCGAGTCTCGGTCCGCGCACGGCCCCACCCAGAACCATGAGCACTCAGATGACCGACACTCCGGGGATGACAGTCACGCTCGAGCGCAAGGCCGCCTCGCAGGTCGCCCTCCAGGTCGAGGCCACCGCGGACGAGGTCGAAGCCGCCGTCCAGGCGTCGCTCCGTCGCCTGGCGGGGCGCGTTCGCATTCCCGGGTTCCGCCCCGGCAAGGCGCCGGCCGCGATGGTCGAGCGAGCGATCGGGTGGGAGACCATCCGCCACGAGACCGTCGACCACCTGGTTCCCGAGCTCTACCGGCGCGCCGTTGACGAGACGGGAGTGGAGCCGGTCGGCGACCCCGAGCTCGATCTCGGCGAGCTCGAGCGCGACCAGCCGCTCAAGTTCACGGCCACGGTCACGGTCAAGCCCGAGGTGGACCTGCGCGACTACCTGTCGCTCCGGGTGCCGATGGAGACCACCGAAATCACCGAAGAGAGCGTCGACCAGGCGATCCAGGAGGCGCGCCGGCGTCACTCCGAGCTCGCCGATGTCGACCGCGCCGCACAGGCCGGTGACGTCATCCGCTGCACCCTGGTGATGCGACGCGGCGACGAGGTGCTCAGCGGCGGCGGTGGCGAGGAGCGAGACCTGGAGCTGGATCGCGAGCTGGTGATCCCGGCGATCGTCGACGGCGTCATCGGACTGACCGCCGGGGAATCGCGCATCTTCGAGACGACCCTGCCCCAGGACTACCGTCAAGAGGAGCTTCGCGGCGCCACGGTCACCATCGACGTCACTGTGCACGCCATCCGCGAGCGCACCCTGCCCCCGGAGGACGACGCGCTCGCAGTGCTCGACGGCCACGGTCCGACGCTGGAGGACCTTCGCGAGCACTACCGAACCGCGCTCGCCGTCGAAGCCGCGGACCAGGATCGCGAGCGCCATGAGGGTGCGGCCCTCGAGGCGCTGCGGGACTACGTCCGCGTTGACGTCCCCGAAGCCATGATCGAACAGGAGATCGAGCGTCAGCTTGCGGATCTCGAGTACCGCCTGGCGTCGTTGGGGCTCCCCCTCGACCGCTACATCGAGATGAGCGGGCAGACGATGGCGGCGCTGCGTGCCGAGCGCCGTGAGCCGGCGGCGAGCCGGGTCCGGCTCGAACTCGCACTCGACGCCCTTGCCCATGCGGAGGGGATCGAGGTCGACGAGACCCAGGTGGAGCGGGAGGCCCGATCGGTTGCCGAGGGGCGGCGGATCGATGCCGCTCAGCGACGGCGGTTGGAGGATCTTGCGCGGCGAGACCTGCGCCGTCGCGCGGCGGGCCAGCGGCTGCTCGAAATCGTCACCCCGGAAGGAGACTCCGACTTCGTCGCCACCTGAGGCGTGATCTGCGCCGCGCGTGGGTAAGCTGTCCCGCGCATGGGCCAGCCGGTCATCAGCGTCCGCCACCTCGTCAAGACTTACGGGAAGGTCGAGGCGGTGCGCGGCATCGACCTCGACGTCGGCTCCGGTGAGATCTTCGGGTTCCTTGGGCCCAACGGCGCCGGGAAGTCCACGACGATCAGCATCCTGTGCACGCTCATCCGCCCGACGTCGGGGGTCGCCCAGGTTGCGGGCATCGACGTCCTCAAGGATCCGAGCGCCGTCCGCGCCCGCATCGGCCTGGTCTTCCAGGACCCGTCGCTCGACGGTCAGCTCACCGGACGCGAGAACCTGGACTTCCACGCGTACCTGTACGGTCTGCCCGCCGCGACCCGCAAGCAGCGCATCGATGACGCACTCTCGATCGTCGAGCTGACCGATCGCGCCGAGTCGACCGTGCTCACCTACTCAGGCGGGATGCGGCGGCGTCTTGAGATCGCCCGCGGCATCCTCCATTACCCGCAGGTGCTCTTCCTCGACGAGCCGACGCTCGGTCTCGATCCACAGACGCGCAACAAGATCTGGGACTACCTGCACGCGGTTCGGACCCGCGAGCACATCACCATCTTCATGACCACGCACTACATGGACGAGGCGGAGTTCTGCGACCGGATCGCGATCATCGACCAGGGCAAGATCGTTGCCCTGGGGACTCCGTCGGAGCTCAAGGCAAAGGTTGGTGGCGATGTGGTCACCATCACCACCCCGGATACCGCTGCCGCCGCCGAGCAACTCCGCATGCTGATGCATCTCGAGCCGACGCAGGTCGACGGCACCCTTCAGGTCGAGGTGGCGGATTCCGCGTCGTTCATGCCGCGCCTTTTCGCCGAGCTGAGCGTGCCGATCAGCGCGGTGAGCGCGCGACGCCCGAGCCTCGATGACGTTTTCCTGAAGCTCACCGGTCGCGCCATCCGTGAGCAGGGCAACACCTCACTGGACACGATGCGCAACTTCGGCAGGATGTGGGGAGGCGGACGCAGATGAGCGAACAGGCGCTCAGCGCTCAGACGATTCCACAGTCACGGGCCGTGAACATTCGCGGTGCGACGCTGCGCGCGATCTACATCATCTGGAAGCGAGACCTCATCCGTTACTGGCGTGACCGCATGCGGGTGTTTGCATCGCTCGCGCAGCCGGTGCTGTTCTTGTTTGTCTTCGGAAGTGGACTGAGTTCGTCGCTGCGGGGCAGCACGGGCGGTTTCGGCGGACCGGGATCCTCACTGCAGTACGTGCAGTTCATCTTTCCCGGCATCATCGGGATGTCCGTACTGTTCACGTCGATCTTCGGCGCGATGTCGATCGTCTGGGATCGTGAGTTCGGCTTCTTGAAAGAGGTGCTCGTCGCTCCGATCCACAGGTCCGCGGTGGCAATCGGCAAGACGCTCGGTGGCGCGCCCCAGGCGATGTTCCAGGGCATTGTCATCCTCATTCTGGCCCCGCTTGTGGGCGTGAAATTGACCTTCCTCGGCGTCGTCGAACTCATTCCGATGATCTTTCTCTTCGCATTCGCACTGAGCGCGCTCGGTGTTGCGGTGGCGGCGCGCATGCGCACCATGCAGGGA
>DASZJB010000141.1:0-6553 GCA_035948615.1 Candidatus Dormiibacterota bacterium
GATTGCCTCGACGTCATCTGATCCCATCTCGTAGAGGCGCTTGTTGGCCAGCGCGACGATCTCGTTCTCGCGCACCCCGGGCTTCAATGCCTCGGCGATGTCCTGGTAGACGCCGTCCACCATCGCTGCGGCGGTGGAGAGCAGTGCGATCTCGTCGGGTGACTTGATGAGACGTGCATCGAGCATGACCTGCTGCGCGTCGCGGACGTCGATGCCGACCCTGAGCAGCTCGAGCAGCATCGGCGTCTCCGCGATGTCGACACCGAGCGGCAGTCCCGCCACGCCGGCGGCCGCAAGCTCCGACTGAATCTCCGCCACCGCGCGCGTGATCAGGCCGGCATCGGGCGCGACCGCGCCACGCAGACCCAGCATCCCGGCGCGGCTGTTCTCGGGCCGGATCCAGGGCGAATAGAGCTGATGGTGCCGGGCCGCGGAACCGAAGTCCCAGACGATCGGCTCACCGCCCCGAGTCAGCAGCGCATAGCGCGCCACCTTGTCGCGAGCCCACTCCCCGATCATCGTCGCCGAGACATACCGGATGTTGTTGATATCGAACAGCAGAACCGCCCCCAGTTCCGAGGCGTCGAGTGCTGCCCGTGCGCGCGACAAACGGTATGCGCGCAGCCGCGTGAAGTCGACGCGTTCCTCGAAGTCGACGTTCATCCGGCCGGGACTCGGCGGGACCCCGGCGAGGGCATCGAGGCTCATGACAGCATCTCCTGTGAGCACCGGCCGGGACGCGACGTGTGCGCCTCGCCCACGGTCACCGGTGCGGTTCCTTATCCGAGCTGCTCGCTCATCCAGTCCGCCATCACCGGCCGGTATTTGTAAGCGATGTTGTTGCAAACGTGGTTGCCATCCGGATACATGAGCAGCGTCGCGTTCGGCGCTTCACGCGCGATGCGCTCGGCTTGCTCGGGTGGGAAGAGGCGATCACGCGCACCGTGAATCACCAGCAGCGGTTGCGTCACATGGTCCAGCACACCGTGAAGGTTGAGGCCGTACGCCTTCTCTCTCGCCTCCTCCTCGCTCGCGGACTTCGTGTAGAACACATACCCGCCGCGCGTGAGCGGGTTGAGTGCGTCCCAGCATTCGCCGAGGTTGTACGGGCCGGCCAGCCCGACCACCGCGTTGAGACGCGGCTCGTGCGCCGCTGCGCGCGGTCCGTAGATGGCTCCCATGCTGATACCCATGAGTCCGATCAATCCGAAGGTGTTGTCGAGGCCGATATCCGCGAGGTGGTCGAGCACCGGCGTGATCACGGTCTCCCAGTTGGGGCGGATGGCGAAGTCGACGGAGTTCTCCGATTGCCCGGGACCGTCGATGCTGAGGGTCGCCATCCCGCGGCGGAGGAATTCGTCCTCGATGCTGAACATCTCCTCCTTCGACGAATCGAGGCCCGGAACGATGAGCACGAGCGGCGGTTTCGCCACCCCCTTCGGACGGCGGAGATGACCAGGGATGCCGTGGCCCTCGAAGGGGATGTCGAGGCGTTCCGCCGGCGGGTCGAGGTGGCCCAACGCCCGCCCGTAGACGGCAACGGCCTGATCGCGCAGCGTCGCATGCAGTGCCAGATCCTCGAACCACAGGAATTTGCCGAGGTGATAGCACCACGCGGCTCGTTGGTACGCCGCCGCCGCCGACACCATCCGTCCCTTGCGCTCCGCGTCGTGGCCAAGTGCCTCGTGCACGCCGCCCATCTCGCTCCAGTTCGGTCCCCAGTCCGCCCATTCGACGGTCTTGGCGAGGACGTTCTCGAAATCGTTGACGTCGATGCCGTTGGCGACAAATCGCGGCTGCCAGTGATGCGCGGCGATCTGCACGCGGTTCATCGCGGGCTCCATCACACCGGTGCCCCGAGAAACAGCCGCGCGATCTCGCCGTTGCCGAGCACGCCCGCTCCCGTTCCCTCGAGACGCACGCGACCACTCTCGAGGACGACGCCGTGGCTCGCGAGGCCCAGGCCCGATCGCGCGTTCTGCTCCACCAGCAGAATGGTCCGACCGGCCCTGTTCATGTCGCGGATCAGGTCGAACACGATGGTGTGTGTCTTCGGATCGAGACCCATCGACGGTTCATCGAGCACGAGAAGTTTCGGATCGAGCATCAGCGCGCGAGCGAACTCCACGATCTTTTGCTGGCCGCCGGAGAGTGCAGCCACGCGCTCGTGGCGGCGCTCGGCAACCATCGGAAACGTCTCGCACACATCGGTCATCCTGCGCGCCAGCAGGCCGCGATCCGACAGCGTGTACGCACCCATCCGCACGTTCTCCCAGACGGTCATGGTCGGAAAGAGACTGCGCTCCTGAGGCACCTGAACGATCCCGCGTCGAAGGATCTGGCGAGGGGTCAACCCGGCGATCGACTCGCCGCAGAAGCGAACGCTGCCGAGCCGCGGTTTGATCAATCCGCTCACCAGGCGAAGGATCGTCGATTTGCCCGCGCCGTTCGGGCCGACCACGCACGTGATCGCACCCTCCTCAACGGAGAGACTCAGCTCGTGAAGGACGTCGCCGCCACCGTAGCCCGCGGTGACGCCGTCGAGTTCGAGGAGGGCGCTCATCTATGACCCCAGATACGCGTCGAGGACGGCGGGATTGCCGCGCACATCGGCGGGCGTGCCCTGTGCCAGCACCGCGCCTCGGTGCAACACGACGATCTGCTGGCACAGCCCCATCACGAACGGCATGTTGTGCTCGACGAGGAGGAAGGTGACCCCCTGCTGGTTGAGGTCGCGAATGTGCTCGCCGATGCGCTCGACGAGCCCGGGGTTCACACCGCCGGCCGGCTCGTCGAGCAGGACCAGCTGCGGTCTGGCCATCATGACCGCGGCCAGCTCGAGCAGCTTGCGCTGGCCGTACGAGAGCGAGCCGCCCAGCAGACCGGCCACGTTGGCGATGTCCATGGCCGCGAGCATCTCCATCGCTCGGGCCTTCTCGTCGTGCCACTGCCCTCGCGAGAAGAGTGCTCTGATCCCCGAGCGGCGGACCGGGACGAGCATGTTCTCCAGGGCCGTCAGGCGCGGAAAGATACGCGCCAGCTGGAAGGTGCGACCGATCCCCAGGCCATAGATTCGATTCGGGCCGAGACCGGCGATTGAGCGGCCGTTGAAGCGGACGTCGCCGTCGTCTTTCACGATGAAACCGGTGATGAGATTGAAGACGGTCGTCTTGCCCGACCCGTTCGGTCCGATGAGGCCGGTGATGCTGCCGAGCTGCAAGGACAGCGAGCAGCCGTCGACGGCGGTGACACCCCCGAATCGCTTGGAGAGGGATTCGACCTCGAGCAGGCTCATGGGGATTGCACCCGTGCCACGGTGTGCGTGTCGCTCGAGGTCGATGCCGTGTCGGACGGGCCGATCGCACGACGTGCGATCAAGCGCTTCACCAGGTCGCCGACCGAGGGGACGATGCCGCGCGGCAGGAGCAGGATGACGACGAGAAACACCGCCGCGTAGAACACGAGGTACAGCCTGCTCGCACCAAAGTTGTACGCCAGCCAGAGCTGCGCCGGCTCGAGGATGACCGCACCCAGCACCGGCCCCCACAACGTTCCGAGGCCGCCCAGGAACACCATCAAGACCAGCGATATCCCGACCAGCGGGTCGATGGCATATTGCGGGTAGATGTAGGTGACGTAGTAGCCGTAGATCGCCCCGATCATTCCCACCAGGCCGGCGCTGATCATGAACGCGGTCAGCTTGTAGGCGTGCGCCGGAACGCCGACCGCGAGCGCCTTGTCCTCGTCGTCGCGGATCGCGAGTAGCCCGAGGCCGAATTTGGAGCGCCGGATCCACCACGAGATTGCCAGTGAGACCAAGGCCATCACGAGCATGGCGTAGTAGAACGGCGTGTCGAAGAAGTCGCCGCTCCACGGCGGCACCGGGAAGCTCAGGCCGGAGCCACCGCCGGTGAGCCCCACGAGGTTCTCGGCAAGCAGCTGGATCATGAACATCATCGCGATCGTCACGATCACGAATGTCGCTGCGCGGGTGCGCAGCGCGATCCACCCGATCACCAGCGCAAGCACCACGGTGAGCGCACCGGCAACCGGGACGAACACAAAGGGCTCATACCCGGCCTGGATCCCGAGGTGCGCGAGCACGAGGCCGAACGCGTAGGCGCCGAACCCGAAGAAGGCAGCGTGTCCCAGCGAGACGTAGCCGGTGTAGCCGCCCATGATGTTCCACGCGGTCGCGAGGCCCACGTACATGGCGGTGAACACCGCGATGTTGACGGTCGCGGGATCGGTCTCGAAGACGGGCACGAGCGCCGCGACCACCACCACGATGACCAGCGCCGTCCATTTGGCGGCGCGCACCCGAGCCGGCGATCTCATATGCGTTCTCGGACGCGTATTCCGTACAACCCCTGCGGACGGACCACGAGCACGACAACGAGGAGCAGGAAGAACGCGAAGCTCGCCCAGACGGGCGATATGACCACGGCGGTGACGTCTTCGATGATCAGCATGGCGACTGCCGCGATCACCGCTCCCCGGAGGCTGCCGAGTCCACCGAGCACGATGATCGTGAGCAGCCGCGAGATGAGGTCGTAGTGGCTCCCTGGATTGAACGCATTGGTCATGCCGAAGATGACCCCGCCGGCCGCTGCGGTCGAGACACCGATCCCGAAGGCGATCGCCGAGACGCGATCAACGTTCACGCCGACCAGCTGCGCGGCGGTCCGATTCAGCATCGTCGCGCGGACCGCTGATCCGAACGTGGTTCGATACAGCACCAGGAAGATGGCCGCAAGGATCGCGAGACACAGGCCGAACCCGAAGATGTAGACGTAGGCGATGTGGAATCCGAAGACGGCGAACGACGCAGTCTCATACCACGCGTTCAGCTGCGCGAAGTTGTTGGTGAACAGGTAGCCGAGCAGACCCTCGATCCCCAGCGCGATCGCGTAGGTCACCAACACCGAGAGGGCCTCGCGATCCTCCTTGAGTGGCCGTATGAAGACGAGCTGCAGCACGACGCCGAGCAGGAACATCGCCGGCATGGTGATCACCAGGCTGACGAACGGATCGATGTTGGCCGAGCGCAGGAGGGCAAAGCTTAGGTATGCGCCGAGGATGACGAGGGCTCCGTGGCCGACGTTGATGATCCGCATCACGCCGAAGATCAACGTCAGCCCCGAAGCCATCAGCGCATAGACGCCACCCGTGAGAATCCCGAAGACAACCGCTTCCAGGACCAGGGTCACGCTGCCCCCCTGGTCACCCGGAGAAGGCGGGCTTGGGGTACTCCGGCTGGGCGACTGCGGCTGACGGCGGGTAGACCGGGACGGTCACACCGTTCTGCCATTGAACGAGGAAGCTTGCGCCGTTCGGCTTGCCGAGGGAGTCGAACGCCATCGGCCCCTGAACGGTCTGATATGTCCCCGTGTGGAGCGCGGCGATCAGGGCCGAGTTGGCGATGCTGTGCGCCTTCTGAGCGGCCTGGTCGACGACCTCGCCAACGCTGTACGCCTCGGGCGCATCACTCGGGATTCCACCAGGAGTCCCGCCGTACGCGGCGATGTACTCGCTCACGAAGGTTGCGTTGCCGGGAGTCTTGGCGCTCGACCACCATCCCGCCGGGACCATGATGCCCTCGGTGTTGGCGCTCCCAACCTTGGTGGCGAAGTCGGAGCCCTGATCGGGCCCTGCCGTCTCGACCAGCGCCTTGGGGTTGTAGTGCTGCTGCTGGAACGCCTTGACGAATGCCACGGCATCCGGCTCCTGCGTGCCCAGGATGACGACATCCGCGTTCGCGCTGATCACCTGCTGCGCCAGCGGGGTGAAGTCCGTGGTCTCGGCCGGATACACCTTGTAGGAGACGGTTCTGACGCCGCCGGCCTCGAGCAGGGAGCGGGCCTTGTCGACCTGGGGCTGCGTGAAGGGATCGTCCTGGGTGGAGTACGCGGCCGTCGCCGGTCGCTGGCTCGCCGGGAGCGAGAGCACCCATTGCGTGAAGCTCACGAGGTTGTCCTCGACCGGAGCGGGCTGCACAAAGAACAGTGAATGGATGCCTCGGGTGAAGACGCTCGGGCCGCCGCCCGCGGGTTCGGGGAACGCGTAGCCGAAGCGGTTTGTGACCGTCGACGCAGGTATCGTGAGCAGGCTGCTGAACGGTCCGAAGACGAGCGCGACCTTGTCCTGGGTGATCAGGTTCTGGTAGTTGGTCACCACCTGCGTGGTGCTGCTCGCGTCGTCAACGTACTTCATGGTCACGTGGTGGCCGAGCAGGCCCCCCTTGGCGTTCTCGTCTTTCGCCCACATGTCATAGCCCTGGACGAGAGCCTTGCCGTCTCCCGAGAAATCACCGGTCAGCGACACCGAGACGCCGATCGTGATCGGTGCGGCTGCCTGGGGGGAGCCGCTGGTGCCGGGGCTGGTACTACCGCATGCCGCGAGACCAAACGCACCCACTGAGACGATCCCGGTCACGGCCAAAGACACTGGCTTCCGCATGCTCGTCCCCCGCTCGCGACATGGCGAGCTGTGTGCCGATGAACAAACGATTGCGCTAGCCTAGAACCCTGCTGAAAGCAATGTCAAGGGCCAA
>DASZJB010000142.1:0-9960 GCA_035948615.1 Candidatus Dormiibacterota bacterium
ACGATGCGCCTCACCGGTCGATTTTAGGCTTCCCTTCCCGTCGCCTCCAAACCGCGCGTATCCTCGTCGGCGTGTCTGTGACCGAGGCCGTGCACACGCGCGCTCATATCGATCTGGCTGAACGGGCGCGACGGGTCCTCCCTGGCGGCGCCACGCACGCGTCGCGCACCTACGATCCACGAATCTACGTGGCTCGATCGAGCGGCTCGAGGAAGTGGCTCATCGACGGCACCGAGCTGATCGACTACACCATGGGCCACGGCGCGCTGCTCCTCGGGCACGCGCATCCCGCGATCGTCGCGGCCGTGCAGGAGCAGATGGCGCGCGGAACTCACTACGGCGCCGCGCACCCGCTCGAGGTTGAATGGGCTGAATTGATCACGTCGCAGGTTCCGTCAGCGGAGAAGGTGCGTTTCACCGCGTCTGGCACCGAGGCGGTGATGCTCGCGCTGCGGGTGGCGAGAGCAGCAACCGCTCGAGATCGCATCGTCAAGCTCCAGGATCACTTTCACGGCTGGTCGGACGCGGTCAGTCCCTACCTCGATGCCCAGGGCCGAACGCGCTTGCCAGTGGGCGTCCCCGAGGCCCTCGGGGCGCTCACGACGGTCGTGCGGACTGACGACCCCGCCGACCTGGAGTCGACTGTCGCCGAAGGCGACGTTGCGGCGGTGATCATGGAGCCGTCGGGCGCGCACTACGGCCAGCTTCCTCTTGACCCTTCGTTCATCAGCGCGGCGCGAGCAGCGTGCACAGCGAGCGGAACGCTCCTCGTCTTCGATGAGGTGGTGACCGGGTTCCGCGTCGCACCCGGGGGGATGCAGTCGGTGCTCGGCATCATCCCGGACATCAGCGTTCTTGGAAAGGTGATGGCCGGTGGCCTCCCGTCAGGAGCGGTCGCCGGGCGGTCCGACCTCCTGGAACTGCTGGCGACCACGATCACCCATCCCGGGACGTTCAACGCCAACCCGCTCAGCGCCGCCGCGGGCATCGCCACCCTCGAATTGGTCGCCGACGGCGCGCCGCAGCGGGCTGCCGAGGGCTACGCGGTGACCCTCGCCGGCGAGTGGACGGCGGCGCTCGCTTCCGCTGGCGTTCCGGGGACCATCCGCCGGCTCTCGAGCATTCTCCACATCTTCCTTGGCGATCCGTCGGCGCAGGCGCGTATCGCCAACGCAATGCGCGCCGAGGGCATCGACATCCTGAACACGAGCGCGTTCTGCTCGAGCGTGCACACGATCGCCGACCTCGAGCAATCGGTTGCGGCCTTCGCACGTGCGATCGTCGTTGCGTCAACCAAGGAGTGATTCGATCCGGCGGCGACGAGCTGCTTAGATAATCCCGTGCCGCTGCGCCCAGAGCGCGGCCTGCACACGGTCTTCGACGCCCAGGCGATCGAACACCGATCCGAGGTGGGCCTTGACCGTTTTCTCGCTGATCCCGAGACGCCACGCAATCTGCTTGTTGCTCATCCCGCGTCCGACCAGCGTGAGCACGTCGAGCTCACGCTGAGTCAGGTCGTCGAGCGGTCGGCGCTTGATGCGATCGCGGAGCAGCTCCTTGGCAGCCTTGGGTGACAGTGGGGTATCCCCCTTCGCGGCCGAGCGAATCCCGTTGAGGAGTTCCTGCGGCTCGGTGTCCTTGAGTAGAAATCCGACCGCTCCGTTGTCGATCGCCTCCACCACCATGTCGTGCTCGGAGTAAGACGTGAGCATTACGACTTTGGTCCCGGCCACCGCCTTCAACATTCTGCGCAGCGCCTCGAATCCGTTCATCCCCGGCATGGAAATATCCATGAGCACGATGTCGGGGTGTTCCTCGACGGCGTAAGCCACCGCCTCCTCGCCGTCTGAAGCGGCGCCGACGACTTTGATGTCGGTCGTGCCGTTCAGGAGGGATGTCAGCCCTCGCCTCACCAACGGATGATCATCGACGATGAGGACGCGAATAGGAGTTGGTTGCGTTGCGTCCACAGTCGTTGCCCAGCCTAACCGATATTTCCCGCTATGGAGAAAGAAGTCGGCGGTGGCACCGACCCAGCAGAACCGCGATACACCCGGTGCCGCGGGGAGGGGGAGCCCGCGAGGGTAAACCACTGAACTGGGTCGGCGCCCGCCCGCCTATCAGGGGGACTTGCGTTTCGAAAGAATTGGATTCCCGTCGCGACGATAGTCAGCCCGGACCCATCCCGGCGTCGTTAGGACGATCGTCTTAAGACCCGGGTGCCCGTCGCGACAGTGCCTGCCGATTCGCCTCCAGCCGTTCGGCGACATCGCCCTCAGCTCCATGGTCTGAGGGATCGTAGTATTGGCGGCCGGAGAGCGAGGCGGGCAGGTGCTCCTGCTTCACCACTCCGCCTTCGTGGTCGTGCGCGTACCGGTAGCCGGAGCCATACCCCATGGCACGGCCGAGCCCCGTGACGGCGTTGCGGAGGTGCAGCGGCACCGGCTGGTGAAGCGTCTCGGCGACGTCCCCCGACGCGGCGACATAGGCGCGCAGCACGCTGTTGCTCTTGGGCGCCGCGGCGAGATACAGGGCTGCCTCGGTGAGCGGCAGAAATCCCTCCGGCATGCCGATGAAGTGCGCCGCCTGCTGCGCCGCAACGGTCACGGCGAGCGCTTGAGGATCCGCGAGCCCGACATCCTCCGCGGCCAGGATGACCATCCGGCGCGCCACGAAGAGCGGATCCTCGCCCGCCTCCAGCATCCGCGCAAGCCAGTACACGGCCGCATCCGGATCGCTGCCGCGTACCGATTTGATGAACGCGGAGATGAGCCAGTAATGCTGATCGCCGGCGCGGTCGTAGAGCAACGCGGGATTCTGCAGTGCGCCTTCAACGTCGGCGACGGTGACGCGCACCGCCCCAGCTGGATCAGGCACAGCAGCCTGAACGGCGAGCTCCAATGAGTTGAGCGCGATGCGTGCGTCGCCGCCGCTCAGGGTGACCAGCCGGTCGATTGCCTCCTGGTCGACGGCCACCTGCTGGGCGCCGAGCCCTCGCTCGGTGTCGGTGAGCGCCCGCTGGATCAGACTGCGCAGGTCGTCGGGCTCGATTGCCTCCAGCCGGATGACCCGGCTTCGCGACAGCAGCGCCGCGTTGACCTCGAACGACGGATTCTCGGTGGTGGCGCCAAGCAGTGTCACCGTCGCGTTCTCGACGTGGGGCAGCACGGCGTCCTGCTGGCCCTTGTTGAACCGATGGATCTCGTCGATGAACAGGATGGTTCGCCTTCCCGTGCGGAGGCGTTCACGCGCCCGTTCAACCACCTTGCGCAGATCCGCCACTCCGGCACTGGTCGCGCTCACCGCTTCGAAGCTGGCGTTGGTTGCTCCCGCGATCAGCGCGGCGAGAGTTGTCTTGCCGCTTCCGGGTGGCCCCCAGAGGATGAGTGACGGCGCCTCGCCGGCATCGACCGCTCGCCGGAGCACGGTGCCCGCACCGATGGCGCGATGCTGTCCGACGAACTCATCGAACGTCCGCGGGCGCATCCGGGTAGCGAGCGGTGCCTGCACCGCCGCCTCGGGCGATTCCGTTGCACTGCCAGGCGCTGCGCCGAAGAGCGAACTCTGCTCGGCCACCGGGGAGACTCGGCTCAGCTGCTGGTCGGAGGTACGGCGACGATGGTCGGGGGCTCCAGGCCGGGCGCGTCACCGAGCACGCTGCGAAGCACCTGCGCCGCCCCAAGCAGTCCGGACGTCTCGGCGGGGACGACCAGCTTGGCGTTGGGGCTCTCCGCGAACTTCGTAAGGGTGTCGAGCTGGAGGATCGCGACCAGGGTCGGGTCGGGCGCGGCGGCCTTGATCGAGCCGTACACGGTCGAGATTGCCTGAGCGCGGCCCTCTGCCTCCAGGATCGCCGCCTGCCGGTTGCCTTCAGCGCGAAGGATGGCCGCCTGCCGCTCGCCCTCCGCCTGCTTGATCGCCGCCTGGCGGTTACCGTCAGCGATGTTCACCGCCGATTGCTGCTGTCCTTCCGACTGCAGGATCCGCGCGCGCTTCTCCTGATCGGCCTGCTTCTGCAGCGCCATCGCCTGGAGGATCTGTACCGGCGGGGAGATATCCACGATCTCGATACGGTTGATCCGGATGCCCCACTTGTCGGTGACCTGCTCCATCTGCTGCTGCATCGCCGCGTTGATCTGCTCGCGCGAAGAGAGCGCCTCGTCGAGGCTGACGTTGCCGAACGCGTTACGGAGCGTGGTCCGGGCCTGCTGATCGATCGCGACCAGGTAGTCGGAGACGTTGAACAGTGCGGCGCGTGGCTCGATGACCTGGCTGAAGATCGTCGCGTTCACCGCGACGGCGACGTTGTCGCGAGTGATCACGTCTTGCCGGTCACCGGTGCGCGGGGTCTCGCGCATGTCGACCCGAAGCAGCTTGTCGATGAACGGCGTGATGATCGTCAGACCGGCTTGGGATTCCCGCCGAAAGCGTCCAAAACGCGTGACCACACCCGCGAATCCCTGGGGCACGACGCGGACGGCGCCGCCGATGAGAATTGCCACCACGATGAGCAGGACGACGACGATGATCGCGGTGACCAGACCACTGTTGTCCACTGAGTCAGCCTCCCTTGGGGGGCGCGACCACGAGGGTGGTGCCGCGCACTTCGACGACGGTGACCTGCTGATGTGCAGGGACGCCGCCGGGGTTGGTGGTCACCGCGAGCCAGCGCTCGTTGAAGAGACGCGCATGGCCCGGGTGGTTCTCGTCGCCGACGGGCTCGAGGGTCAACGCGGCCTGGCCGACGAGATTGTCGGACGAACCCGGCATGGTCAGTTTGGGGCCGAGATGGCGAGCCGAAAGGCGAGCCAGGGTCGGCCGAACCGCCATGGTCCCGACGATCGCGACTGCGGCGCCGACGACGGCCTGCAGCCACACCTGGGTGGGAAAGACCGCGACGATGGTCGCGGCAAACGAACCGAGCGCGAGGAAGAGCGCATAGAACGCCTGAGTGTGGACTTCCATTCCCAGGAGGACCAAGCCGGCCACCAGCCAGATCACCCACATCCAGGACAACATGCCGCGAGTGTACCCGCCTGAAGAGACTGCTACACCACGGGGTCGCTGGTCATCCGACCTCCGGCGGCGCGGAGCAATGCCAGAGCCACCAGCCCGCCGAGCGTTGCCCACGCCGCCAGGCTGATCGCCACCTGGCTGAAGTCAGTTCCTGCCAGCTGTGCGTGGATCAGGAACACCACGAACATCGGATAGGTGAGGCGATGGATCCATCGCCAGAGCGCGGGGCGCATCGAGCGCCGGAGCGCCGACGTCGCGGCGATCAGGACGAGCAGGAGCAAGCCGATGGTGCCGAGACCGATGGCGAGTTGCGAATCCGCGCCCTCGTTGACGCGAAACGGCACGAGCAGGTCGACGGGGGTGATCCGGGAGGTGGCGTCGAGCAGAAGTGAGGTCATGTGCACGGCCACGAGTGGCAGCCAGAACCAGGTGAGAAACCCATGCACAGCAACCACCGCACGATTCCGCGCCAGTGGGGCGAGCAGCGCCGTGCGGATCGCCGTCCCGGTGAGCAGCGAAGCCGCGAGGACGAAGAACGCCGCCAGCGCGGCGGCGCGCGCGGCGTACCAGAGCATGAGGTCAGCGCTCATGTCACGCTGCCCGAGCACCGCTCGCCGGCTGCATTGCGTGGCACATCGAGCCGCGTGCCCGGAGCCATGCATCCGCTGCCGCTGACCCCGTCACGCAGGCAGCCTTGGCGAGGATCTCGGCACGCAACGCACTCTCGGCGACGACCGAAACAGCCTGGATGTCCGAATCCGCCGGGGCCGCTGTGCGTGTGTCGATGAGGTGATGCCCTCCGGGCCACCGTCGGCCCGATGTTCCCGAAGTTGCCACGCCGGCGTTCCGGATGGTCACGAGGCGGCCGTCGCAGAGCGACACGACCCATCCGGCGGCGTCGGGCCCGTGGCCCTGGGCGCGGAGGTCACCCCCGAGATTGACCACCGCATTCTCGAAGCGCTCGGCAAGCCGATCGGCGAGCCACCCCTTGCCGACGCCACCGAGATCGATGGCGCAGCCGGTGGCGAGGCGTGCCCACCCCTCCCCGACCTCGAGCACGTTCGGCAGCGGCGGCACCGCGTCGCTCGGTGAACCCCGTGATGGAAGCGCCGGCCGGCGCCGCACCTCGCGGATGGATCGGTCGTACCCCGCGTCGATGAGCGCTGGAAGGCAGGCCGCGTTGACCATGCCGTCGCTCATCGCGTAGGCGTCGAGGCAGACGCGCAGGAGTTCGCCCAGGAGCGCGGACACCGCCACTCGAGCCCCCGAGGCCGCATTGAAACCCGACAACTCGCTGCGGGCGTCGAATCTCGTGAGCCGCCGCTCGAAAGCGTATGTATCCGCGACGACCGCCGAAACGGCGCTGTCGTCCGCGGCGCAAACGATGACCTCGCAGCGCGCGCCGCCGAACGCGGTGAACACATGACGGGTGGTGCCGTCCCTGATGGTGCTCACGAGACGTAGGTGTTGATGAGCGGTTGTGCCGGGGCCGGCGCCTCGACAACCGACGGCGCGATCGATCCTCCCGCCACGGTGCCACCGGAGCCGGCGCAGACCCCGGATGCACCTGAGGCCGTCCTGCGCAAACCCCGGACATACGCTTCGACCTCGAGACGTTGCGAGGGGGTCAGCGACCCGAGGATCGCTCGACGCTCGCCGGCTGTGGCCGCCTGTAACTGCTGCACGATGGGAACCAGCGACGGATCCAATGCCGTCATGGAACCCCCGGTCGCGACGCTCGCTCCGCCGCACGAGGGCGGGATCACAAGCGCCGATGCGCTCGACGACGCGCCGCTCACCGGAGGGCGCAACGGCGCGGTTGCGGGCTTGGGATCGCTGGCGACCAGCACGCCGCTTGCACTGCACACTGCGACAGCTCCCACGGCGCTGAACGCCTTGAGTGCGCGCGTGCTGAGGGTCATGGCTAGGCGGTCTGAATGATCGGGAGCTCGGGAAACGACGCTCCGAGCACAGCGGTCGGATCCGCCTTGAGCCAGTCGCGGATGAGCGTCTGATACACGCTGCGAAAGTCGACGTTGTACTGGAGATTCCCCGAGTCGACGGTCTTCGTCAGCGACGGCTGCTCACCGAAAACACCACCTTTGACCGGCTTTCCCACAACGAAGACCGGCGCCGCGGCGCCGTGGTCGGTGCCGTTGCCGCCGTTCTCAACGACGCGCCTCCCGAATTCCGACCAGGTCATGAGCACGACTCGATCGGCCATTCCGTGGTTGGCGATGTCCTGCATGAACGCGCTGACCGCGCTGTCGACGTAGGCGAGCAGGGCGTTCTGGCGTGTGTCCTCGTCCTGGTGGGTGTCGAACCCACCGAGGACGACGTGACAAATCTTCACGCTCGGCTGGGTCACGATCATCTCGGCGGTCAGCTGGAGCGAGGTCGCGAGACTGTTCTTGCTGCCGTACACCGTGCTCTGCGGTGTGTAGCTGACCGACGGTGTGTACCGGCTCTGCGAATCGCCGAGTGCGGCGATCCCGTACTCCGCGGTCGTCAGTGCCTGGTCGAACAGCGCGCCGTAAACACCCGGCGTCTTCCGGTAGAGCGCGGGCGCGGCGACCCGGCGTCCAGCGCCACCCTGAACCTGGTACGCGGGGACCGAATCGATGACGCTCACGGTCGCGTTCTGGGCGAGCAACTCGGACGGCGTGCTTGCCTGCCCGAGAGCGCAGCCGGTCAACGGATGTCCCTGGCTGTCGAGCTGACTTGCCAGCAGCTTCCCAAGCCATCCTTCGGTCTGCTGCATGCTCGGGTCAGCGTGTTCCCAGATGTACAACCCTTCGAAATGCGAGTAGACGGGATTCGGATAGCCGACTCCCTGGACGATCGCGACCTCGCCGGCGTCGAAGAGCTTCTTCATCCCGGGCAACACCGGGTTGAGCCCGATCGCCGCGTTGAGCGGCAACACCTTGTCGGCCGGGATCCCGATCGTCGGCCGCGCCTGAAGGTATGCCGGGTCTGCGTGGGGGATCACCGTGTTGAGCCCGTCGTTGCCTCCGCCGAGCTGGAGGATGACGAGCACGTTGTCGTTGTGGACATCCTCGATGGTGGCAGCGAACACCGACTTGGCAAAGACCGGTGGCACGATGATGCCGACGCCGGTTGCGGTGATCCCGCTCACAATGAAATCGCGCCGAGTGATCATGTGGTTTGCCTCACTTGAGCTGAAACTCCGGGCTGGCGAGGAGCGCGTACCAGCGGTCGCCGTCGCTCTGGCTCGCGTTGAAGACGGCCGCCGTGTCCGGTCCCACCACGCCGTCGAGTTGGGTGTGGACCGCGTCGACCGGGTCGGGGAAGCCGCGCTGCGCGACGACCACGGCGGCGGCAAAATTCAGGCGCGCCAACCACGCTCCGGACGAGACCCATCCCTGATTGGACGGCCAGCCCGCAACCGTCGGCATGTCGTAGAGGATCTGATCCATGGCGGCCCCCGACGGCACGCACATCGCCGCCAGGCTCGGCGAGCCCAGCGCGCGCATGGTTGCGACCATGTACTCGGCGGGACCGCGCACCAGCGATCGATACGCATCGGGGGAGGTGAATGCCTGATTGGTGAAGATGGCGCGCATCAGCGTCTTGATGTCGTAGTTGCTGTTGCGAAACTGCGTGGCCACGCTGTCGATGAGCGACGTGGACGGCGCCGGAGTACAGAACTGCACGAGCGCAAGGCGGGCAATGTGCGTAGCGCAGGCGGGTTGCGACAGGACGATGTCGAGTGCCTGGGCCGGATCGATGTTGCCGGTGTGCCCCAGGAATGTCTTGGCTCCATCGTCATGCTGGGCGCGGGCGAGGACTCCCTTGAAGGTCGCCCCCTGGGAGATGAGCTGCTGCAGCGCTTGCACGTACGCCGCCGGCGTCGAGCCCTTGAGCTTTGGTGGCTGGATCCGCTGCCCGTTGGCATCGACGAGAACCGTGCGGATGCCCGAGAAGGCCCGGGCTCCCTCGCGGACGTCGGTTTCGGTGTAGTTGCCGACGCCAAGGGTGAAGAGCTCCATGAGCTCCCGGCTGTAGTTCTCGTTGGGGGCGGATGCGGTGCTCTCCTCGAGATCGAGGTAGCGAATCATCAGCGGGTCGAGGGTCACAGCGTTGACCAGCGTTCGGAAGTCGCTCCGTCCAGTCGCTCGGTAGAGCTCGTTCTGCTGGAGGACGAAGGGCAGGCGCGCCGCCTTCCGGTAGTCGCTGGTGAGCAGCCCGTGCCAGAACAGCGTCATGCGCTCCGGGAATTGCGCCGTCGTCGTCGCCATGTGCTCGTACCAGGCGCGAACCACTGCCTGGTAGTTGGTGGCGTCGGCCACCTGTGGCAGCGGTTGCGCCTGCTGGTTGACCACCAGGTCCACCAGGTCGGGGTAGGACATCGACGCGGCCGAGTCCAGCTCGGCGGCGGTGTACCCGAAGGTCGCCCTGCGCAGCAGGTGGGCGGCGAGACCGGCCCGCGTGCTCAGAGGGCTCGCCCAGGCACCGCCGGCTCCGGCCGCGGAGGCGACCGGCTGCCCAGCGCCAGGCAGTTGCAGGGTGAGGTAGCGGAAGCCCACCGCGCCGACAACACCGCCCGCGGCGACCCCGAGGACCTGGCGGCGGCTGAGCTTGAGGTTCGCGTTGCCCATGGGAGGCGAGTCTCGGCATCCGATCTGAGAATTGCCCTGGGTCGATGAGCCTCCAGGCGATGTCTCAGCCAACTCTCAGGGGCCGGAGGCCGAGCTCGGATCTCAGCCCGGGGCTTCCCTCCACTCGGTAGACTGCAATCAAGTCCGGCGCGTTGCCGGCTACATCCAGATCATCTGCAAGGAGCACCAGCGATGCCGTCCACTCCGGCCGAAATCTTCGGCGAGATCAATTCCCGCATCACCGCCGATCCTGCCAAGACGGCTGGGATGAATGCCGTCTACGCCTTCGAGCTCAGCGGTGAAGCACCCGGCCAGTACCACATCT
>DASZJB010000143.1:0-6680 GCA_035948615.1 Candidatus Dormiibacterota bacterium
CCGGGTGCGACGCGGCGGTCATCGCGACCCCCACCGCGTTCCATGCGCAGGCGGCTCGCGTGTTGCTCGAGCTCGGCAAGCCGATCCTCGTCGAGAAGCCGGTAACACCCGACCTCGAGACCAGCAGGGCGCTGGTCGCCTGCGCGGAGCGCCGGGGCGTGCCCCTGATGTGTGGCTTCGTCGAGCGATTCAACCCGGTGGTCGCCACCATGCGCAGCCTGCTCGACGAGGAACCCGTGCACATCGTCGGACTCCGCCACTCTCCGGAGACGCCTCGAAGCACCCTGAGCGTCGTCTTCGATCTGCTCATCCATGAGATCGACCTCGCCCTCTGCTACATGGGTGGAGCGCGACCCTCGCGGGTCTGCGGCGCGGTCAGCACCGCCGGCCGCGATTCGATCCTGGAGGTGGCCGATTGCCTCCTGCAATTCCGTGGCGGCGCGATCGCGACGCTCTCAGCGAGCCGGGCGAGCCAGCGCAAGGTGCGCTCGCAGCTCGTCGCCACGTCGACAGCTCTCTACGACGTCGACCTGCTCCGCCAGGACCTGACCGTCTACCGCCATCGGGCCCACGCCCAGGGCGTCGGCGCGGGCCAGGCCGCCGGGTACCGCGCCGAGACGGTGATCGACATCCCCTTTGTCCGTCATACCGGCGAACCACTGGCGCTTCAGTTCGCGCACTTCCTCGACCTCGTCTCGGGGCGCGCCGATGCGTGCACCGAACGCAACTCGATTCTCCCGGCCCACGAGATCGCGTCGACCATCGAGGCGAACTCATGAGCGAACCGCGCGTCAGCTACATCATTCCCGTCCACAACCAGATCGCCGAGCTTCGCAAGACCGTGCGGCTGCTGATCGCCCGCCTTGGCCACCTCCCCGGGTCGGAGATCATCCTCGTCGAGAACGGCTCGACCGACGGTTCCGGGCCCCTCTGCCTCGCGCTGGCCACGACGCATGACAGCGAGGAGGTGGCGGTTCGGGTGACCACGTCGGCCAAGGGGCTGGGCTTCGCGTGGCGCCGGGGCATGGCGCTGGCTCGCGGCGAAACCTTTGTCCTCACCGCGGCAGACCTGCCCTTTGGCTTCACGGACCTCGACGGCTTTCTCGGCCTGGCCCCTCGGCCTCTGTTGGTGATGGGATCGAAAACGCATCGCGAATCGCAGATCGAGACGCCGGTGGTCCGGCGAGCCATGTCGGCCGGATTCGGTCTGCTCCGTGCCGGCCTGATCGGACTGAACATCGACACGCAGGGATCGGTGCTCATCCAGCGCTCGCTGGCGCAGATGCTGCTCCCCCACCTGCAGGCCGGCGACTATCTGATTGGCGCTGAGATCAACATGTGGGCGGTCCACGAGGGCGTCACGCCGGTGGAGGTTCCGGTCGTCTACACCGCGTCGGGGCGATCCACGGTGTCCCCGCTCCGCGACTCCGTGTCCATGGCCGCGGGCCTCCTGGCGCTGCGCCGGCGACTCGCCGACGAACAGCGGCCGGTCCGGCACGCCGGCGAGGTCAGCCTGTCGTGACGGTCACCCAGGCGCCCGCGCAGCCACGCATCCGGATCTCCGCACCCCAGCTCGGCCTCGAGGTCGAAGCCCTCGTCCTCTCGGTGCTGCGCAGCGGCCATCTCGCTCAGGGACCGATGGTGGAACGTTTCGAAGCGCTCTGCACGGAGATGGCCGGCACCGCTCATGCGGTCGCGGTCGCCAATGGCACCGTCGCGCTCGACGCGGCACTTGCGGCGCTCGATATCGGCCCCGGCCAGGAGGTGATCACGTCGCCGTTCACCTTCGCGGCGACCATCAACGCGATCCTCCGCAGCGGGGCGTCGGTGCGTTTCGCCGACATCCGCGACGACTTCACGATCGACCCCGCGTCGGTCGCGGCACTCGTCGGGCCGGCCACGACGGCGATCATGCCGGTGCACCTGTACGGGCTGCCCTGCGACATGTCCCCACTCATGTCCATCGCTGCTGCGCACGGCCTTGCCGTGGTCGAGGATGCAGCCCAGGCGCATGCCGCATCGGTCGACGGACGCCCAGCAGGGGGATTCGGCCTGGGCTGCTTCTCGTTCTACGCCACCAAGAACGTGACCAGCGGAGAGGGCGGATGCATCACCACCGACGACTCCCTGGTGGCCGAGCGGCTTCGGGTCATGCGCAACCAGGGGATGCGGTCCCACTACGATTATGCCATGATCGGCCAAAACTGGCGGATGACCGACGTGGCCGCGGCGGTTGCCATTCCCCAGATGGAGCACCTGGACGAGATCATCAGAACGCGTCAGGACAATGCCGCGGTGCTGACATCGCTGTTGCACACCAACCCCGCGGTCACGACTCCTGTGGTGCCCGCCGGTCGACGCCACGTCTGGCATCAGTACACCGTGCTGCTCGGGCGCGGGATCGATCGCGACCGGGTCGCGATGTCGATGTCGTCAGACGGGATCGACACCGGCGTGTACTACCCGGGTCTGGTCTGGGACCATGACGCCTACCGCAACCACGCCGGCGTGCATCGTGACGACACCCCGGTCGCACGCGACTGCACATCGCGCTGCCTGTCGCTGCCCGTCCACCCGGGGCTTCTCAGGGATGATCTGCAGCGCGTCGCTGAAAGCCTGGAGCGCGCGCTGCTCGCGTCCTGACAGACGCTTGGTCAGTTGCGCGCGGTCGACTCGATGGCCGAGAGCAGCTCGTCGCCCTGGTCGGACGGTCCCACCAGCGCCATGCGCACGTCTCCGATGCCGGCGGCGATCACCTCTGCGACCGACTGGACCTGCTCGGCGGTCACCCGCATGATCGCGTCAGCGCGATCGTCCGGCGTCTCGAGCGGCAGTCCGGCACGCCACCGGCTGCCGTAGAAACGGGCGCTTGCGATCGATGTCTCCGTCGAGCGCAGCAGGCGGCCGATCATCGCGGATTTCGCGGCGGCGAGCTCGTCGGCGGCAACGCGCTTCGACGCCATCTTGCGGAACTCCTTGAAGGCCAGGCTCGTTGCCTTGCGCGCGTCCTTCGGCCGGGTTGCCGTGGCGATCGCGAAGAGCCCGGTATCGTCGAAGCCGGCATGGTGCGCGTAGATGCTGTAGACGAGCCCGTTGCGCTCCCGAACCGTCTGGAACAGTCGCGACGACATCCCGCCGCCGAGAACGTGGGTCATCACCGAGAGCTGGGTGCGTCGCGGGTCGGTCGACGGGATCCCGGGGACCGCGAACACCATGTGCAGCTGCGGCTCCTCCTGGGCGGTCACGGGCCTGACGTTGGCCGTGTAGCGATCACCCAGGCCCCACCTGGCCTTTGTACGGCCCCGCGGCTTGCCGCGTGGGATGTCCGCGAGCAGCTCGAGCGCCTGATCCTGGCTGAGCGTCGCGCCGCCGGCGATGACAAGGCACATCGACGCGGGCGCGTAGAACGCGCGGTGGTAATCCGTGAGCTGCTCACGGGTCGCCTTCTCGATGACCGCAGGAAAACCCGCCGCGGACCAGGACATCGGCTGGTCGCCGCCGAAGGCAACGGTTCCGAGACGGTCCCAGATCCATCCGTCGGGATCCGCGAGCCGCATCGAGAGTTCCTGGAGCACGACGTTGCGCTCGCGCTCGACCTCCTCGGCTGCGAAGAGTGGGCGGCTGAGCATGTCGCAGATGACGTCCGCGAGCTCGAGCATCGCGGTTGCCGGTCCCTCGGCGAAATACGCGACCTCCTCGGTGTCGGTATACGCGTTGGTGTTGGCGCCGAGACGATCGATCTCGCGCGAGATGATCTTCGTGGTGGGGCGGCGCTCGGTGCCCTTGAAGAACATGTGCTCGAGGTAGTGCGCGAGCCCTGACGTCTCCGCTGTCTCGTCGCGAGAGCCGGCCCGGACAATGAGGAACACGCCGGAATTCCGACTCGCCGACGGTGCGTTGAGCAGGCTGACACCGTTGTCGAGCACCGTGAGCTCGGGACGGTACGGGATGTTCGCGGCCACCGTCAGGTGGTTCCCGATTCCCACGACGCGAGGTATTTCTCCTGCTCGGCGGTGAGCGTGTCGATGCTCACCCCCATCGCCTGCAGCTTGAGTCGCGCGACCTCTCGGTCGATCTCCAGCGGCACGTCGTGGACGGCGAGCGCCAGGTCCTGGTGGTGCTTGGCGATGTGCTCCGCGCACAGCGCCTGGTTGGCGAAGCTCATGTCCATGACCGCGGCGGGGTGACCCTCGGCGGCCGCGAGGTTGAGCAGACGGCCTTCTGCCAGCACGTGGACGGTGCGCCCGTCGCGAAGCCGGTGGGATTGCACGAAGGTGCGGGGCGTGGTGACCTCGACGGACATGTCGTCGATGGCAGCGAGGTTGATCTCATCGTTGAAATGACCACTGTTGGCGATGATCGCGCCGTCCTTGAATCGCTCGATGGCGCCGCGGTCGATCACATTGATGTCGCCGGTCACGGTGATGACGATGTCGGCGTTGGGCGCCGCTTCAGCGAGGGGCATCACGCGGTATCCGTCCATCACGGCCTCGAGCGCCCGGGTGGGGTCGACCTCGGTGACGATCACATGCGCGCCGAGGCCCATCGCGCGGCTGGCGAGGCCACGTCCGCACCATCCGTAGCCGCAGACAACCATGGTCTTGCCCGCGAGCAGCACATTGGTGGCTCTTATCAAGCCGTCGATGGTGCTCTGGCCGGTGCCGTACCGATTGTCGAAGAGATGCTTGGTGAGCGCCTCGTTCACAGCGATGATCGGAAAGCGCAAGGCGCCGTCGCGCGCCATGGCGCGAAGCCGGATCACGCCGGTGGTGGTCTCCTCGGTGCCCGCGATCACATTCTCGAGCAGCTCGCGACGGCCCTTGTGCAGCTCCGCCACGAGATCTGCGCCGTCGTCCATGGTCACCTGCGGCTGGGCATCGAGCACAGCCTGGATGTGGGAGTAGTACCGCGCCGAGTCCTCGCCCTTGACGGCGAAGGTCGGGATCCCGTGCCGGCGTGCGAGCGCAGCGGCAACGGCGTCCTGCGTCGACAGCGGATTGCTCGCACAGAGGCTGACGTGGGCGCCACCCGCCTTCAGCGTGATGGCAAGGTTTGCGGTCTCGCTGGTGACGTGAAGGCATGCGCCGAGACGCAGACCCTCGAGCGGGCGCTCACGCACGAAGCGCTCACGGATGATGCGCAGGACGGGCATCTCGCGCGCCGCCCATTCGATGAGGCGCTGCCCTTCGCCGGCCAGGCTCGGGTCGGCGACATCGGACTCAACCGCTTTCAGCACATCGGTCACGCGATTCCTCCATCTGTATTCGTACGCAGCAGCGCCGTGTATGGGCGCCCGCCGAGCGCGGCCGATCCCCCGAGTGCGCTCAACTCAATCAGAAAGGCAAATCCAACGATATCGCCGCCGAGCCGGTCGACGAGCGCACCGGCGGCGCCGGCGGTGCCGCCGGTCGCGAGCAGGTCATCGACGATCAACACACGCTCCCCCGGCTTGATCGCGTCGGCGTGCATCTCGATGACCGCCTCGCCGTACTCGAGGGTATACGCCTGCGAGATGCGCGTCGAGGGGAGCCTCCCCTCCTTGCGGACGAGCGCGAAACCCGCGCCGAGGCGATCGGCCACCGCGCCCCCGAGGATGAATCCGCGCGATTCGATGCCCGCGACGATGTCGACACCGGCGTCGCGATACGGCTCGGCGAGCGCCGACACCGCTGCGGTGAACGCCATGCGATCGCCGAGCAACAACGTGATGTCCTTGAACACGATCCCGGGCCGGGGGAAGTCAGGGACATCGCGGATCAGCGAGCGCAGCCGTTCCATCACGTCCCGCTCTTGAATCGTCACCGGAGCCAGTCTATCCGACAGACTCTGTGGCCGTGCCCTCCCCAATGAGCCGGCCGACATGAGGGTGGTCATGGACGGGCGGCCGCTCCAGGGAGCCTCCTCGGTGCGCGGGATCGGAAGCTACGAGCGCGGCCTCCTGGCCGGGTTCCGCGAGCTCGCAGACCCGCCTGAGGTCAGGCTGCTGCTCTCTGCGCACCAGGAGCCTCCCGCGGAGGTGACCATTGCGCTTCGCCCGGCGCCGCGACGAATCCCGGTCATCCACCCGACTCTCCAGCCGATCGCCGACACGCTCCTGGTGGCGAATGCGCTGCGGGGATCGAACGCCGACCTGTACCACGCGATCGAGTTCGGTCAGCCGGTGCGCTCGCGACTCCCGGTTGTGGTCACGGTCCACGACCTGATCCCGTTCGTGTTTCCCCGGGAGTACCCGTGGGTCCGCAGGGCGCGCGTGCTCGGTCTACGCTTGCTTCGTCATGCCGATGCGGTGATCGCGGTATCCGAGTCGACCCGGCGTGATGTGATCCGCTTCTCGAAAGCGGATCCGGAGCGGATCAGCGTGATCCCCGAGGGCGTATCGACTGTCTTCAAACCCGCCCACGCCGACGCGATCGAGCGCCTTCGTGACCAGCTGCGGTTGGACCGAACGTTCCTGCTTGCCGTCGGCACCTTCGATCCTCGAAAGCGCATCGGGCTGCTCGCCGACGTGGTGCGTCGCGTCCGGCGCGACCACGACATCGAGCTGGTCATCGCCGGCGATCAGGGCACGTTTGCGGGAGTGGTAACCGGCGAGCTGGCTCGCGCCGGGCTCGCCAAGCACAGTCGTGTGATCGGGCACGTCACCAGCGACGACCTCATCGCGCTGTACACGGCGGCGGCGG
>DASZJB010000144.1:0-6051 GCA_035948615.1 Candidatus Dormiibacterota bacterium
CACCGTGTCGACCGGCTGTCCTCCCTGGTCTATCAGCTCGTAGTTCGGCATCGCCACGAACTTGCCCGAGAGCTCGCCGAGCCCGAGGTTGACCTCGTCGTTGCCGGCGTACGCCGACCCGGCGATGAGGTGGCCGGCGTCGACGCCGAGGAGAAGAGGCTCCACCTGGCCCGCCGTAATCGTGATCGACACCCTCTGAACGTCGCCTCCCAGGCGGATGGAGTCATAAGCTCCTGAGGGCAGGGAGACCGCAGCAAGGTCGCGCTCGGCGGGAGCGGCCGGAGCGGGTCCGGAGACGTCGCCGAGCGCCACCCACCGCCCTCCGCCATGGACCATCAGCGGCGAGCGAGGAAGCGTGCCGTCGGTCTTGCCCGCGACCGCGACCACAAGCGTGCCCATCTCCGGCTGCGCGCGCGGCGCCACCAGGACGAAGACCACGGCGATGAGGGCCACCCCCGAGGCAGCGAGCCAGAGGACCGTCGCCCTCCTGGGCAGCTACGCCACCACGAGGGGCGGGCCGCCGTAGCGGGCGGCCACGTGGTCGATGTAGGCGGCGCAAATCTCCGCGACGCCGGGGCTGTGGATCTGGATCACGTTCTCCGCGTTCATCTCACCGCTGTGCGAGAGGTTGAAGCTCCCGGTGTAGACGTAATCGTCCGCGACCAGGATCTTCGCGTGCATGAAGTCGTGCACCGTCCCTTTCGCGTAGGGCGTCGATCGCTTGGCCCCGAACCTCACAGCACTCACGATTGATCGAAATGCGGTGGCCTTCCATGCTGAGGTGCCCTGCTGGGCCCATTGATGCTGGACCTCGTCCATCTGAGTCGCATCGTACACACCGGCGATGTTGACGCCGGGGTGCTCGACCACCTCGGCGAGGGTGCCAAGGATCGGGCCGGAGGTGATTACCGGCGAGCAGATGCGGATCCGTTTTTGCGCGGTCGAAATCGACCTCGCCATGGCGTGGACGAGCTTGTCTGCCCGTCCAGGACAGAAGTAAGGTCGGACCTGGGTGCCGTCCGCGAGCGAGGACCAACCTGCGGAGATCCGTCCGGACAGCGCGACCACGGGCTTCTGCCAGAGCTCTTCGAAGTTGGCGTGATAGGCGGACGCGAGCTCTCCTGAGGATGCGGTGACCACCACGTTCTCCTCGCGTGTCCAGGAGTCGTTGGTCCAGTTCATCGATCCCGAGAGGAGGCCGGCCTGCGGCGTGCCGGCGTCGCGCACCACGTACTTGTGGTGCATCAGGTCGGGAACTCCTGAAACGGGCTTGATCTGTACGCCGATCGACTTGAGCCGGTCGACGAAGGCCCAGTCGATCTCCGGCGGTGGAGGGACGGGGATCGCCTGGGCGTGATCCTGGTTGAAGAGCAGGCGCACCGGCACGCCGCGCTTCACCGCGCGGTCGAAGGCGCCGAACAGCGTGTTCGCAGGCGCATCCTCGAGCCGCAGGTCGTAGATGGCGATGTCGAGCGTGGAGGCGGCGCCGTCGAGGAAGGAGGCGACCCTTTGCGCGATCGCGTCGGCGGTCTGACCCCCGTCGGTGAGGAAGAAGAGGTCGAGCGGAGGCGTCGCGGCTATAGCGGGTCCGCCTTGCCTTCGCCTGTCTGCTCGCGGGGCTCTTCGACTTTGACGGGGAGCGGCCGCGTCGCCATCTCGGCCGCCTCCTCCGGGTCGTCGGTGAAGCTCAGCAGCTTGAGATCGTCCGCGGCGATCGCGCCGGCCTTCAGCACGACATCCTCGAGCCAGTCGATGAGCCCCTGCCAGTATCTCGTGCCGTAGAGCACGATCGGAAAGTGCTCGATCTTCCCGGTCTGCGCGAGCGTCAGTGATTCGAACAGCTCATCCAGTGTGCCGATCCCGCCCGGGAAGATGACGAACCCGCGCGCGTACTTGACGAACATGTTCTTGCGCACGAAGAAGTACCGGAACTCGACGCCCAGGTCGACGTACTTGTTGAGCGACTGCTCCTGTGGAAGTTCGATGTTGCAGCCGACCGAGAGGCCGCCCGCGTCGTGGCAGCCCTTGTTGACTGCTTCCATGATCCCGGGGCCGCCACCCGTGATGACTGCGAAACCACGCCGCGCGAGCGCGGCGCCGAGCTCGATTCCCTGCTTGTAGTACGGGTCGTCGCGCTTGGAGCGCGCGGACCCGAACACCGTGACGGCCGGCCCGACCTGGCCGAGCGCGTCGAAGCCCTCGACGAACTCCGAGAGGATGCGGAGGACTCGCCATGGATCGGCGTGGTGGCTGAGCTCTTCGATCGCGTCGCGCTCGAGCAGCGCCTTGTCGGCCGGGGCCTGCTCGGTCGGGACGACCAGACGGCCGGCCCGGCGGCGATCGGACATGCGGCTAAGCACTCGATGAGGATTCGGTGGCCGACGTCTCCTGGCCGCCGTTGGTCGCGTGCGCTGCGGAAGTTGGCGCCGCGGCATCGGCGTCCACCGAAATGGTGGCTCGCTTCGCGCGATGAGGCCGCTGAGGAGCCGTCTTGGTTCCATTCGCGAGAACAGCGTCCGCGTGAACAACTGGCTCCGGCAGAGCGGGCGCCTCTGGCTCATGAACCTCCGGCGACGGCTCGGCTTTGATCGGCTTTGACGGGAGCCGGGACGTCGAGTGATCGGGCATCTCGAGCACCTGGTCGAGGTGCGCCCTTAGAGACGCCAACTCGGCCTCGAGCTCGTGGACCCGCCGGCGGTGGCGCATGTGCTCACTGAAGTGGTGAAGGCCGTCCATCCAGTGGTAGACGGTCCCCGCGACCAGGACGATCGCGAGGGGGACGACCGCGACCGTCCAGAGAGGAACGCCGTCCACGTGGAAGACCGACCAGTGGACGTTGACCGACGCCAGGTTGCTGTAGCCGAAAACGGTCCCCGCGGCGCCGATGGCAAGGCCCACTACGAGCGCGCTTGCGAGCAGGAACCGCTGCCACAGATGACTCAGGTCTGGCACCGGCCGAAGGTTACCCGGTTTGCCCGAGCTTTCGATGGTTTACATCGGCTTCCACACGACCTCCGCGTTGCCGGAGTCGGGGCGGAGCCAGGCGAGGAGGCTCTCGGCTTCGCGCTCGACCGCCTTGCGGTTCCTGACCGAAAGCGGCGCAAACGCGGTCAGCGACATGAGGGCGCGGCCTCGCAGTGGTGCATCCCACGAGCCCGCGACGACGCCGTCGACCAGGAACGTGGGAAGCACGTCGCCGTTCTTGCGAATCACCACCTTGCGGATCGCCTCATGGAGCACGCGATCGCGCCGGTCATAGGCCAGCAAGAGGTTGTCCCACTTCGGCAGAAACCGGACCGGCGCGGGGATGGTGGCGTCTGGACGCGGAGCATCGCGCAGGTCGACCAGCTTTGGTCCGCCCTCCGCTTCGAAGGTCACGAGGTCGAGCGAGTCGAGCGCGGCCGAGAAGGCAGTGACCGGACGGCCGAGCCACTGTGCGAGGTCCGCGCGGCTGGCGGGGCCGAACGAGGCGAGATAGGAGGTCACGACCGCCCGGATGGCGTCTTCGGGGTCGGCGACCGGAAGCGGTGCTCGGCGGTAGCGGCTGCCCGCGAAATGTCCGAACCGCCCGTCTTCGTGATGGTTGATCACGGCGCCGACCGAGACGATGACGCTGAACGAGACCCAGTCCGGCAGGTCCGCGGGGATGCGGTGCCTGAACATCTTCTCGAGCTCCGGTTTCTTGAGAGGCCTCGAGTCGATCGCGGCGAGGATCTCCTCCCGGAGCGCCTCGACGTCGACACCGCGCTCGGTCAGCTGCCGGGGTCCCTCGGACCACACGTGCCGCGGAAACCTGGAGGCGATCCGGAAGTGGTCGAACTGGCGCGCGCTGACCAGGTGCAGCGTTCCGCGCATCAGCGTTGCCTTGTAGACAAGGTGCGCCGACAGCGCCTTCTCCAGCTCCTCGCGTTTGAAATCCCGAACCCTCGACCACAGGCCGATGTACGGCGACGGGGAGTACTGAGCCTGCATGCCGGCGAGCCGCTCGATAGCAGTCACCGCATCGAGGTTCGCGCGCTCGAGCAGCATCTGGCGCGCGAGCGTCCAGCGATTGAGCTGGCGGAGCGACACGGTTCTGCTAACCGGAAGTCACCCGCTCGAGAACATCGGCCAGCTCTCGCGGACGCGACAGGAAAGGCGAGTGCCCGCCCGCAATTTCGACTGGCTCGACTCCAAGGATGTCGCGCGCGGCCCGCCTGCCGTAATCACCGGACACCATGCGGTCACCGGTGCAGAGGATGTAAGCCGAACGCGTCGCGGGCCATTCGCGGAGCGGCGTGACCTCCTGTGTCACGCGCCAGAACTGCCTTCGAAGATGGGCGGCGGCGTCGCCGGCGATCTGAGGATCGCAGTCGTGGTAGAAGACCTCGATCGCCCCCGCATTCGGCCACGAGGCGCTTCCGTCTTCGTGCCCGACCGCAGGTTCGGCAGGTCGGAACCCGGTCCCGATCTCGACCTGCTGAGCATCGAAGCTGAGACCTGGCACGGGAACCAGGGCGCACAGGTAGACGGTCATGAGGGTTGGCGCCATCGAGGCGGCGACGGGAATCGTGAGTCCGCCCAACGAGTGGCCGACCAGGACGACGCCCGCTCCTTCTGGAATCGCCTGAACGACCACGTTTGCATACCTCTCCGCGCCGGCGTCTGGATCGTCGCTGGGGAGGTCGACCGCGCTGGTCGAATGGCCGTCCCGCTCGAGCTCTTTGCGCACGAGATCCCAGCACCACGCGCCGTGATAGGCGCCGTGGACCAGGGCGAAGTGCATGCCCGCAGGCTAGTGGATGCGCTCGAGCACAATCACCGGGATCTTGCGCGTCGTCTTCTTACGGTAGTCATGAAAGCCTGGATTGATATCGGCGTGCTGGGTGTAAAGGCGCTCGTACTCATCTCCCTCGGCGACGTGTGCGCGGGCCGTGAACGTCTCCTTGCCCAGCTCGATCGTCACCTCGGGGTGCTTCACGATGTTGTGGTACCACGACGGGTGAGTCGGTGCGCCGCCCTTGGAGGCGACGATCACGTAGCGGTCTCCGTCACGGGTGTAGACGAGGGGAGTCTCGCGTACCTCGCCCGACTTGGCTCCTTTGGTCGTGAGGATCAGCACGTGGCGGCCTTCGAATGGGCCGGAGGTCGCCTTTCCGTTGGCCCGAACGTCCTTGATCAAGTTGCGGTTGAAGTCTTGAAAGCTTGTACTCATCACGGGCTTCATACCCACCTGACCGACCCGTTAATTCCAAGAACTGATTCAATGTGGCAGTGGCAGCCCCAAACCATGTCCGCTCGGAGCAGTACGCCGATCAGTTCGAAGCCGCCCAGGACGAGTTCATCCGCCTGGTCGAGTCTTTGAACGACGAGCAGTGGCACCTCGCCGGCAAGAACTTCCCCCAGCGAATCAACGACGAGGATGAGGGCCGGCCGGTCGGCGTCATCGCCCACCACGTCGCAACCAACGGCGACTACATCACCGAGCGGATTCAGACGATGCTCGCTGGTGGACCTCTGGCGCCGATCAACCAGCGCGCCGTCAACGCAGAGCACGCCAGGTCGCACGCCGGCGTGACGAAGGACGAGGTGCTGCGACTCCTGCGGGCGAGCAAGGGCCGGATCGCCAATGCGGTGCGATCCATCCCGGATGATCAGCTCGACATCGAGCGGAGCACACCGGCCGGACCGATGTCGGCCGCAGCGCGCGTCGAGAGGGTGCTGATCGGGCATCTGAAGCAGCACCAGGGATCGATCGAAGCGGCAATCAAGTAGCTGCTCCAGGTCCGGCCTGGTGGAGGTGGCGAGAATTGAACTCGCGTCCGAAGCAGAATCCCCCGAGATCTCTACGAGCGTGTCCAGGAATTTGATCTTGCCCGGCGGCTCCTCCTGACGGGATCCGCTTCAGCCAGCCGCGGTGCATGTCCCGCTCCAGGGCCGCGGCGCCCCTGGAGCGGCAATCCGGTTTATGTAATGCCGTACCCCGATCCGCCGGATTGACCGGGACGACACCCGGGATCTAAGTCCCGGGGCTTACGTCTCTACTGCTTACGCAGCGAGGGCGAAAGCGTT
>DASZJB010000145.1:0-9462 GCA_035948615.1 Candidatus Dormiibacterota bacterium
GCCTGCGATGGCCAGACGTGAAACCCGAGGCATCCCAGGTTCACCGCCCAGAGAACATGAGCAAGGTCGGCGGCGACCAGGGCCCGCGAGGTCGTCCCGTTGGGGGTGCTCACGATCGTGGTCTCCAGCCAGTCGGGCCGAGTATCGGGGACGCGCTTCTGGAAGAACGAGGGGCCGCTCGCCCCGTTGGGGAACCGCTGCAGCAGCACCGGGCGCCCACCCATGGCACGGAGCAACGGATCCTCGATCGCCCGGTAGTACTGAACCAGATCGAGCTTGGTCTCCCCACGCTCGTTGAAGTAGACCTTGCCCGGGTTGGTGATCGGGATCTCTCGGCCTCCCGCCTCGACGAGGACCACGTCATCAGCCATCGCCGGCGAGCATAGACGTGCCGGGGTCTCTGCGCCCGTCACCGTCCTTCGACGACAATCCGGCGTCGATGGAGGAACACGACTTGGCCAAGGAATCCGAGGACTCGCAGGACTTCGCGGCGCTGATCGACTTCCACCCGTATCGCGACCGTTTCGAGGCGAATCATCAAATCCCGGCCGAGCCGCGTTCTCGCGACAGCATCCTGGCAGAGCTTGGCGCCATGGCCGAGGAGGAGGACCGGATGGGAAACGCCGGTCGTGTGTCGGGCTCGATCTATCACGGTGACCACGACCATTACCGGTTCCTGACCGAGGTGTACGGCCTCTTCGCCCACGCCAACGTCCTGCAGCGAGACATGTATCCGAGCGCCACCAAGCTCGAGGGCGAAATCGTGGCGATGACCGCGTCACTGTTGCACGGTGGCGCAGTGGCCGAGCACCACCCCGGCGAGGAAGTGTGCGGTGTCGTCACCTTCGGCGGTACCGAGAGCCTGATCGACCCGATGCTCGTCTACCGGGAGCGCGCCAGGATCGAGAAAGGCATCACGGCGCCAGAGGTGATCGTCCCTGTCACCGCGCACGTTGCGCTGCAGAAGGCCGCTCACATGCTCGGCATCACCCTCATCCAGGCACCGGTGCGGGACGACTGGCGGGCAGACGTCGCATGGATGCGCGACCACGTGACGCCGAACACCGCGGCGATCGTGGGATCGGCGGGCAATTACCCCCATGGTCTCATCGATCCCATCGAGGAGATGTCGGCGCTGGCGCTCGAGCACGACCTCGGTTTCCACGTCGACGGATGCATGGGAGGTTTCATCCTTCCCTGGGCGGAACGTCTGGGGTATCCGATACCGTCTTTCGACTTCCGGTTGCCAGGAGTCACGTCGATCTCGGCGGACACGCACAAGTTCGGCTACGCGCTCAAGGGGACGTCGGTGCTGCTCTACAGGAACAGCACGCTGCGCCGCTACCAGTACTTCAGCTATCCCGACTGGCCGGGCGGCATCTACATGTCGCCGGGGCTGTCGGGGAGCCGTTCGGGCGGGATCGTGGCGGCAGCCTGGGCGGCGATGCTCAGTCTCGGGGAGCAGGGTTACCTCGAAATCGCCGAGCGGATCTTCGAGACCGCGGCAACGATCCTCAGCGGGGTGGCGGCGATTCCCGAGCTCGAGGTCTTCGGGGATCCGACCTTCATCGTCGCCTTCCGTGGGCGTGGCATCGACATCTACCACGTCAACGATTTCCTGATCAGCAAGGGCTGGCGCCTCAACGCGTTGCAGCTTCCGCCCGGGCTGCACTTCTGCGTGACAAGGCCCAACACCGCGGACGGAGTCGCGGAGACGTTTCTCGCAGACCTGCGCGAATCGGTGGAGTACGCCAAGACCCCCGGCCTGGGTGCGGCGCGCAGCGGCGCGCTCTACGGCCTGGGAGGATCGCCCGAAGGCAACGAGGCGCTCGACATGCTGTTTGCGGCCGCCCTCGACGCGATGTACGACGTGGTTCCCTGAGGCCGATGGCCGAGCCCTGGATCCTCGCGGTGGATCTCGGCACCGGGGGGCCGAAGACGGGCGCCGTCACCCTCTCCGGCGAGCTGATCGCCGTGGCCCACCGAGCCGTCGCCACGACCTACAGCGACGATGGGGGTGCGGTTCAGGATCCCCACGCCTGGTGGGACGGGATCCGCCAGGGGATCGCGGAAATCCTCGGCAACGGTGTCGTCGCCGGCGATGCGATCGGCGTCGGGATCACCGGTCAATGGGGGTCGACGGTGCCGGTCGGAGCAGATGGTGAGGCGGTCGGGCCTTGCCTGCTCTGGTCGGACACCCGCGGGCGCGCCCTCGCTGCCCGGCGCCTCGGTGGTCCGATCAACGTCGTCGGCTACTCGCCGGGCAACCTGGTGCGCTGGCTCCGTCTTACCGGTGGCGCACCGTCTCCGGGCGGCGCCGACCCGCTCGGTCACCACCTCTACCTTTCCAGCCGCGAGCCCGTGCTGTACTCGAGCGTTGAGACGTTCCTCGAACCGCTGGACTACCTGGGCATGCGCTTCACCGGCAGGCGAGCTGCGACCCCGGCGTCGATGATCCTGTCGTGGCTCACCGACAACCGGCCCGGGCGTACGGACATCGGATACGCACCCGCCCTGGTGCGTCGCTCCGGTCGCGAAGCGGCCAAGCTGCCGGAGCTCCTGCCCACGGGCAGCGTGCTTGGCGGTTTGCAGACTGCGGTTGCGTCAGAGCTCGGCCTTCCGCAGAAAATCCCCGTCGTCGCCGGCCTCCCGGATCTGCACACCGGGTATATCGGTTCCGGCGCGGTCGCGCCATACGCCGGCCACATCACCATCAGCACCAGCGCCTGGATCGGTTGCGCGGTTCCATTCAAGCGAACCGATGTCTTCCACCAGATCGCGTCAGTACCCGGCATCGATGCCGGCTTATATCTCGTCGCCAACAACCACGAGACCGCTGGCGTGTGTCTGCAATGGATGCGAGATTCGATTGATTCCAGCAACGAGCCCGATGCGTCCAGCGACGCTCGTTACAAGCGCTTGACCGTGCTCGCTTCGAGTGCACCGGCCGGGTCGGGAGGCGTGCTCTTCACGCCGTGGCTCAATGGGGAGCGCAGCCCGGTCGATGACCGGACGCTGCGTGCGGCGTTCCTCAACATCTCCATGACCACCGACCGCTCGCACCTGGTGCGCGCCGTGCTCGAGGGTGTGGCGTTCAACGCGCGGTGGCTGCTCGACTCGGTGGAGCGCTTCGTCAGGCGCCCGATGCCGGTGCTGCGCATCCTCGGCGGGGGTGCGATCTCCGATCTGTGGTGTCAGATACACGCCGACATCCTCAACCGGCGCATCGAACGCGTCGTCGAGCCGATGTACGCGAACCTTCGCGGCGCCGCATTGTTCGCGTCGATGAGCCTCGGCAACATCGACCTGGCGGGAGCCGCCGCCCGCGTCCGCGTGGATGCCACATTCGATCCAGACCCGCAAACGCGAAAGGTGTATGCACCGATGTACGCCGAATACCGTCGCCTGTACCATCGCCTTCACGGGGTGTATGCGAGGTTGAACGCGTGAGCGCGACCGCGGTCCGTGCGCCGGCGATGCGCTGGGCGATCCTGTCCGTGTACGCGCTGCTCGCCGCATCCACCCAACTCCTGTGGCTCACCTTCGCTGCGATCGACACCGATTCCGCGCGCGTGCTGCACGTTGATGTTGGAACCGTCGGCGACCTCGCGGCGATCTTCCCGTTCATCTATGTGGTGCTCGCGCTGCCGGCCGGTCGGTGGCTCGATACGCGATTCGCCCATGCCCTCTCGGTGGGCGCGCTCCTCACCGGCGGTGGCGCGATCATCCGCGTCCTCGCACCGTCCTCAATCGGCGTGCAGCTTGCCGGCCAGGTCGTGATCGCAGCCGGTCAGCCGTTTGTGCTCAACAGCATCACCAAGGTCGCTGTCCGCTATTTCCCGCAGCCGGAACGCGCGACCGCCATATCGATCGGCAGCGTCGCCCTGTTCATCGGAATCCTGGCATCGGTGCTCCTGGCGGCACCATTGTTCTCTGCGGGTGGGCTGGGCCTGGTGGTCCTGGTCGAAGCCATCCCAGCCGTCGTCGGGGCGGTGATGATGCTGGTCGTCCTGCGCGTCCCCGCGACCTACCCCGACGAGTCGTCAACCAGGGTGAGCATGCGCTGGTTGATCAAAGACCGCTTCATGTGGCTGCTCGCCGGTCTCATCTTCATCGGCATGGGTGTGTACAACGCCGTTGCGACCTGGCTGCAGCCGGTACTCGCGAATTTCGGTGAGGGCGGTGCCGCCGGCAACCTGATCGCAGTGCTCACCGCCGGTGGCATCGTGGGCGCCGCAGCGCTGCCCTCGATCGTTGCCGCACGCGACCAGCGACGCTCGATGCTGGTGGTCGCGCTCGCCTTCAGCGCGGTGGCCTTTATCGCGACCGACGTGCGCCACGAGGTCGTGTGGCTCGGGATATGGCTCTTCGCCACCGGGTTTGCGATCATGGCCTGTCTACCGGTCGTCCTCGACTGGTCGGCGATTCACGCCGGAAATGCTCGTGAGGGAGCGGCCGCAGGTTTCCTGCTGATGTCCGGCAACCTCGGCGGCGTCGTGCTCGTGCTCGTGATCCAGGCGGTGATGGGCAACTCATACCTTCCGTTCGTTGCGCTGGCGGTCATCAGCATGTTCGGGCTGCCACTCGCGCTTGGCCTCCCCGGCCGGTCAGCCCTTCGAGCTCGCGCCGTCGCGACGCTTGACGGCGAGCGCTGAGATGGCCTCGAGCAGGCAGCGATGCGCGTTCTGGGAGGTGAGCTCAGCCCAGTCGTAGGGGGGTGACACCTCGACGACATCCATCGCAACCACATCGGTGCGCATGACGATCTGGCGAATGGCGCGGAGCAGATCGACCGGCTGCATACCGCCGGGCTCCGGCGTTCCGGTTCCGGGCGCGAAGCCCGGGTCGAGCACGTCGATGTCGACCGAGAGATAGATGTGAGCCGGACCGTCGAGCGCTTCATTGATCGCCTCTTCGATGACCGGCGCCACACCGCGATCGCGAAGCTCACCCATGAGATGCCAGCGCATACCCTGTTGACGCATCCACTCGAACACGTCCTTCGGCGGCCAGTAGCCACGCAGACCCACCTGGACGAAATTGCGTCCCGGGATGACGCCCGACTCGATGAGACGCCGCATCGGCGAGCCGTGCGAATACAGGTTGCCCCATGAGCTCTCACCGGTGTCCGCGTGGGCGTCGAAGTGCACGATGCCGACGCTTCCGGGCGGGTGCGCTGCCGCCACCGCGGTCGCCGACGGCCACGTGATCGAGTGGTCGCCACCGATCACCATCGGAGTGATATTTCGCGTGGCCACCTCACCGACGCGCTGCCGAATGGCTGTGTGCGAGATCTCGGCCATACCGGGCAGGCAGCGCGCGTCGCCGTAGTCGATGACGCGCAGCTCCTCGAGCGGGGCAACCTCGAGTTCGATATGCCACTCGGCGCTCTGATACGACGCCGTCCTGACGGCCCGGGGACCGAAGCGTGCGCCGGGCCGGTAGGTGACCCCGTCGTCCCACGGGGCGCCGACGATGGCGACGTCCGGGTGCACATCGTCGAGCTGCTCGATGCTGCTCAGAAGGGGAACCCTGCAGAAGGTCGTCGGGCCGAGGTACGCGGGCCCGTCGTCGAACCGTTCCACCGGGCGAAGACTACCGTGTCAGCCGGCGGTGCGAGACGGCGTGCCGCCGGCGATGACCGCAGGGCTCGGTCACGTACTCTGCGGAGATGCATGTCATCCCTCCCGGTGACGGGGCGGCACGAACGTGAAGCTCACTGACTTCGAAGCCTTGAGCTTTGACTGCTACGGCACCCTGATCGACTGGGAAGCGGGCCTTGCCGCAGTCCTCACGCCCTGGGCGCGTGAACATCGCCTCGCGGTCAGCACCGGGGAACTGCTCGAGCGATATGCCGCTGCCGAGGCGCGTCATGAGGAAGAAACTCCTGGCGCCCTCTACCCGGAGATCCTTGCCGCCGCGCTGCGAACCCTGGGCGCGGAACTCGGCGTCGACGTCAGCCGGGAGGAGGGCCGGCGTCTCGCCACGTCAGTTGCGCAGTGGCCGGCATTCCCCGACTCCCAGGATGCGCTTGCCGCGCTGTCCGAACGCTACAAGCTCATCATCCTTTCCAACGTCGACCGCGAGTCGTTTGCCGGCAGCAACGCGCGCCTCGGCGTTCGGTTCGACGCGATCATCACCGCGCAGGACGTCGGATCGTACAAACCGTCGATACGCAACTTCGAGATCCTGATCAGTACCGTACGTGCGCTCGGGGTCGCGGACGGACGGTTGCTGCACGTGGCCCAGAGCCTTTTTCACGACCACGTGCCGGCGAAGCGCCTTGGTCTTCCCTCTGTCTGGATCGACCGGCGTGGAGCGCGCTCGGGCTGGGGCGCGACGCCGCCGCCCGGCATTGCGGTGACACCTGACTGGACCTTCCAGTCAATGGCTGAGTTCGCGGCCGCTTGCCTGCAGGAAAGCTCACCGCCGGGGTCGTAGGACGGCGCCCCTGACGTGGCGGCGGCTCGGGCCGTATCGTTGCGCTGTGCGCCGCGCACTGACGGTGCCAACGGGTGACGAGGAGGTCGAGACGGCATGCTCTCGTACGCATCCGGTCCCAGTTCACGAGCGCTGCTCGGCGAGACGATCGGTGAGAATCTGCGGCGGACCGTCGGGCGGCACGGTGAGCGCGAGGCGCTTGTCGTCCCGCACCAGGACTATCGTGCGACCTACCGCCAGCTCTGGGATCAGACGTCACTCGCGGCGGGCGGTCTGATCGCTCGCGGCGTCGGAGCAGGCGATCGGGTTGGGATCTGGTCTCCGAATCGCTTTGAATGGGTGGTCATCCAATATGCCACCGCCCGAATCGGCGCGATCCTCGTGAACATCAACCCGGCATACCGGACCAGCGAGCTGGAATATGCGCTCACACAGTCCGGTGTCTCCTTTCTGATCCTTGCACGGGCCTTCCGTCAGACCGACTACGTGCGCATGCTTGGCGAGGTGAAGGGTGCCTGCCCCGAGCTTCGCGAGGCGCTCGTGCTCGAGGACGGGTGGGGCTCGCTGCTCCGAGACGGCGCTCGGATCCCCGACGACGAGCTGTCCGCGGTCGAGACCAGCCTGCAATTCGACGACCCCATCAACATTCAGTACACCTCGGGAACCACAGGATTCCCGAAGGGCGCGACGCTGTCTCATCACAACATCCTCAACAACGGGTTCTTCGTCGGCGAGACGGTCAGGTACACATCCGACGATCGCGTCTGCATCCCGGTGCCGTTCTATCACTGCTTCGGCATGGTTCTGGGCAACCTCGCGTGCACGACGCACGGAGCGTGCATCGTGGTTCCCGGGGAGGCGTTCGACGCGGACGCCGTCCTCCGGATCACGGAGCAGGAACGCTGCACCTCGCTCTACGGCGTGCCCACCATGTTCATCGCGGAACTCGAGCATCCGCGGTTCGACCAGCACGATCTGAGCCGGCTGCGCACCGGAATCATGGCCGGGTCACCCTGCCCGATCGAGGTGATGAAGAAGGTCCAGTCACGCATGAACATGCGTGAGGTGACCATCTGCTATGGCATGACCGAGACGTCGCCGGTGTCCACACAGAGCGCGCTTGATGACCCGCTCGAGAAGCGGGTGGGGACGGTGGGGCGGGTGCATCCGCACGTCGAGGTCAAGATCGTCGATCCCGAGACAGACCGAGTCGTGCAATGTGGGGATTCCGGCGAGCTCTGCACCCGCGGCTACAGCGTCATGCTCGGATACTGGAACAACGATGCCGCCACCGCCGGTGCGATCGACGCCGCGCACTGGATGCACACCGGGGACCTCGCGACCATGGACGACGCGGGCTACGTGAACATCGTCGGGCGCATCAAGGACATGATCATTCGCGGCGGGGAGAACATCTATCCGCGCGAGATCGAGGAGTTCCTTTACGCCCACCCGGACATCAGCGATGTGCAGGTCATCGGGGTTCCCTCCGAGCGCTACGGGGAAGAGGTGATGGCCTGGGTGAGGCCAAAAGAGGGTGCGACGCCGACCGCCGAATCGCTCGAGGCGTTCTGCCGCGGCCGCATCGCGACCAACAAGATTCCGCGTTACTGGAAGTTTGTTGAGTCCTTTCCGATGACCGTGACCGGGAAGGTGCAGAAGTACCGCATGCGCGAGGTTTCGGTTGAGGAGCTGGGACTGCAGGCGGCCGCGTCGGTGACAACCGCCTGAGCATCGCACTCGCGCTCGGCGCGGCGGCGTTCTGGGGCTGCGGAGATTTCCTGGGCGGACTCGCCAACCGCGCCGCTTCGCTGCTGTCGGTCCTGCTGATCTCCCAGGGCGTCGGGCTGGTCGGCATGCTGTGCGTGGCTTTCGCGATCGGCGGTAGCCCGAGCGGCGCCGACCTCGGCTACGGTGCGCTCGCGGGGTTGGCGGGCGCGGCCGGGGTCGCCATGCTCTATGGGGGGCTCGCCTCGGGTGCCATGTCCCTGGTCGCCCCCATCACTGGTGTGGTCGCCGTGGTCGTGCCGATCGCGGTTGGTGTCGGAAGCGGTGAGCGTCCTGCGGTCGTCCAGTACGCGGGTATCCTCGTGGCGGTGGTGGCTGTCGCGCTGCTCAGCGGTGGCGGGAGCCGGAGCGCACGTCTCGGTCGTGGCACGCTGCTGCTCGCGATCGGCGCCGGGATCGGCTTCGGGCTGTTCTACGTCGCCATCGCGAAAACGTCGATGGGAGCAAACCTCTGGCCGCTCGTGGCAGCCCGAGGCGCGTCGGTGGCGACGCTGCTCGCGGTCTCAGGAGCAAGGCGCAGGGCACCGAGCTTCGGCGCCGCGCACCCGCTCGTGGTCGTCGGCGCAGGCCTGCTCGACGTGACCGCCAACGCTCTGTACCTGCTCGCGGTGCACGGTGGCCTGCTGAGCATCGTCGCGGTGCTCGTCTCCCTGTATCCGGTCTCGACGGTGCTCTGCTCGGTGGTTGTGCTCGGCGAGCGGCTGCGCACGACACAGTTCGCGGGGGTCGGCGCAGCGGTGGTCGCGGTGGTGCTGATCACGGCCGGATGAGGCCACGGTCATGGATCAGCTGGTGTGCGCCGGGTGATGTGACAGTTGTGACAGTGCGGAACAACGTTCTGGTATGTGCGCTGTCGAACCGACCCCCGCCCTCCGCATGGCGCAGCTTTGGCGCCGCGGAAGTGGAATGACGGACCTCCTGGCAGTGCTCGCGGTGTGGGCAACCGTGCGGTGTGCCCCATCGCGTTCACTGGCTTGTGCCGAGCGATGATCACCATCTAGCTGGAAGCTCACTGCTCCGACACTGCTCACGTGTTTGCGTTCGGTTACGGGTCGCAGCGTGCCGGACAACGCACATATGCTCGGGGAATCGGCGCGTGTCCCGGCATGCAAAGCCGCTTACGATCCCGGAGGTCGCTGCGTGATTGTCATCGTCATTCTCATCACGGTTGTGGCCTGCCAGATGGCCGAGATGGACGGCTTTGAGGCGACGCGCGAACTACGCCGGCGCGAG